>CAZZMY010000022.1:0-12844 GCA_964655385.1 uncultured Akkermansia sp.
GTGGACCGCCAGAAAACAAATCGAATCGGGGTGCATATTTTTTGCCAGATCCGCGTAATCATTGAACTGTGTAAACTCGCCCCCACACCCACCCCGAATGCAACCCATAAGCGCCGAGCAAAGTATCGGTCGGTCCTCCAGAAGATGGAACGAATATGGAGCATTAATCATAGGAAACTTAAACGATTTCTATCTTTCACGCATTCGCGCACACTTAAAATAATGTGTGACAAATGGGTCAATTTTTGTGACAAACGGCACTACTACAGCCTCTTTAAGTGTCTATTTATGGACTATTATGCTTTCTAACTGGAATAAATGGAGCGACGTTCGCTCCATATTCTTCGGAATTATCATCACAGCGGCCGCGCAATTTTTTTTGGCTTACGTCACGCTATCCATCCAATCGATTTATCCCGTATGGTCGGCCCCGTTCTGGCCGGCATCCGGAGCTGCGTTGGCGGCTTGCATCTTGCGGGGGCCGTGGATGCTTCTGGGGGTCTATCTAGGCCTTGCGCTGCCGAACTATACCCTATGGTCCACCACGCCCTCCTGGATTGCTTTCGTCCTGCCCTTGGGAAATGTCACCGAAACTGCCGTGGCTTGGACGCTGCTTCGTTTGGCGATTCGAAAGTTCGACTACAAATTCAACAAGGTCACCAGCGTGGGTTGGTTTCTGCTGCTCGCCCCATGGATTCCTGCAGCCTGCAGCGCTTGGATTGTCCAAACCTCCCTACTATGGGCCAAGGTAGTCCCGTCCGAACGATTTGCGGGTGAGGTGCTTGTCTTTTGGCTCGGAAATGCCACGGGAATCATGCTGATCACGCCACTGATCCTGGTTTGGCGGGATATCCGATTTTACCAGTGGTCAGGACCCAAGGGGCGCAAGCTTCTATTTCTTCTCGTGACCGTAAGCTCCGCGCTTTGGCTTTTTCATGCGGAAGAGTTTCCGTCCTACATTCGCATGACCTCCGTGCTGATTATTCCGCTGATTGTTTGGGGAATCTGGTCCACCGGCTTCCGGGGAGCCTCCCTTCTCTGCCTGTTAACCTCATTTGTCTATTTTGCCTTCGACGTTCCCAACAGTCGCCCGCTCTCTCAGTTGCTTAACGAAAGACATCTTCAGGCCTCCATCAGTTTTATGAACACGCTCAAGGTGGATTCCCCGCTCAACCGGACACTTCCACCACCCACGATGTTGGAAGAGGCGCTGGAACAGATCGGGATTCTGACGACCCTTTGCCTGACCATTTTGCCTTTGGGGGCGGCTTCCGACGAACTCCGCCGGAGAGCGGAGCAAGACGACTTGGTGATGCAGGCGCTGGATTCCAGCTTCTGGACTTGGACACAAAAAGACGGGATTCAGTTTTTTAATCCCAAGGTTGCCGAAAATCTCAAAACCCCTCTCCTCCTTTTCGAGGCTCAATTACCCACAGGGAATATGCCGGTTTACGCCAAGGATTCCCGTCATCCGGGATATGTTTCCCACTGGACCGTCACCGATAGGGGACAGCAGGGAGAGCCCCTGGGGATCACCGGGATTCTTCAGAGCCAAGCCGAGCGATCCAAACGGCGGGCTGCCGAGGCCAGGGCGGAAATTGCCAACCTGGAAATTCAGGCCCTGCGGGCACATCTCAATCCCCACCTGATCTTCAATTGTCTCACTGGCCTCCGAGGGATGATCAAGGCCAATCCCGACCTGGCACGGGATTTTACGGGCCGTTTGGCAAAATTCCTCCGCGCCGTGGTCGACTCCCAGACGAGCACCCTGATCACTTTGCAGCATGAGATTGAAATCTGTGAGGACTACTTGCATCTGGAATCCCTGCGGGGAAGAAAATTATCCCTTCAACATTCGATCGAACCCTTTGAATCCAACACGTTTCTTCCCCCACTCTCCCTCATCACCCTCATCGAGAACGCCGTCAAACATGGAGCCTTCGATCCTTATGGCAAAATGACCATTGAGCTGCAGTGTCGTAAGAACAGGGATCAGTCCGTCGACATCTTCGTGCGAAACCCAGGAAAAATACGCGATCAGGGAAAAGGAGATGCCCCCGGGGGACTTTCCCTCCTCCGTCAGCAGCTTAAGCTCATCCATCATCCGGATTCCGGGATCGAAATAACCCAACTTCCGGGCGAGAGAGTGGAGGCGCGGGTTCATCTCGCCGCGAACGCCTCCGCATGAAAAAGGTTCTGCAGGCTGTGCTGGTGGATGATGAGGAATACTGCCGCCAGGATCTTTCCGAACTTTTAAGCAAAATGTCCGAGGTAAGAATCGTGGGTGAGGCAAGTAGTGCCAAGGAGGCTCGTCAAGTCATCAATGCGAAAAGGCCGGATGTGGTCTTCCTGGACATGAATCTTACCGATGGCGATGGATTTAGGGTGCTCACCGAGGTGGAAAGGATTCCCGCAGTGGTCGCGGTGACAGCGTTTTCCCAGCATGCAGCGAAAGGATTCTCCATGGATCTAGCCGACTACATTCTCAAGCCGGTGGAGGAAAAACGGCTTGCGCTCGCAGTTCGCCGTGCCCGCGACCATATCCTTCTTCGTTCGTTAAGGGAAAACCCCGGGATTCAAATTGATATCAACGGTCTCTCAACCCCGCTCACCATCTCCGACATCTTTTGGGCAAGAGCCAATGAGAATTATGTGGAAGTTTGCTCCACGGCGGGCAAAGGGTTGGTCCGATCCACCTTTCACAATTTTAAGAATAGTCTGCCTGCGGGGTTTACCCTCGAAATTTCACGAGGATTGATCGTGGCGCGCCATCAGATCAAACAATGGAGGCGTGGTGCCAAGGGCCATCTCGAAATCATCCTAAAATGCAACGGTGTCTTAAAGGTTGCCAAGCGCATGCAGAAGGAAGTTTTGCAACAGCTTGAATTACTAGGTTACTGATTCGCTATCCTGTTGTCGGAAAACGCTTTGCATGGATCGTTTCGCCTTTCATACATCGTGACTACTTTTTCCATTTGAAGTGCGTGAGGCTCAACTTGCGCTATATTGCAAACATGCGCTTGTTTCTTCGTTCCTTAGTTTTGCGATGGGCCTTGCTTGCTTTTGTTGGCCTATCGACCGGCCTTGCCGATCTACCCAAAGCCAAGCCCGGCGGTGAACCAACGGCGATTCTGGTTCAGAAACTTCTGCAGGATCATCACTTTGCCGGCCGGCCCCTGACGGAGGAGCGGGCCCGCAATTGGATCAAGAACTACATGGAGGCTCTCGACTACAACCACGCCTTCTTTCTCAACAGTGATCTCAAAGCCTATCAAGACACCTTCGCCCCCCAATTGGCCCAACTGACCCAGGCCGGAAACATCACTCCTGCCTACGAGATCTTTGCCGGCTTCAACGAGCGGGTTCGGGCCCGTCTCGAGTGGATCAAAAAGCGGCTCAATCTCCCCTTCGACTTTTCCAGCGAGCAAAGTTACGAACTCGATCGATCCAAGGTCGGTTGGCCGGCGGATCAGGCCGCGGCCGACGAACTCTGGGAACGTCGTCTGAAGTTTGATCTCCTCAGGGAAAAACTCCTCACCCAGAAAAAACCAGCCAAAGAGAAATCCAAAACGGCCGACGATCCCCTCGCCACCGTGACCAAGCGTTATGACCGGCTGGTCAAAAACCTGGATGACTACGACAACGAGGAAATTTCACAAATGTACCTCACCGCCTTGGCCAGTTTGTACGATCCCCACTCCAGTTTCATGAGCCCCTCCACCCTGGAGGACTTCTCCATCGGCATTAAACTGGCTCTTTGCGGCATCGGAGCAGTTCTGGCTTCCGAGGACGGGTACTGCGTCATCAAGGAGTTGGTTCCGGGCGGTCCGGCCGACCTGGATGGACGATTGAAGGTCGGCGATAAAATCATCGGAGTCGCCCAAGGCGACGGTCCCTTCGAGGATATTGTGGACATGAAACTCCGCAACGCGGTGAAGAAGATTCGTGGCCCCAAAAAGACGATCGTCCGGCTTCAGGTGAATCCGGCTGGCAGTAGCGCGGGAGAGCAGCGCGAAATCCAGATCACCCGCGATGAAGTCAAACTGGCTGCCCAACAGGCCAGTGCATCGATATACGACATTCCCAAGACCGCCCTCAATCCAACGGATCTCCCGAAAAAAAATGCCTCCGCGGAAACCCAAAAAGCCAGTGATTCGTGGTGGGCCCAACTAAAAGACCGATTTTCCTCCGGAACCACCGCGGCCGACGGCAGTCCCAAGCTCCCGATCCCCGACCCCAAGACGGATGCTTGGCGAATCGGGGTGATCGACTTACCCAGCTTTTACGGCGAAGTCGGAGGGGCCGACTCCTCTAAAAGCGGAAACGGAGCCACCCCCAACTCCACCTCCCAGGATGTCGAGACCCTGCTCAAAAAGCTCAACCAAGCCCAGGTCGATGGGGTGATATTGGATCTCCGCAAAAACGGCGGAGGACTGCTCGATGAGGCGGTGGCTTTGACCGGCCTGTTTATCGATCAAGGTCCGGTCGTGCAGGTGAAAGATGGAAAAGGCACCGTCATCCAACGAACGGACGATAATCCTGGGGAGATTTATCAGGGACCCCTCATGGTGCTCACGGGTCGTCGTAGCGCCTCGGCTTCGGAAATTACCGCCGGGGCCCTGCAAAACTACGGACGGGCTCTGGTGGTGGGAGAAAAGAGCACCCACGGGAAAGGCACGGTCCAAGCGGTGGTCGAATTGGGGCGTTTTCTCCAGAAACCGGATCACTCCCAACCCCAGGCTGGGGCCATGAAACTCACTATCCAAAAGTTCTATCTCCCCAACGGTCACTCCACCCAGAACCGGGGCGTGATTCCCGACATCTCCATCCCCTCCCCCCTGGATTATATGAAGATCGGGGAGTCGGATCTGCCGAACGCCCTTCCCTGGGATGAGATCGGCCCAAGCCATTTCGATTCGCTGGCGATTGATCCATCGCTCCGCGTTATCCTGGGAGAGAAATCCAAGGAGCGCTTGGCGGCGGACAAGGATATGGAGTTTCTCCAAAAGGATATCGACAAGATCCGCGCCCGCCTCGAATCCGGCACGATTTCCCTGAATGAAACCTCAAGGCTTGAGGAGAAGCGCCTGGAAGATCAGCGCAACGAGGAAAGGAAGAAGCTCGAGGATGAAATCAATAAGGTCTCGAAGCCTGTCGCCCGGTTGATGATCGACGCCAAAAAAGGTGTCACCCTGTCCGACAAGGATCCGAAAAAGAAGAAGCCCACGCTGGAAGACTCCGCCGACGGGGAATCCGAAGGAGTCACCGATGCCGTCGACCTGACGGAAAGTATCGAGCTCAAGGAAGCGCTCCACATCATGTCCGACTGGCTGAACATCCAGTCCGCGCTCAAAAATTCCACCATCGCCAAGGACAAGGAACCGGCCAAGAGTGCCGTGGTGAAATAAGTATGGCCCGCACCCCCTCCTCTCAGCGACTTCCCTTATGCTCCCCGGCTCCCAAATTCCGGTTGCCCGACGCCCATGGAAAGTTTTGGACGAGCGATGAGATTGCTGCCGGACGACCCATGGTGGTGGTTTTCGCCTGCAATCACTGCCCTTACGTGATCCACGTTCGCACGAAGCTTGGTGAACTCTCCGCAGAGTACGCCAAAAAAGGGGTGGCTTTTGTCGCAATCAACTCGAACGACATCAACCAGTATCCGGACGACGCCCCCGCAAAAATGCCCGCGTTTGCCCGGGAGGCCGGCTGGAACTTTCCCTATCTGGTGGATGAGAGCCAGGAGGTAGCCCATGCTTGGCACGCCGCCTGTACCCCGGATTTCTTTCTTTTGGATGCCGCTGGAAATCTTGCCTATGCCGGACAAATGGATCCCACCCGCCCCAAAAGCGACCAGGTCGCCACAGGTCAGGACCTGCGGGCCGCAATGGATGCCATCTTGGCCAAAAAACCCATGCCCTCTCCCCAAATCCCGAGCCTTGGCTGTAACATCAAGTGGAAGCCGGGCAACGAGCCCAAGCTTTAAGAGATAGCTCGAATCGACCCAAGCCGGTCGATTAGCGCAGTCCGGGGGGCAAGAGAATCAGGAAGGTTTGGGATACCAGCAGGCTGGTGATGTAAAAAAAGGCCGCTTCCTCCCAAGGCATGATTCCACCGATTTTCATTCCCGTGATCTGTTTGGGGTCAAAAAACCAGATTCCCTGCCGAATGGCATACCAGTCAGCCAGACAAAGATAGGTGCCGATGGTCAGGGTGGGCACCCAAACATGGAACGCATAAGCGCGGAGCATCGGACCGGCCACGATCCACTGCAAGGCCACCACGGGGAGAAACCAATAGAGCAGGTGCCAGGCGTAGTGAATTCGCCTCTCCCTTTCCGGCCACTTCTGCAGAGCCACCCCGAATCCAACCCAGACAACCAAAAGAAAGGCGATTTGTCGCAGAACTTGTGGCTCCCCAATCCAGCGGGGTTGCGGAGCCCCATGAGGGGGTTCCACCCAACGGAGTAAAATCCAGCTCAGCCACATCACCTCGAGGGACTGGATGACAAAAAAAGCATACTCTTCGATCGGCAATCGACCGACCCGAAATCGAACGCGTTCCGGTGGAAAATCCCAAATCCCCCTTGAGACCGCCCAATTGTCCCATGGGGAGGTAAAAGCCACCACAATTCCCAACACCCCGGTCATCACCAGCACCATCTCCATCGGCCAGATACCACGACCTGAGAGGAAAAAGAGCACCACCAAGACGGGGAGATTGAAGGCCAGATGAAATCCCAAATAGGTCATAAGTACACCTATCGGTTTCGGCGTTCTGCCCTCCCGGCGCAAGCCTGATGTTTCCCTTGGGAGGAAAGACCCTAGCATGAACTCATGGAAGTTCTTCTGATTGCCGGTCCAGCCTCGGTCGCTTTGGATCGTGCCCGGGTCTTGACCAACACCTCCACCGGTCGGACCGGGGTTCTATTGGCGGAAACCCTTCGTAAACACGGACTCCATATCACCCTCTGGTACGGCACCGCCTCCACCCATCCCCTGCCCACCGGCCTTCATTCCTCCGAGAGATTCCAGACGGTGCATGATCTGGAAAAACTCCTGCAAAAAACCTCTTTGGAAAATTTCTCCGCCATCCTTCTTCCGGCGGCCCTGCCGGATTACGATTTGGCGTCCGCCACCGATCCAAGCGGCCGCAAGCTTTCGCGGGACAAGTGGCCGGGGCATCTGCAAGGGATCCACATTGAACTCAAACCCGCGCCCCGCATTCTCAACAAGATTCGCACCTTGGCCCCCAAGGTAAAAATCATCGGCTGGAAATGGGAGGCTGATGGTTCCAAGATCGACACTCTGAAAGCGGCCAAAGCCCAGATCTCCAAGTGTCACACCGACGCCTGCGTCTTGAATGGTCCTGCCTATGGGGACGGCTATCTCTTTTTACCGGCCCACGGGGATTCCATGTCCTGCACCGACCCTGCGGCCTTAGGCCACGTGATCGCAACTTTCCTAAAAAGCAGTTAAACGCTGCGGGATCGCTCTTGGCGAACCCCTCCCGCTCTCTTACAAAACGTAGAGGATCGAGTAGAGGAAGATCCAAACTACATCCACGAAGTGCCAGTAGTAGCCGGTGAGTTCCTCAAAGGTGTGGGAAGGATTGGGAGTCTGGCCTGAAAACAACTTCATTTGACGGAGTCCGGCACGGGCCGCCACCCAAAGCACACCCAAGAGTCCGAGAAACACGTGGAGTCCGTGGAAGCCGGTCATGGTGAAAAAGCAGGATCCATAGGTTCCATAGGAGTCAAACCACATCCCCTCCCCTTTGAGGTGATGCCACTCCCACGCCTGCACTCCAAGAAAGATGGCACCCAGCAGCGCGGTCAGGGCGTAGCCAATCAGGCCACTACCTCCCTTACGCATGCGAACTTCACCCCAGTGAAAGGTTAAGCTACTGGAAAGCAGGATGACCGTGTTCACGATCATCACCCAGTTCAGGAACGTTGGGGGAAGACGAACTCCGATTTCCGGAGCTCCGGGGGGTGGCCAGTTTCCCGGACCTTGGGCCAATCGCAAAACGATGTACCCACCAATCAGCCCGGCAAAGAGCATGGCTTCGGAAGCCAGAAACACGAGCATGCCGAACTTGGGCAGGGTGAAACGCGGGCCCCCGGCGGAAGCGGGAACATGGCCGGAGGAAGTCAGGGTGGCTGTGCTCATGTGGAAATCCGATTTAGGGCCGGATCGGCTCCTTGGCGATGATGAAATAGATCCAGAAAGCCGTCATCGCAAGACTGGCAATCAACAGGATCGCTGCCAGCAACAGGTTGGATTTACGCAGGGGGGTCATGCTCATTTCCGGTCCACCACCAAAAGAATCAAAAGAATGGGAAGATAGGCGATGGAGCCCAAAAAGAGGTTCCGGGCAGAGGCCATACTTGGCTTCCATGCAAAACTGCCCGCCAAAAAGGCAAAAGCACCTCCCAGCACCACCGCCCCTACCGCATACCCAAGACCCGCCGATTGTAGATAGACCGGCCAGATCGAGGCCGCCAAAAGGGCGAGGCAATACACCAAGGCCACCAAACCCGTAACCCTCCCCTGTTCATCGCGGCAAGGCAACATCCGGAAACCTGCCCGGCGGTAATCCTCCCGATGACGCCAGGCAATCGCCAAAAAGTGGGGAATCTGCCAAAGAAAAAGAATCGAGAACAGAGCCCACCCCTCCAGCCCAAGATTTCCACGACCGGCAGCGAATCCGATCAGAGGCGGAATGGCCCCGGGAACCGCTCCCACCAGCGTATTTAGTGCCGTCCATTTCTTCATCGGGGTGTAGACGAACAGGTAAAGAGCCACCGTCATTCCGGCCAGAAAGGCCACGGGGGCGTTGACTCCAAAGTAAAGAATGCCCAGCCCGACCCCTGCCATGATAGCCCCACCCACCAGAGCCTCATCCGGACTGATTCGTCCGGTGGGCAAAGGCCTTTGGGCGGTGCGGATCATTCTTGCATCCAGATCCCGCTCGATCCACTCGTTCAGGGTAGCTGCGGCCGCCGCCACCAAGGAGGTCCCCAGAAGGGTGAAAACGGTGCGCCAGAGCTCCAACTGCCCTCCTGATCCGCAATAGAGGCCGACCAGGGTCGTCAAAAGAACCAGGAGGGACAAACGCGCCTTCATCAACTCCGCCCAGTCGCCCAGCCAAGCCTTGATTCCGGAAAGCCCGGTGGCGGAACTGATGCTACCCACCGCACTCATCGAACTTGTGCCTTTTTCTTAGAACCGAAAACAGGCAATTCCCTGTGGGTCGGCGGATAAGCACTTCTCCACGAGGCCAACCCCAACAAGCAGCCAGTCAAAAGGAGTCCGGCCCCAAAGAGAACATGGAGTGTGGCCAGTTCCGGCAACCTTCCGGTCCAGATCACGGAAATGCCCAGCATCATTTGGAGAAGAGCCAAGGCAGCCCACCCCGTCACTCCCCTCCGCCACCACGCGGGCGTCGAGACCGAGCGAACGCTCCAGAGCGATCCCACGACCATTCCAACCGCCAGAATCAAACCCAAAGAGCGATGAAGGATCTGGCAAAGAATCAGGGAGGAGCTGGTGGCGGGCCATTGAAGTTCTGTGGCACGCATTTGGTTGATCTGCTGTAAAACAGCCGAGTCCCAGAACGCGGGCCACCACGATCCGTAGATTTTGGGAAAATCAGGAATGGCCAAAAATCCCGGTCCTTCATGGCGCATCACGGCTCCCAGAATGGTTTGTAAAAAAGCCACTCCGCTTAAAACCAAGATCATGCGGGCTCTCGACATCGAATCATCATCGGCCCGACCCGGATTTCGCCAAAACCCCGAGAGGACCAGCGCCAGACTGCCGGCCACCAAAAGAAAGAGTTGGGCCAGACAGCCGTGCATCAATCCCAAAACCCAGGAAACCTGAATCACCCGTTGCCCTCCTAAAACTCCTTGGGCAATCACCAGAAAAACCGCCGCCAAAGCCAGGCGCCTGGCCAAACGCTCGGTTTGGGTCAACCAAACAAGCGCGGCCACGCCTAAGGTGATCAGTCCAACGCCGGAAGCAACCAGACGGTGGGAGTGCTCCAGAAAAACCATGGTGGAGGCCGTCATCCTGGACCAAGGGAACAGAAACATGTTGTGGCCAAACGTTGCCGGCCAATCGGGCACCGCCATGCCTGCGACTTTACTGGTCACCTGTCCGCCCAAAGTGATCAACACCAGGATTGAGCCGACCAGGAAACAGGCGGCCCGGTAGGCGGTCATGGCCGCCGGTCGGGCGTTCATCCCACGTGAACCGGTCGGCGGGCAGGACTGCCCGAACCGGCATCAGGAGCAGGAGGTTCGCTCTGCATGACAAAATCCCTCGCATGGCCCGGCAAACTGTACTCGTAAGGTCCGTGATACACCGTGGGGGTCACTGCAAAGTTTCCGTGTCCGGGAGGAGAATCCACCGTCCACTCTAGGGTGGTGGCTTGCCATGGGTTTTTTCCGGCCGGCTGACCATGCTTCAGGCTCCGGAAGAAATTCCAGAAAAAGATCAGCTGGGAGAAGCCCAAACCGATGGCCGAAAGAGTGATGAACTGGTTGATCGGCTGCAACGAACGCAAATGCTCATACGCCGTTGGATCGGCGATCCGGCGCATCATCCCCCCCAAGCCGACGTTATGCATTGGGAAAAAACACAGGTTGAAGAAAACAAAGGTGAGGGCGAAGTGAATCTTTCCCAAGGTCTCGTCCAACATCCGGCCGAACATCTTTGGATACCACGTATAGATGGAGGCAAAGATGGCGAAGATGCTTCCCCCAAAGAGCACGTAGTGGAAGTGCGCCACGATGAAATAAGTGTGGTGCACGAAAATATTCACCGGGGTGGAGGCCATAAAGATTCCCGAAAAACCTCCAATGACAAACATGGCCACAAAGGCCAAGGCGTTGAGCATCGCCGTCGTAAAGCGGATGGAGCCACCCCAAAGGGTCCCCAGCCAATTGAAGGTCTTGATGGCGGAGGGAACCGCGATGACCATGGTGGAAACCCCGAAAGCTGCGGAGAGCACCAGATTCATTCCCGAGACGAACATGTGATGCCCCCAGACAATGAATCCGAGGAAACCAATCGCAATCATGGCAAAGACCATCGCCTTGTAACCAAAGACGGGTTTGCGGCTAAAGATGCTCAGGATATCGCTGGCCATGCCCATGGCCGGAAGAATCATGATGTAAACCTCCGGATGGCCGAAGAACCAGAATAGATGCTGCCAGAGAAGCGGTTGGCCTCCTTGGGCGGGATTAAAGAAGCTGGTGCCGAAATTCAGGTCGAGAATGAGCATGGCGCCCGCGGCGGAAAGGACCGGAACAGCCAGGAGAAGAAGAAACGCCGTGATGAAAAGGGCCCAAACCGTGAGCGGTAAACGGAAGAAGCCCAATCCGGGGGCACGCATATTGACGATCGTGGTGATGTAGTTAAATGCTCCCATGATGGAGGCCAGTCCGTTGATGAAAATCCCGGCGGCCCAAAGCGTCTGCCCCATCTTGGTGCCATTGTAGGCGGCCACGGAACTCAGCGGCGCATAGGAAGTCCAACCTCCGGCGGCGGCTCCCCCAGCCACAAAAAAGCCAGCCAGCATGATCAGACCGGAGGCCAAGAAGAACCAGTAGGAGAGTTCGTTGATCAGCGGGAAAGCCATGTCCCCCGTGCCGATCTTGAGCGGAATCAGGTAGTTTCCGAAGGCCCCGATCAGCAAAGGCATGACCACCAAAAAGACCATGACCGTGGCGTGCATGGTGAAGAGAGCGTTATAAAACTGCGGATTAATAAAGGGCAACGCGATGGGATTCCCCACATCCCCGTTCGGCATCACCTGTGTCGAGGGATAGGCCAACTGCCAACGCAGGAGCAGCGCCAAAGCTCCTCCCACCAAAAGAAACCCCAAGGAGGTGAAGAGGTATTGGATGCCGATAATTTTATGGTCCAAGGACCAGATGTATTTCTTCCATCCCGTGACCTCCTCATGACCGTGGCCATGGGCCTCGGCTACGTGCGATGCGGCGATTGTGCTCATGTATGGATCTCCTTTTAACGTCCGGCGACAGCCACCGGGGTGGAACTGTTGGCCTCGGAACTGGCCGTGGCGGCCGGTGCCTTGCCCTTGGCCCAAGCCTCATATTCCGGCTCTGGAACCACCGACAACTTGCCAAACATCTTGTAGTGCCCCTGCCCGCACAGCTGGTTGCAGGCCAGCTGGAAATGTCCCGTGGCCTCCGCCTTGAACCAGACGAAATCGTACACGCGACCCGGAACCATGTCCTGATAAAGACGGAATTCCGGAACATAAAAGGCGTGGATCACATCCTTGGAACTTAAATAAAGGCGGACGGGACGCCCCACCGGAAAAACCAACTCCCCGTAGGTCGTAAAATCATCGCGACCATCCGGATCCTGCGGATCGATACCGAACGGATTTTCCTTACTGACTTTGGAGGCCGTCATTTTGGCCAACTTGCCGTCAGGGCCCGGATAGCGGACGTTCCAACCAAACTGCTCTCCCACCACGGCAACCGGAAGGGCATCTGCAGGAGGGGTTCGTAAACGCATCTGCGTCCACTGCTCGTTTCCGTAAATGGCCAGCGCCAGAAAGATAAAGACCGGAATGGTGGTCCAAATGACCTCAAGGGCGTTGTTGCCGTGGCTGTGAATGGCAGGAACCCCGGGACGGGCACGGTACTTCACAATGAAATAAATCATCACGGAAAAAACCGCCACTGCCGTGATCCCCGTGATCCAAAGGATCACGTAGAAGATGAAGTCGATCTCATGCCCGAACATATTTACATTCCGGGGTAACCACCAAACGCTGGTCTGTCGGATTTCGGCCTGCAGGG
>CAZZMY010000022.1:12944-18387 GCA_964655385.1 uncultured Akkermansia sp.
AGTGGCATCGGATGAGTTTCCAATGGTTTCCCAGGATTTCAACCCCCTTCCCACTCTCGGGAGAGAAAAATCCGCCTCGCGGACGATGGAAATCCTTCCCTTCGAGGGAAAAACGCATTCTTTAAGGAACCTAATAGGCAGGTGTTATCGGTTAATACTTCTAATGCTTTCTTGAAGAGATCCCATGAAACCCGCAATTTTGACATTCAACACTAACCCAAACCCCTGATCTCAACCGATTTCCCTACTCCCCATCCCTCATGGCCAACATTTTCCCAAGATGGACCAACTGGCTTCCAATCAAAATCTTGGTCTGCGTTGCGGTGGTAGCGGCCAGCGTGATCTCCGGCATGGCCTATTACTTTACGCCCAAATATACCCGGGTCGGCTATCAACCAACCCAACCCGTGGCCTTCGATCACTCCTTGCACGTCAACCAACTGGGAATGGATTGCCGCTACTGCCACACCGGGGTGGAGAAATCCTCTCACTCCAACGTTCCCGGAACGCAGACCTGCATGAACTGCCACACCCAGATCAAGTCGTTGAGCCCAAAATTGGCTCCCATCCGCGAATCCTGGAAAACCGGCAACCCTGTTCCCTGGGTACGGATTCACAAGGCGCCAGATTACGTCTACTTCAACCATGCGGTTCACGTGAACCGGGGCGTCAGTTGCGTGGCCTGTCACGGACAGGTGAACCACATGGAAGTCGTCTACCACGCCAAACCCCACAGCATGGGCTGGTGTCTCGAATGCCATCGCGCTCCGCAAAATCACCTTCGCCCGCTGGATCAGGTCACCAACCTCGACTGGAAACCCCCGGCCGGCACCACCCAGCGGGAGCTGGGGGAAAAATTCGTCCACGACTGGAATGTGAACCCCCCGGTCAGTTGCAGCGGGTGTCATCGCTAATCATAAAATGAAACGCGTCATCCAGCATCCCACCTCCTCCGCCACCGGGCGCACCTATTGGCGCAGCCTGGGAGAATATGCGCGGACCCCGGATTTCGAGGAGTGGTTGCACCGTGAGTTTCCTGCCGGAGCCGCCGAGTGGGATAACGACCCCCTTTCCCGTCGGAGTTTTCTCCGGCTGATGGGAGCCTCGCTGGCTTTAGCCGGCCTAGGTCTATCCGGTTGCCGCCGACCGGAAGCTCACTTGGTACCCTTCACTCAATCGCCGGAATGGGTTATCTCCGGTAAATATCTCTCTTTTGCCACCGCTCAACCACGTCGTCGTGGCGCGATCCCTCTTTTAGCCACCACCTTCAACGGTCGGCCCACCAAAATGGAAGGAAATCCCCTTCATCCCGCCAGCCAAGGGGCCAGCGACAACCATGCCCAGGCATCGGTGTTGGACTTGTACGACCCGGCCCGCCGCCGCTTCCTGACTCGTTCAGGCAAGAAGGCTGAAAGTGCCGAATTGGAGGCCGAAGTTGCCAGAATTCGTGCTGAAGCAGGCGCAAATGCAGGAGCCTCTTTAGCCATCTTGGCAGATGAAACTCTTTCCCCAACCCGCGAAAGACTGAGGACAGAACTTCTCCGCCAATTTCCGCAGGCTACGTGGGCTGTGTATGAGCCGCTGGCCCCCGGGCGCGATCTTGAGGCCGCCACCGCCGCTTTCGGTTCGGGCTCCGAGGTCCGCCCTGATCTCTCCGCCGCCAAGGCCATCCTTTCCGTGGATTGCGATTTCCTTGGCTCGGATGAGGGAGACCTCTCCGACACCCGGGGTTTTGCCGCGGGCCGCCGCATTCGCAAGCCGGGTGATAAATCCAACCGCCTGTATGTCGCCGAGCCGCGTTTTTCACTCACCGGCACGATGGCCGATCACCGCCTGCGTCTTCGTGCGAGCGCCGTCGGCGCGTTTCTTTTGGAACTGGCCCGCCAGATCCGCTCCCTCCGACCCAACTCAGAACTCGCGGCCGTTTTGGCTAAAGCTCCTGACCTTCCCCTCCCCCCCGGAGTTGATCCGGCATGGATCCGCGAATGCGCCGCTGACCTGGTTTCCCAAGGGAATCGTTCTCTGGTTCTCGTGGGTCGGCGTCAAACGGTGGCCGTACAGGCCTTGGGATACGCCATCAATGCCGCCCTCGGGAATCTTGGAACCACCCTGCTGGTCCAGCCTCGCCTAAGTGCGCCCTCTGCTTCCTTGCAAAGCCTCACGGAAAAAATCCGCTCCTCCTCAATTCGCACCTTGGTGATTTTGGGTGGGGATCCGGCTTACAACGCCCCGGCTGACCTCGGTTGGTCGGATCTCTTGGGCACTGTCCCGATCACCATCCACGTTTCCCCAGTCTTTAACGCCACCTCGGCCAAAACCACTTGGTTTGTGCCGGGGACCCACTTCCTTGAGGCATGGGGCGATGCGCTGGCCGCCGACGGATCCTATCTCTCGATCCAGCCGACCATTCAACCTCTCTGGGCCGGAGAAAGTCAGCTGGAGTTTATGACGAGATTGCTCGGCCAACCCAAACCGGTAGGACCCGCATTGATTCGAGAGACTTTCGTCATTCGCACCAAACTGGGTGCCGATAAACAGGAACAGGCCTGGAACGATTTTGTTCGCGAAGGGTTCTTGGCGGGAAGCGCAACCGCTTCGTCCCGCCCCCTGAATTCCGGTGCCGTCAGTGCCTTGCTTTCCGACATCAGCGCCGCCAGCCCCGTGGAAGCCAACTCCATGGAGGCCGTCTTCACGCATTCAGGAGCTGTGGATGACGGACGCTACGCCAATAACGGCTGGCTCCAAGAGTGGCCGGATCCGATGTCCAAGCTCACTTGGGACAACGCCATCTTGCTCTCCTCCAAGACCGCCTCCTCCTTGGGCCTGAGAAACGAGATCATTAAGGGCATCCTGGTGGCCGACGTTGTGAAGGCGACCATCGGCTCACGTTCCGTTGAGGCGCCGGTGGTCGTCGCTCCGGGGCATGTGGATTTTGCCGTCAGTCTTCCCGTTGGGTATGGCCAGGACCTCTTGGGCCCGGTCGCCAAGGGTGCGGGGTTCAATGCATACCAACTCCGGACCACCGATTCGGAATACATCGCTCAAGGACTACGACTCGAGCGCACCGGTCAAACGAAACAACTTGCCGTTACCCAGGAACATCAGGTCATGGAAGGCCGTGACCTGGTTCGCGAGGCTGCCTTGACTGAATTCAACGAGGATCCGGGTTGGGCCAAGAAGGTCGGCATGGACGGCCACATTCCCCCGAACCAAACTTTCTATCCCAGCCCGAAACTCACCGGAGAGCATCAGTGGGCCATGGTGGTGGATCTCTCCACCTGCACGGGGTGCAACGCCTGCGTCACCGCCTGCACGGCCGAAAACAACATCCCGGTGGTGGGCAAAGATCAGGTCATGAGGGGACGCGAGATGCATTGGATCCGGGTCGACCGCTACTACACCGGCGAACCCGACGAGCCCGAAGCGGTTTCCCAACCGGTGGCCTGCATGCAGTGCGAAAACGCTCCCTGCGAAACGGTTTGTCCTGTCAATGCCACCGTCCACAACGAGGAAGGCCTGAATGTCATGGCCTACAACCGCTGCATCGGCACGCGCTACTGCGCCAACAACTGTCCGTACAAGGTCCGGCGCTTCAACTTCTTCGATTACAACCAACGTCCGATCGACAAACTCTATTGGGGTCCGCTGGCTCCCAAGGGCACCGAGGAGACCATCAAACTCCAGAAGAACCCGAACGTCACCGTCCGGATGCGTGGAGTCATGGAAAAATGCACCTTCTGCGTCCAACGGATTGAAGAAGCCAAGATCAATGCCCGTGTGAAGGCGAGGGACTCCAACAACATTAAGATTCCTGCCGGCAGCTTGCAGACCGCATGCCAGCAAGCATGCCCCGCCGATGCCATTGTCTTTGGCGACCTCAAGGATGAAAAGTCTGAGGTCTCCCAACTTCGCGCGTTGCCCCAGAACTACTCACTCCTCGAGTACCTCAATGTGCGTCCTCGCCTCACTTACCTGGGTCGCATCCGTAACCCGAATCCCGCCATGCCAGGCGCCCGCACTTCCTACATTCCCTCCCACGGGCATGGGGAATCCCACGGTCATGAAAATGGCACCGAAAATCATTCTTCGGAGGAGTCCCATAAATGAGAGCGGATAACGCCTCCGCTCAAGCGGCTTTTGCCAAGGCCTCCGACTATCTGGAGCGGCAGCCCTTGGTGGCTAACCATCGTCCCCTCTCCTGGATCACCGACCACGTCTGCCGCATCGTCGAACAGCCCGCACCGATTTGGTGGTGGGTCTCTACGATCCTATTTGGTGCGGTGGCGGCCCTGACCCCGGCAATGCTCACCTACCTTGTCTCCACCGGAGTCGGTGTTTGGGGACTGAATGTTCCCGTTTGCTGGGCCTGGGATATCACCAACTTCGTGTTCTGGATCGGTATCGGACACGCCGGAACCTTGATTTCCGCCATTCTCTTTCTCACCCGCCAGAAGTGGCGGACGTCGATCAATCGGTCCGCCGAAGCCATGACGATCTTTGCCGTGATCTGTGCAGGTATCTTCCCCGCTTTTCACGTGGGTCGCATTTGGTTTGCCTGGTTCCTTTTCCCGATTCCCAACGCCAACGCCATTTGGCAAAACTTCCGTAGCCCGCTCCTCTGGGACGTCTTTGCTGTCTCGACCTACTTCACCGTCTCCCTGATTTTCTGGTATCTGGGTTTGATTCCCGACCTGGCCTCTCTGCGGGATCGGGCCACCACCCGTTTCCGTCAGATGGCCTACGGAATTCTTTCCCTGGGTTGGCGGGGTTCCAATCGCCAGTGGACGCATTATGAAAAGACGTATCTGATTTTGGCGGGCATCTCCACTCCGCTCGTGCTTTCCGTCCACAGTGTCGTGTCCTTCGATTTCGCCACCTCTGTCGTGCCGGGTTGGCACACCACCATCTTCCCCCCGTATTTCGTGGCCGGAGCCATCTTCGGCGGTTTCGCCATGGTGCTGACCCTGCTGATTCCTTTTAGGGAACTGTACGGATTGCACGATTTGGTCACCGACAAGCACATCGACAATATGTGCAAGATCATTTTGCTCACCGGATCCCTCGTCGGTTACGCCTACTCGATGGAGTTCTTTATCGCGTGGTACAGCGGTAACCCCTTTGAAATCTACGCCTTCACCAACCGTGCGTTCGGCCCCTACTGGTGGGCGTACTGGGCGATGATCACCTGTAACGTCGCCGCCCCTCAGCTTTTCTGGTTCAAATACTGCCGCCAAAACCCGTGGGTGGTCCTGGCCATCGTCATGTTCCCCAACACGGGCATGTGGTTTGAGCGATTCGTCATCATCGTCACCTCAATCCACCGCGACTTCCTACCCTCCTCTTGGGGTTACTTCTCCCCCACTTGGGTCGATATCACCCTGTTCATTGGAACCATCGGACTCTTTGTCTTCCTTTTCCTCCTTTTTGTCCGCTTTCTTCCCAT
>CAZZMY010000023.1:0-13131 GCA_964655385.1 uncultured Akkermansia sp.
CCACCCAAAAACCGGTGAATACCTTTCTTTTGAAGCTCCCCCTCCGGCCGATTTTAAGGCATTCCAATCCTACCTAAATGAACGCTGAGCTCCGCCAACATGCTGCCCGCTACGTGGAACTCCTCCGACGCCACGGGAAAAAAGAGGCTTGGCTTCCCACTGGCTTGGCCCGACGTCTCCCCGGGTCTTCCTCACCGACCACATCCTCTGCACCCAGCCCCTTTGCGGCGCGCACACCGAAACAGGAAACCACCGCTCGCTCCGCCGCTCCCGCCATCAACCCCAAACCCAAAAACGACTTTGACCTAAACTCCGTTCTTCAAGGGGTCAACGGATCCAAAGCTGACAAGCTGACGGCCCTGCGGGAGAAAACTTCCAACTGCAAAATCTGCCCGCACCTGGCCAAATCCCGGACCCAGATCGTTTTTGGGGTTGGCGACCCAGAGGCCAAACTCATGTTTGTGGGGGAAGCCCCGGGGGCGGAGGAGGACAAGCAAGGCGAACCGTTTGTCGGCTTGGCCGGAAAACTTCTGACCAAAATGATCACAGCCATGGAACTCACCCGGGAACAGGTTTATATCGCCAACGTTCTCAAATGCCGCCCGGACATGCCCGCCAACACCAGCGGCAACCGCAAACCCACCCGGACGGAAATGGACGCCTGCCTCCCTTACCTGCGCGCCCAAGTCGCCATCATCGCCCCGACCGTCATCGTCGCGCTCGGCTCCACCGCGGTGGAGGGCCTCTTTGGACCGCAAAAAACCACCATCTCCCGGCTCCGAGGAACTTGGATGGAACTGGATGGCGTTCCGGTCCGCCCCACCTTCCACCCCAGCTATCTTCTCCATAACCAAGACCTCGCTCTCAAACGCCTCGTTTGGACCGACCTTCTTGCTGCCATGGAAAAACTTTCCCTCCCAATTTCCGAAAAACAGCGGGGTTTCTTTCTTAAGCCGGCCGCGTGAATCTCGTCCTTCTGCTCACCACCGTCGCCAAAAAGCCGGATGCCCGGCGACTGGCCCAAGCCTCCCTCCGGCACCGCGTTGCCGCCTGCATCCAAATTCTCCCCGGACTGGAGTCCCACTATGTCTGGGAGGGTAAAAAGCAGCTCTCCCGGGAATTTCTTGTCCTAGCCAAAACCACCCCAACCCGCCGTAAGGCCCTGGTCAAACTCTGGAGCAAAATCCATCCCTACGAATGCCCCGAGATCGTTGCCCTCCAAGGAGAAGCCGCTTCCGCCTACGCCCGCTGGGTCGAAGCCGAGACCTCCTCCTGAATTTACCCCACGACCACCAGCTTGATTTCCTCGGGCAGGTGCGCCGCCACCTCGCGTACGGTGTCCCCGCGAAGTAGATTCACCAACAGGCCCCGCCGGGTTCCTCCGAGCACCACCACATCCGCTCCCAGAGTCGCCGCCAACTCCACAATCATATCGGATGCCTTGTTGGTCGTGCAGTAAACCGGAGTCAGCGCCACCTTGGCCTCTCTCGCCAAATGGGCCGCTTCATTCAGCACCTTTTCCGCTTCAGGATCATCTTTCAAACGACCGCTGACCTCCGTGGCCACCTGCACCTCGCGGATATAAAGAAAATACAATCGCGAACTCCGCAGCTTCGCTTCCTCCAAGGCAAACTTGGCCGAAGGGGTAAGTCCTCGAGCCGCCACCAGAATCCTGCCCCCCTCCTCCCCTTCCTCTTCCCCAAATACCGTGGGTGCGGGTGTGGGAATACTCGCTGAAGCCGGCACCAGTCCCTTGGCCGTCTCTTCCTTCAGCTTGGCCCGATAGGTTTCCCGGACAAACAAACCCACCCCACAAACGGTCAGCGCAAACATCAAGGCGTGCACCTTGGTCACCGCAATCGTGATCCAAATCGAGCCCATCAAAACCGCCGTCCCCATCATCACCCCTCTTTGCCACAGAGCCATCGGCAGGGGCTTGTCGGTGCTGGTCGAGGCCAGATTGAGGGTGATCGCCCCCACCACCCCGATGGCATAAAGGGAGGCCAACGCCTCGAATCCCGGCGCCAGATCCAATATGAGAATGGGTAGTCCAACCGCCACAATCAGCGGGACCCAGGGAACCCCCTGCCGATTGAGCATCCGGAATACAGGCGGCAGTTCCCCGTCCTGGGCCATGCTGTAAAGAATGGCCACCGTGGCCACGATCGCCGTGTTTACCGCCGATAACAGCAGGAGCCCGACCACCACACCCACGGCCAAACCGTAACTGGGGTGCACATAGTACTCTGCCATTTTCCGGAGAAAACTCTCCGGCTTGCTGAAACTCTCCTCCGGCATGCCCGCCGCTAGAACACCAAGAGCCGCGGTCAGAAGACAGACTTCCGCCATCACCAGCCAGATCGCCCGTCGTGCGTTGTGGTGGACAGAGGGTTTCTCCGGCGTGGCCCCCGAGTCGAGTTTCATGACCCCCGTGGTGTTCGCCACCGCCTCCACTCCGGATAACGCCAACACCATTCCCGCAAAGAGTTGCCAACTGCTCCCAAAGCCGACCACGGGCCAATGCCAATGCAACTCCGGCTGTTTCCATAAACCGCCTCCCACCAAACCCAACACCACCAGCACCATTGGCACTGCCAGATAAACCGCCAACCCGGACGAGAGGCGGGGCCCAAAGTAGTTCAGCACGCCAAGGACAAAGATCGCCAAAATGGCCCAGCGAGTGGCATCCCCCGTCCCAAAATAGTTGAAGGCCTCATAACAGCTCATCGAGGCGGTCACGGCATAATCCGCCAGAAGAAGCAGTGCCCCGACCACGGCCAATCGGGCACTGTGGGTTCGGGCCGCATGGTACACTCCCCCGCCCTCCGGGAAATAACGGCAGACCCACACGTAGTTGCAGCCCACGAGAAAAGTCAGCCCGACGATCGCCGCCAGATAGACCGGCGCGGCATAGCCCGCCAACAGTACCGCCAAACCGATGACATACGCCTTGCTGGTTCCCCAATCCCCGTACAACAAGGCGGCAGCTCTCAGCCAGCCCACGTTCCTTGGGCGGCTTCCCTGAATCACCATTTCGCTCATTTTGTTTTCAGAAACTCCTTTACGATCGGAGCCGTCATACCCGACCGCACCATCGGCGTGATCAGGTAAATCCCGCGGAAGTGTTCCGCCACCTCTCGGGCCAATTCCGCCGCCACCTCGCGGCCATACTCCGCCTGGGCCAGCCCTTCGGGAAGGGATCGGATCTTCTCCCTGACCGCATCAGGAATCGAGATACCTGGAACCTCATGGTGCAGGAATTCAGCATTCCGGGAGCTGATCACCGGCATCACTCCGACGAGGACCGGAATCCCCAAAGGCCCCAACGCCTCCTTCATCTTCCGGATCATGGCTTTCTCATAAACCGGTTGCGTCATGACAAAGTGGGCTCCCCGTTCCATTTTTCGCTCCAGTTTTTTCACCTGGGCATCAAAATTTTTTGAGTTCGGATTAAAGGCCACCCCGATGACAAACTCCGCCCCCGGGCCGATCTCCCGGCCGGCCGAGTTCCTTCCCTCATTCATCTGCCGGATCAGGTCGATCAGGCCGAGACTGTTGACGTCATAGACGGAAGAGGCCCCCGGGTGATCCCCGAATTTCGAGGGGTCTCCCGTTAGCGCCAGAACATGCCGATGCCCCAAGGCCGCCAATCCCATCAGCTCGCTCTGCAGGCCGATCAGGTTTTTATCCCGACAGGCCAAATGGATCACACTGGTCGTGCCGAATTTTTCCCGCAACAAGGTCGCCGCCGCCGTATTGGCCACCCGCAAAATGGCCAGGGAATTGTCCGCCAACGTCAACGCCGTGGCTCCCGCTCGGACCAACTCTTCTGCTGCCTGAAGGAAGGGCCCCATATTCAGCCCCCGCGGACTGTCGAGCTCCACCACCGCAATCCGCTCTTTCTTCAGGCGATCCAAAATGGAATCTTCCCTTTTTCTTTTCTCGCCGGGAGTCGAAACCTCGATGGCTTCTCGCTTGGGTTCCACGGCCTTCCTCAAGGCCAGGTTGGGCTTGCTTGGGCTGACTTTGGCTTTCAGCGCACGGATGTGCGCCGGACTGACTCCGGATCCACCTCCCAAAAGCGTGACTCCCAAAGCGGGGAGCTCCGACATTCTTTCAGCAAAATAGTGCGGGTGGTTGGCGTAAAGATAGCGCCCCTCGGAAAATTCCGGTTGCCCCGCGTCGGGGTAGGCCGCCAAAAGTTTTTCCGAGCCGGAGGAGATCCGTCTCATCAGGGCCGCACACGCGCTCGGTCCAAACGCCGGAGCCACCCCGACCACCTCAGCTCCCGAGCCCCGCAATTTCTGACATGTCTCTTCCCAATTCTGGCCCCCAGGCAACGTCCCCTCCCGCCCCGAGGCCAGCAAGGCGATTACCGGAAGATGATGCAGTTCACGCACCGCCCCGATGGCAATTTCTAGTTCTTGAGGATCGGCAAAAGCCTGTAGCAGGATCGATTGGACTCCTCCGTCGATCAACGCTCCGGCTTGGGCCCGAAATAAATCCTCCACCGCCTTGGCCCCCACTCCATTCCGATCGGCTGGATTCAATCCACTCGGTCCGATACAGCCGGCCACCCAAGCCCCGCTTTTACCCACCTCCCCCAAAGCCAATTTGGCCGCCTTCCAATTAATTTCGTTCGCCTTGTCATCCAACCCATGTCGCTTCAGTGCCAGCCGGTTGGCCGCAAAACTGTTGGTGGCAATCAACTCCGCACCAGCTTCCAAATAGGCTCGATGGGCTGCCGTAACTCTATCCGGCTCAACTAAATTCAACCCCTCGAAACTCCGTCCCAACGGAACACCCTCCCCATAGAGATAGGCCGCAACCGAGCCATCCCCTATCACAACCCTCGAGCCCAAGGCCTCCAAAACATTTGCCATGCCGGATATTCCCATCCAGAGTTCGACTTGTGAAATCTTCGGCAGTCATAAAAAAGCGGGAAAACGAAGCTAACCCGTTATCCTCCAGCATTGAGGAGCTTATTGATGCCGCGGGAATCAAGCACGAACGGCAACTCTTTAAGGAGATGATTTCGACGGTTCTGAGCCTCGGCTCCGACGGCACCAATCTGGGCGATCTCAAGCAGTTCAAACGAGTCATGAGGGAAATCCGCGATGCCAACAAGGTCTTTGCCCCTTACCAAGGAGTCAAAAAAATATCAGTCTTCGGATCGGCCCGGACGCAACCGACCAGCGCCACCTACAAAGCAGCCCATCAATTTGGACAGCTCATGCAACAAGCCGGCTATATGATGATCACGGGAGGGGGTGAAGGAATTATGGGTGCGGCTCAAGCCGGGGCAGGCCGCAAACACGGCTTCGCCCTTAATATAGAACTCCCCTTCGAACAGGAACCCAACGAAACCATTCGGGGGGACAGCAAACTTTTCACCTTTAAATATTTCTTCACCCGCAAGCTCAACTTCGTCAAACACTCCGACGCCATTGCCCTCTTCCCGGGGGGATTCGGGACCATGGACGAGGCCTTCGAATCCTTCACCCTGATGCAAACAGGGAAAACCAACATCGTCCCCCTGATCATGGTGGATGCCCCCCGCGGAAATTTCTGGAAGACCTTCGAGAAATATCTCCGTGAGCACCTGCTGGGGGATGGCCTGATCTCGGAAGAGGACTTCACTCTCTTCAAGATCACCGATGATCTCGAATTCGCCCGCCGGGAAGTCGTGAACTTCTACTACAATTTTCACTCGTACCGTTACGTGGGGAACGTGATGATCATCCGGATGCAACGGCAGATTCCTCCCGGTGCGCTGGTCCGGCTCAACGACGATTTCCACGATATCCTCCGTCCCGATACCCTCATCACTTTTTGTGACCCCTATCCGGAAGAAGCGAATGAACCCGAGCTGGCTTCCCTCGCCCGCCTCTGCGTTCCCTTCAACCGCCGCAATCTGGGAAGACTCCGCGCCTTGCTGGACCGACTCAACCAGTTTTAAGCACCGACCACTTGGGGGCGACGTGGCCCCCATCTGGGTTTCGGCACCTCAATCTCCTTCACCGCCAGCTTCACCCGATCCGGTCCCAACGCTTCCCGCAATTTTCCGATCGCCGCCAAGCAGGGTCGGATCCGCATCTGCGCCCCCGCTTCCAGTAAAACCTTCTTGCCCTCCGCCTCCACCTCCAACCTCATCGGAATATCTCCCGCGTGGGCCGCGACCATTTCCTTCACCTTCGCCATCGCCTCCCCCGCCAACTGCTCCCGGCTGGGCGCCAGATGGACATGGGTCACCAGTTTGGCCATAGCCGCCTCCAAGGTGATGCATTCCGAAGTCCGTAGCCGCACCCGCTCCTCCGCATCCGTATCGACCGAACCTCCCACGACCAGAGGACAACCTACCTTTAAAGCCATGCCGGCCTCGCGATACAGATCGGGAAAAATCATGATCTCCATCCGGCCCGTCTTGTCCTCCAGCATCAGGCGGGCATACGGCTTTTTGTCTTTCTGGGTCAACCGCACCTCCACCGCCGTCACCACCCCGGCCATCCGGGCCACCGTCCCACTCTGCATCTCATCCGGTTCCCCCAGATTCAGCGTCCGGAAAGCTCTTAGATCCGCCTCAAACTCATCTGCGGGATGCCCCGTGACATAAAAGCCGAGCAATTCCTTCTCGGCCGCCAACTTTTCCCGCTTCGGCCAATCCTGAAAATCTGCCGGCGCCTTCTCTCCTCCGGAACTTTTCTGGGGAGCCACCTCCTCCATCAACCCAAACAAAGTGCCCTGCCCCCGCTCCTTGTCGCGCGAGGCCGAGGCCGCCAACGACATGGCCGCGTCAACTTTGGAGGCCAGCCAAGCCCGGTTCGGGCTAATCTCGTCAAAAGCCCCGGACCGGATCAGGCTCTCGACCGCTTTCTTGTTCATCGACTTGTATTCCACCCGGGCACAGAAATCCTCGATGGAGGCAAACTTCCCGCCGGTCTTCCTCGCCTCCAAAATGGCGTCCACACAAGCTCCCCCCACGTTTTTGATTGCTCCCAGCCCGAAGAGAATCTGATTGGGCTTCACGGTGAAATTTTTCTCACTCGTGTTGACGCTGGGAGGAAGAATCCGGATGCCCATGGCTTGAGCCTCGGCCGTAAAGAGGGCGATTTTGTCGGTGTTGTCCAGTTCATGGGAGAGCAACGAAGCCATATATTCCGTCGGATAATTGGCTTTGAGGTAAGCTGTCTGGCAGGCCAGCACCGCGTAGGCCGCACTGTGGCTCTTGTTGAACCCGTACCCGGCAAACTTCTCCAACAATTCAAAAATCCGCAAAGCCTGGGATCGGGGAATCTCATTCACCTTGGCGCAACCCACCACAAAGGTTTCCCTCTGCTTGGCCATCTCTTCGGGCTTCTTTTTGCCCATCGCCCGCCTTAGCAGATCAGCCTGTCCCAAGCTGTACCCGGCCAACACCCGCGCCGCCGCCATCACCTGTTCCTGATAAATGAGCACCCCGTACGTCTCGGCGCTGATTTTTTCCAAAAGAGGATGCTCATAACTGAACTGGGTTTTCCCCTTTTTCCGTTTCACATACTCGTCGATCAGATCCATCGGTCCCGGCCGATAGAGCGCAATCAGCGCGATCAGATCCCCGATTCCCTTGAGGTCAAAAATGGCGCAGGTCCGCCTCATTCCCGGTGATTCGACCTGGAACACCCCCACGTTCTCCGCCCGATTGAGCAAGGCATACGTTTTGGGATCGTCTAACGGAATCTCCTCCGGGCTCATCGTTTTCCCCGTCGTTTGGGCCACCAACGCCAAGCAGTCCTGAATGACCGTTAGGGTTTTCAGCCCAAGAAAATCCATTTTCAACAATCCAATATCCCCCACCGCCCCCATCGAGAACTGAGTCATCACCGCTCCCGTGTCGTCCCGGGTCAGCGGCAGGTAATCGGTCAGGTCCCGGTCGGCGATCACCACCCCCGCCGCATGGGTGCCGCTTTGACGCACCATCCCCTCCAACTGCAGGGCGGCGTCGATCACCGGACGGACCGACTCTTCCTGGGCGAGATTTTTCAACTCCGGAACCTGTTTCAACGCATCCGCCAGCTTGGCTCCGGGGACCTTCGGAATGAGATCCGCAATACGCGAGGTCTCCCCAAAACTCATTCCCATCACCCGACCCACATCCCGCACCGCCATTTTGGCCCCCATGGTTCCAAAGGTGATAATCTGGGCCACCGCACGCTCGCCGTACTTGTTTCGAACGTAGGCGATCACCTCCTCCCGCCGATCGGGGCAGAAGTCGATATCGATGTCCGGGGGCGAAATCCGCTCCGGATTCAAAAACCGCTCAAAGAGCAGTCCGTATCGGATCGGGCAAAGGTCGGTGATGCCGAGCACGTAGGACACCAGGCTCCCTGCCGCACTGCCTCGCCCCGGCCCCACCGGAATCCCCTTCTTTTTTGCGTAGTCGATGAAATCCCAAACAATCAGGAAGTAACTGACGAAACCCGTCTTCTCAATGACCCCCATCTCAAATTCCAACCGCTCCTTCAGCTCCTTGTCTGTTCCCGCACGGGGTCCATACCGCCGGACCAACCCTTCTTGGCACAACTTCCGAAAATAGGCCTCTCTGGTCATTCCCTCCGGCACGGCAAAAGCCGGGAATTTATTGCCCCCTAGTTCCAACTCCAACTCACACCGCCCCGCGATTCCGCCGGCGTTTTCGTAGGCTTCGGGAAAATCCGCAAACAGCTTGGCCATCGCCTCGCTCTCCTTGAGGTAAAACTCCTCCCCGTAGGATTTCATCTTTCTTTCCGGATCGTTCAGTCGTCCGTTCGTCGCAATGCAGACCAGAATCTCCTGAATGATGGCATTCTCTTTTCTGACGTAATGCACATCGTTGGTCGCCACGAGCGGCGTCTTCGTGTCCTGCCCCAGTTTCCGGTAAAAGGCCCGGATCTTTTCCTGCTCAGGCAATCCGTGGTTCTGGATCTCAAGATAGAAATCCCCCTTGGGGAATATCTCCCGATACTCTCCGAAGAGTTTCCGCGCATCCTCTTCCCGGCCCTCGAGATAGGCAGCCGCAATCTCCCCCTTGATACAGGCGCTGGTTCCGATCAACCCGGCCGAGTGTTTCGCCAAAAGTTTTTTGTCGATGCGCGGCTTGTAATACACGCTCTCCAGATGCGCCGCCGTCACCAAATGGATCAGGTTGCGGTACCCCTCCAGATTCCGCGCCAACAAGAGAAGATGATAGTTGGCGTCCTTGCCCCCCACCCCGGATTTTTTTTCAAACCGGTCCCCTGGTGCGATATAGACCTCACAACCCAGAATGGGCCGGATCCCCTCCTTTTTGGCGGCCTGATAAAACTCCAATGCCCCGTAGAGGTTGCCGTGATCTGTCAGTGCCAGGGCGGGTTGCCCCAACTCCTTGGCTCGGGCCACCAGCTGGGGAATTCGGCAGGCGCCGTCCAGCAAGGAGTATTCCGAATGGCAGTGCAAATGAACAAAGGGCTGGGCCACAACTCACCAATCTGTTGTCTCCCTCTTCTTCTTCCAGCCAATTCCTCTTGAACCAGTCCCTACCTTGCGAAAATCTTCCCCCTTTTTCCCGAAATCCTTGCTTC
Source organism: uncultured Akkermansia sp. (assembly GCA_964655385.1). Classification (GTDB taxonomy): domain Bacteria; phylum Verrucomicrobiota; class Verrucomicrobiia; order Methylacidiphilales; family Verrucolacustridaceae; genus Verrucolacustris. The sequence goes on from CAZZMY010000023.1 coordinate 9,576, forward strand.
CCTGCCCCGCGGATTTGCCATAGGGTTTCTGTTCATGGTTGAGATACGACTCAAGCGCGGAGAATCGGTCGACAAAGCCCTTCGCCGCCTAAAAAAGAAGCTCGATCGCGAGGGCATCCTTCGCGACGCCCGTGCTCGCCGGACCTATGAAAAGCCCAGCGTTCGCCGCCGTCGCAAGATGAAGGAACCGAAGATCAACTTCTACGGCAATTTCTCCCTCTAATCTCCCCGGGTTCTCGGACCCGTTCACCGCTCTCTCTGTCGACCAGCTTTTACCCACCTCCAACCCCTTTCGTGGTCGTATCACCGTTCTACCCGAACTTTCCTCAACCCAGGACAGGCTCCGCTCCTCGCCCCCATCCCCGCCCGCGGTTTTAGCTGCCGAGATTCAGACCGCCGGACACGGTCGTCAGGGCAAACCCTGGATCTCTTCCCATCCCCTGGGGCTCTGGGTCTCCGTCCTGCTGGAGGTGGATCCTCAGCGACTTCCCATCCTATCACTACTCGGATCCTTGGCCGCTTCAGATGCCATTCGTGCCTTAACAGATCTTGAGCCATGTCTGAAATGGCCCAACGACCTTCTGCTAGAAAACCGTAAGGTGGCAGGAATTCTGGTCGAAACCTTGACCCGTCCCAAACAGCCCCCTTTGGCTCTGCTGGGCCTTGGACTCAATCTTCTCCAAGAACTCTCCGACTTTCCCCAAGAGCTTAGAAAAAGCGCCATCTCCCTCCGACAAGCATCCGGGCTTAGAATCCCCCGCATTCAAGCTCTGGCTGCTTTTTTGACATATCTGGACCAACGACTTCATCAAGCCCAGGGGGATATTCTGGCCGACTGGCGAGCCGGTTTTACCCCAATGGGCCGCAACCTCACGGTCCGGGTGGGCGGGGAAAACCTTTCTGGCATCGCTGAAAGCGTCGACGAGTCGGGCCATCTTCACCTCCGCCTGTCCAACGGACAGGTTCAGGTGCTTGCCTCCGGCGAGACCGATTTTCCCGCGTGAAGATTGGCCTACCCCTTGGCATCATTCCCCTGACATGAGCAATCGAATCGACGATCTTTTTGCCGGCCTCCGAAAAGAAAAACGGAAGGCCTTGGTGGCTTACTTGGTCGCCGGCGACCCGGATCTCGAAACCACCGCCCGTCTCGTCCCTGCCCTCATTGAGGCTGGGGCAGACATCGTGGAACTCGGCGTTCCTTTTTCGGACCCCTTGGCGGACGGCATCGTCAATCAACTCGGCTGCCAGCGAGCCTTGGACTCAGGCACCACCCTGCCCAAGGTTCTGCAATTGGTGACCCGCCTCCGTCGGGAAAAATGCACCGCTCCTCTGGTTCTCTTTACCTACTACAACCCGGTCTTCGCTTATGGGCGTGAAAAATTCGAGGCCGACTCCTTGAAAGCCGGAGCTGATGGTCTCCTTTTGCTCGACCTCCCCCCCGAGGAAGCCGCGCAGGATCTCCCGCAACGCGGGGATCTCCGTCGGATCGTTCTGGTTGCCCCCACCTCGCCCGAAGACCGCGTTCGTACCCTCGTGGCGTCCGCCTCCGGTTTTGTTTACTACGTCTCCCGGGAAGGAGTCACCGGCATGCAACAGAGCCTGCCGCCCACCCTGCGGGAGAAGGTCACCTTTCTGAAAAAATCCACCCCGTTGCCGGTCTGCGTCGGCTTCGGCATCTCCAGTCCCGAGCAGGCGGCTCAGGTCGCCAGTCTCTCCGACGGAGTGGTCGTGGGTAGCGCCATTGTGGATCGCATCGGGAAACTGGGAAAATCCCCACAACTGATTCCGGAAGTCGTTTCTTTCCTTCGGCCCATCGCGGAAGCCGTTCACGCCGCGTGAGCCGCATCTTGGGAATCGATTACGGGACAGTTCGTATTGGGCTGGCTCTTTCCGACCCCACGGGAACCCTGGCCTCTCCTCTTCCCCATCTGGAAAACAAATCCGTTTCCGTTGTCCGTGGTTCTTTGTGTGAACTAATTCAAACCCACGACATTTCCAGAATCGTGGTAGGACTCCCCCGAAACATGGATGGTTCGTACGGACCTGCGGCAGAAAACGTTCGTAAATTCATTTCACAAATTCAACAGGGCTTTAGCACGCCAATCGAAACCCAAGACGAACGTCTCACGACGGCTCAGGCCTCCAAACAATTATCGCAGATGGGGTTGAATCAGAAAGAGATGCGCAAAAAGATTGATAGTTCATCAGCTTCCCTAATTCTTCAACAATACCTTGACCGAAAAAGGCTTAGCCCCTAGTACAATTCGTATATGCACCTCGGAGGCATTCAAAAAGGGAAGAGCTGTCTCGTGGCGAAAAGCCTCGGATTATTCACACTTTTATTCACTTTTTCCACCCTTGCTGGCGACGGAGACCTGGTCGTGCCCTCCTCCGACGTAAAACTGTCAACCAACCAATCCAAAGACGCCTCCGAACCCCAAGATCTCTCCAGTCGCCTCTTTCGCGAAGACCGGATCACCCTGGAATTCATGACCGGCGCCATGTTCTCTCCCTGCGGCTTGGGCCCCCACGAACCCGTCTACAACTACCAACAAAACAATGTCCGTTTGGGTTGGATGCTCGTCTCCCCCGATGACCAGGAAAACCCCTTTCGCGACACACCCTTCCGCGGAAATTTCGAAGCCCTTTTTGAGACCACCGGCTCGTATGTCTGGGAAACTTTCGGCACCTACATGGTGGGGATCACCGGGATCATTCGTTACAATTTTGTCCAACCGAACTGGATCGTTGTCCCTTACATCCAAGGCGGCGCCGGCATCATCTATACCAATGCCCGGAACTGGTCGAATCAAGAGGCCATCGGAGGCAACTGGGAATTCACTCCGCAATTCGCGGGTGGACTGAAATTCCTTATCGATGAAAATTTCTCCTTCAATCTGGAGGGCGCGTTTCAACATATCTCGAATGCCAACACCTCGGCCCGCAACGAGGGCGTGAATGCCTACGGCGGTTTTGCCGGCTTCACCTACTACTTCGACAAAACCTGGGACGATTGAACCCTAAGTCCACGGTGGTTCCCCACCGTCTCCTTCTTGCGTACCGCGGGGAGGACTTCTTCGGTTGGCAAAGACAGGATCCGGAACCCACCGTACAACTTGCTCTCGAACAAGCCCTGCAAAAAATCTACGGCTTTCCGGTTCCCGTGGCCGGCTCGGGACGGACTGATCGCGGAGTTCACGCCCTGGGTCAGACAGCCTCCTGCGATCTTCCGCCCACCCATGGCCCACATACCTTGGCCAAGGCCTTAAATTTCCATCTTCCCCCCGGGATACGGGTCCTTTCCATTCGGCGCGAAAAACCCGGCTTCCACGCCCGCTTCTCGGCCAAGGGAAAAGCCTATCTATATCGTATCGCCAACACCGACCCTCTTCACCCGCTCGAAATCGGACGCGCCTGGCATATTCCTCGGCCCCTCAATCTTTCGGCGATGCGAAAAGCCACCAAGCTTTTTACCGGGCGTCATGACTTCGCCTCGTTTACCTCCAACCCCGGCTATGAACGGAAATCCACCATCCGCCGCATCCGCTCCATTCGT
>CAZZMY010000023.1:13231-17090 GCA_964655385.1 uncultured Akkermansia sp.
ATCGACTCCGCAACTTTCTTGCGAAACTTTGCAATCTCCTCGTTAGCTTCTTTCCATTGCCTTGATTCCAGTTTGGGAGGAACGGGAGCCAGCGTCTCTCCAAATAGCCGAACCCTCTCCACCGCCTCTCCCCAATCCTTCTCCGGCATTTCCGACAAGGCATCCCTCGCGATTTCCACACAGGCCGGATTGTGGCACAAGAGCAGAATTTCCTCCCCAGCTCGAACGGCTTGTCGGGAGGCCTCGGCACTGCCGTAGCGGTTGGCTATTGCACCCATCTCCAGGTCATCCGTCATCACCAAACCGCGATACCCCATCTGTTTCTTCAATAAATCAGTGACGATTTTCCGATTCAAACTTGCCGGCCCGGACCCGGCACCCCAGGCAGGAAACTGGGCATGCCCCACCATGATGGCGTCGCACCGACTCCCCACCTCGCGGAACACCGCTAGCTCCTCCCTCTCAATCTCCTCTCGTGACCGGGAAACCAGAGGCAGGTCGCCATGCGGATCAATCCCGCAAAAGGTATATCCCGGGAAATGTTTGCCCGTGCCCTTCACCCCTTCCTTATGCATGCCTTTCAAAAACTCACCGCCCCGACGGATCACCTGAAGAGGATTTTCGCCAAAACAGCGACCCGCGAGGGAATTATCGATTCCCGCCCTTTCCCGCGGCGCAAAATCCAGCACGGGCGCCAAATCCAGATTGAGCCCGACCAGCTTCATCAACCGCCCTGTCAAACGCCCATGTTCGTAAAACCACTCCTCTTTTGCCGCTTGGGCCAGATCTTCGCCTGAGGGCGGACGCTCCCCCATGGCCGCCAAACGGGAGACTCTGCCCCCCTCCTGATCCACGGTCATGATCGCCGGATGATCAAGCAGGCTGGCACAATCCTGCACCAGCCGGTGGAATTGCCCCGCTTCGGCCATGTTCCGGGTGAAGAAAATAAAGCCCCCGGGCTGCACCCTGCGGATCAGGTCGCGCAAACCATCTGTCAGTTCAGGACCCGGAACCCCCATAACGATCAATTGGCCGGCAGGATGCACTTTCACTCCTTTGCCTTTAAGGAAAAGGACCATCCAGCGCACGCTCAAACATCAGTTGTGCTCTCGACCTACCCCCCTGCTTATTCTATGGTTTCAGGTCCAAGTATGGCCGCATTCCAGATCATCTTTACCCCGGCGAGCTCGGCAGAAATCACCTGTTTGCCGACCCCGTTGCAGGTGGAAGTGCTCCGCGAATTCGATGTGCTGACCGCTGACTTCCTGGAAAAACATCCGGATCGCTTCGGCACGGTTCGCTGCCTGGACCGCACTCTTTTCCGTTACCGCGCGGGCGACTACCGGATCTATTTTGAAAAGACCGCCAAAGGACTCGTCATTCACCGAGTCCTTCATAAAAATTCGCTTAAGGATTTTGCTTTCCGCTCCCAGCTTCCCCTCTCGGAGGACGAAGTCCTTGGAGAAAATCCGAAATTCTGGGAACTGATCAACTCCCCCGATTCAAAAAAAGAATGAATCCCCGCTCCTGGGCCTTGCTGCTGGTCGCGCTTTCCCCGTTCCTCTCGGGATGTCAGTCTTCCCGCTCCATGTCGAACTTGGTCGCTTTGTTTACAGATTTCGGATCCGGTGACCCCTATGTCGCCCAGCTTAAGGGTGCCATCAAAACCGTTCATCCCGAATCCGAAATCCTGGACCTCTCCCACGAGAATGCCGCCTTCGACATCGCCACCGCGTCCTATCTTTTAGCCAAGTCGACCCGCACTCTCCCCGCCGGAACCGTGATCGTTGCCGTAGTCGATCCCGGGGTCGGCTCTAGCCGGGAGGGTCTGGTCGTACGCACTCAAGCGGGTCGCATCTACGTTGCGCCTGACAATGGCCTTCTCACCGAAGTCTTGGCCCGGGAGGGCCTCTCCGAGGCTCGGTATCTTCAGAATCCAAAGCTCACTTTGCCGGGACCATCCTCGGCCACCTTTCATGCCAGGGATATTTTTGGACCGGTCGCCGCTCATCTCGTTTCTGGTGTATCCCTCGAATCTTGCGGACCGAAGGCGGATAAAATCATTCGTCTCCCCAGGCCGTTGGCCACCGTCATGGCCAACCAAGCCAAAGGTCAGGTCCTGTACATTGACCACTACGGCAACATTCTCACCAATATCCCAGGATCCGAACTCACCAAACTCAAACCCGGCCAGCTCCTTAGTTTGTCGCTCCGAGGTAAAAACGTATCCCTCCCTTTCCTCCGGACCTACGCCGAGGCTCCGGCAGACCGACCCTTTGCCCTCATCAACAGTGATGGAGAGCTGGAAATTGCCATCACCAAGGGAAACGCCTCTAAGGAGTTAGGCGCCAAAGTCGGCGATCCGGTCGTGCTGAAACTCTAGCCCCCGCCAGGCCTAGCCTTTGGTCTTCTTGGAAGGCTTCCCTTTCTCCAACAATTCTCGCGCCATCGCCCTGGCCGCTTTCCCATCTCCGCCCAACATCCGGCTCAGCTCTTTTTCTCTCTCCTCCCCTTCCACCCGCTCCAAGCGGGCAAAAGTCCGCCCCTTTTCCACGGACTTGGTTACGCAAAAGTGCGCATCCGCCACCGCCGCTACCGCCGGCAAATGGGTCAGACAAAGAACCTGATGGGTTTTGCCCAACCCGCGCAGCCTTGCCGCCACCGCCAACGCTGTCTCTCCCCCGACGTTGGCATCCACCTCATCAAAAATCAGGATCGGCACGTCGTCTCGCTCGGCCAACACGGTTTTGATACCCAGCATCACCCGGGCTAACTCGCCGCTGGAGGCAATGGCCCTCAAGGGGCGCGGAGGTTCCCCAGGGTTGGGGGCGAACATCAGTTCCACCGTCTCCCCACCCTCCCCCCCGGGCTTTTCCAGCTTCTGCAGAACCACCTCCAGCCGGCTTTGCTGAAATCCAAGACCGCGCAACTGCTCTGTCACCTCTTGGGCAAACTTGGGTGCCGATTTCGCCCTCTCTTTTCCCAAGCGAAGAGTGGCTTGCAGATGCTGGCTTTCGGCCCTCTTTAAATTTTCCTTTAACTCCTTTTCTTTTCCCTCCGCATTGTCCAGCTCTTCCTGCCTTTCTTTCAATTCCCCCAATCGATGAAGCGCCGCCTCCACGCTACCCCCGAATTTCTTGCGCAACCCCAAGACCAGATTGAGCCGTGCTTCTATCTCCGCCATCCGTTCGGCATCCAGCCCGACCTGTTCCGCCCTGCGCTCCGCCTCCCGAGCCATCTCGCGGAGAAGATCCACCGCTTGTTCATTTTTCTCCCGCAACTCTCCCGCCGCCCCATCCAGTCGCTCCCATTCAACCAAAGCCTTCTGCACTTTGCCCAGAACTCCCAAAGCATTTTCCTCTCCGCTCTCCAACTGCGTATTCACCTCCGCCGCCAACTCCATGATTCTCCGTCCGTGACCCGCCGCCGCATGATCCCTCTCCAATTCCTCATCCTCGCCCGGTCGGAGCTGGGCGGACTCCAACTCTTTCACTTGATGATCAATCAGCTCTTTGGTCGATCCATCGGCCCCGGCCATCCTCTGCCGGAATTCCTCTAAAATAGACTCGGCCTCCACTTTTTTCCTCCAGGCCGACCTCACCTCTTCCACCTCCTTCTCGAGTCCTGCATGCCGATCCAAAGCTGCCCGTTGGGTGATCGGGGAAAGAAGGGTCTGGTGGTCATGCGGGCCGTGCAAGTCCACCAGGCGGTCCCCCAACTCCTTGAGGACGGAGAGAGTGACCGCCGAACCATTGAGAAATTGTCTTCCAGCTCCGGTGACACCGATCTGCCGCTTGATCACTAGCGTGCCCTCGGGATCCGCCTCGATGCCTTTTTCCTCCAACCACTTCTGAAACCC
>CAZZMY010000024.1:0-2699 GCA_964655385.1 uncultured Akkermansia sp.
AACCCCCGACACGAGGATTTTCAGTCCTCTGCTCTACCAACTGAGCTACCTAGCCCCTCTGCCAAGGGGTGGAGCATAAACCATCGGGCCGCTTGGTGGAAAGCGTGGTTTGCGGATTATGGTGGTTTGATTTAAACTTCACCGATGAGTGAAGAAACCATTGTTCGTCCTGAACCGATTGTAAAAATCTTTATGGGTTTGGCGGTGGCCAGCCTGATCACCATCGCGGTCTGCATGGTGATGTTGGTTAACCGCGGAGGCCAAGTGGTGACCCGGCGGCCGGTCGTGCCCATGGAAAACCGAATGCCGATGATGCGGAATGAGATGCCTCCCATGCCTCCGGGTATGATGCCTCCGACAGGTCAACCTGGACAGGGGATGCCGGAGGGCATGCGCCCCCCGCAAGGTGCTCCGTCAGGCCAGGCCCCCGAAAAGCCCGCCAAAAAGTAGCGAGTGGCGTTGCCCTTGCCGAAGGGTCTGCTAGACCTTTTCGATGGCTGGTAAATTCAAAGTTTTTGTCACCGATGGGGTGTCTCCCAGCGGGGTGGATGTCCTCAAGTCCTGCCCCCAGATCGAAGTGATCGAAAGCCCCACCCTCAAGGAGAAGGAGCTGCTCGAAAAGCTTAAGGGCTGTGACGCCTTGATCGTCCGGAGCCAGACCCAAGTCAGTAAAGCAGTTCTACAGGGGTGTCCGACCATCCGAGCCGTCGGTCGCGCCGGGGTGGGGGTGGATAACGTGGATGTGGACGCCGCGACCGAAAAGGGCGTGGTGGTGATGAACACACCCGCCGGAAACACCATCAGTACCGCGGAGCAGGCCTTTACCTTGTTGCTTGGTTTGGCTCGGCATCTACCCCAAGCCCATGCCTCCATGTCAGCCGGGCAGTGGGACCGTAAGAGTTTCCAAGGAACCGAACTCAACGGAAAGACTTTGGGAATTTTAGGTATGGGCCGCATTGGGGGAGAGGTGGCCCGCCGGGCGATTGCCTTCGGCATGCGGGTCCTGGCGTATGATCCCTACCTATCAGCCAGCAAAGCCCGCAGTTTGCAGGTGGAACTGATCGATCGCGTGGAGGACTTGTTGCCGCACTGTGATTTTCTGACCATGCATCTGCCGATGACCGATGAGACGAAGGGAATATTGAGCGAGGAGAGACTGAACCTTTGCCGCAAGGGGGTGAAGATCGTGAATTGCGCACGTGGGGGCTTGGTGGCGGAGTCAGTGCTATTGAAGGCGGTGGAGGCAGGGCAGGTGGGTGGGGCGGCCTTGGACGTGTTTGAGGAAGAGCCATTGGCGGCGGATCACCCTTTAAGAAAGAACAAAAAAATCGTCCTGACGCCGCACCTAGGGGCCTCCACAGCGGAAGCACAGGAAAGCGTGGGTATCGAGATCGCTGAGGCCATTCGCGATTATTTGACTGAAGGTGCGGTGAGAAACGCGGTGAACATCCCCAGTGTGGATGCCCGGACCATGGCCAAGCTCCGCCCGCAAATTGATTTCGGCTTCCGGCTGGGAAGGTTGCTGTCGCAGATCGCGCCTGCCCGGTGCGATCGTTTGACCATCAGCTATGCCGGAAAAATCGGGGAGGAGGACACGACTCCTTTGACCCGGAGCATCCTGAAGGGGTTTCTATACGGAGCAGGCGGGTCCGATGTGAATGAGGTGAATGCGCCGAAGATGGCATCGAATCTTGGCTTGAAGGTTTCGGAAACCAAGCAGACCGAGTCCGGCGAATATTCGGAACTGATTTCGGTGCGAGCAGGTCAGGATGGCAAGGAGGCAGAAGTGAGCGGAACCTTCTTTGGGACGAGTCCACATATTGTCCGGATTAATGATCAGTGGATGGAGGCTCGTCCGGAGGGGTTCTTGTTGTTGATGGAGAACAAGGATCGACCTGGAATCGTGGGTTGGATCGGAACCTTGCTCGGCAAGCACAAGGTGAACATTGCCAGCATGACCCTGAGCCGGAGTGCTCCGGGTTCCAAGGCGTTGAGTGTGCTAAATCTGGATTCGGCCCCCGGGGAGGAAGTGTTGAAAGAGATGTTGGCCGACAAGGACATTACTTCGGTTAAGGTGGTGAAGATTTAGATTATTTTACTCACGCAGTGGACGCTAAGGACGGAAAGGGATAAGGGGAGGAATCATGGGGTGAATGTGGTTTAAAGTTGGAGCATTTGTTTGATTTTTGACCTCTGACCCCAAAGAACCAAAATCCAATGACCGGTAGGGGCGGTTGTCCCCAACCGCCAGTGCCCAACGTTTTCACACGGTCCGTTAAGGATAACGGACCCTACCAAAGGATAAAAACTGAAAGGTTTGTGTTACTGTGGCACTGTCCTGATCAGCTTATTCGCATAGAGTTATCAAGATATGCGATCTTGTTCAAAGTCGTTGATGGTCAAATAAGATAATAGACGATGCCCATATTTCCTCAAAAGTTATTCACATGATGGTTCTGCGGTTGTTCGGGGCTGTTGGAGTGATTCTGGATCGTTTTTCCGGTTCCGAATAGGATTGGGGCATGAAGGGGGCTTGGCTGTTTGTGCTGGTTGGAATCTCCAGTGTGTTTGCGGAACTGAAAAAGCATCCGGAAGGGATGATCATTATGGAGACTCCGATGAGTGGGGTGATGCATGTGGTTGTGGGGAGTGAATCGGAATTGGATGTATCCCGGGTGCCTGCCTCGACCTTTAAAGTC
>CAZZMY010000024.1:2799-9001 GCA_964655385.1 uncultured Akkermansia sp.
GGGGAGTGAATCGGAATTGGATGTATCCCGGGTGCCTGCCTCGACCTTTAAAGTCGTCATCGCCTGGGCCTCGTTGGATTTGGGACTGATTCAGGACGTGGAAAAGCCTTTGGAAGGGGCAGAGGGGTTGGGATTGCGGGAGTCTTTGCAGAAATCGATCAATCCTCCGTTTGCGGTACTGGCGGATAAAATTGGGGCCGACCGGTTGGCTGAATACGCGGCAAGAAGCGGTCTGATCGAGGGGGAGATCCCCAAGGACTGGATGAAGGGGGGAGGACCGGAAGCGGCGCATGCGGCCGATCTAAAAACCACCATCCGGCGTGAGCATGAAATGGCGGTGGATTGGATGCGTGGCGAAGCGCCCTGGGACAACAAGGCGGGACGAAAACTGCAAGAGGCGCTTGTTTGGAAGGGGCAGAAAGTTTTGCTCCGGGCCAAAACAGGCTCTTACGGGGGGTGTCTTTGGATGACCGGCTACGGCCCGGACAAAGCGGTGACTGTCTTTATGGCCGGCCCGGTCTCCCGTCGCCCCGAAATCATCAAAGCCTTTTACGGCCGCTGGGGAGTGGAGCCGTTGGATCTTTAGGCCGACCTGCCCGTGATTGAGCGGGAGAAGCAGGTAGGCTAGGGTTCGGTATGAGGATCCTTTTTTTGGGCGATGTAGTGGCCGAGCATGGAAGAGATGCGGTCAAGGAGCTGATGCCCCAGCTGATCGAGGAGTTCGCTCCCGATTTCATCGTGGTGAACGGGGAGAACGCCGCTGGCGGAAACGGCATCACCCCGAAACTCGCCTATGACATCTTCCGGGCCAAAGTGGACGTGATCACGCTGGGGGACCATTGCTGGGATCAGCGGGAGATTATGAGCTTCTTTGCCGAGGAACCGCGGTTGATCCGGCCCTTCAATTTTCCCGCCACTTGCCCGGGCAAGGGTTGGATCGTGGTTAACGGAAACGGGAAGAAACTGGGCGTGGTCAACGCCATGGGGCGGACGTTCATGAAGGCGGATGTGGACAATCCTTTTCTCCTGATGGATCCGATCCTTGAGGAGATTCATCGGGAGACGCGGGCCATTCTGGTGGATTTCCATGCCGAGACGACCTCCGAGAAGATCGCGTTCGGTCATGCCATGGATGGAAGGGTCTCGGCGGTGGTCGGAACCCATACCCATGTGCAGACGGCCGATGAAAAAATCCTGCCGGGCGGGACGGCTTACATCACCGATGCGGGATTCTGCGGGGCGCATGATTCGGTGATCGGCCGAGAGAAGAACTTCATTGTGGACCGGTTTAAAACCCTGATGCCGGTAAAAATGCATCTGGCCACCGGCGGAATCCAGTTGGACGGGGTGGTGATCGATGTGGATGAAACCACAGGCAAGGCCACAGGCATCCAGAGGATCCAAAAGCCGAAGTGAGCCGTCCGGAGCCTTTGACAGTTTCCGCGTTGACCTCGCGGATCAAGGAGATCCTCGAGGATCAGGTAGGAGAGGTTTCGGTCGCCGGCGAGATTTCCAACTTCCGGCGCCAATCCTCGGGGCACTGCTATTTCACCCTGAAGGATGCCGGTTCGCAGATTCCCTGCGCCCTTTTCAAGGGAGCGGCGTCGAGGATGAACCTGCAACCCGGGGATGGGGTCAAGGTGGTCGCCCATGGGGAGGTCTCCGTCTACGAACCCCGTGGGGCGTATCAACTGATCGTGCGGGGACTGGAGCCGCTTGGGAAAGGGGACCTGCACCAGCGCTTTGAGGAGTTGAAAAGAAAACTGCAGGGCGAGGGTCTGTTTGATGAATCACGCAAGCGACCGATCCCGGAATTTGTCGAGCGCGTCGGAATCATCACGAGCCCAACCGGGGCGGCGGTTCGGGATGTCATCCATGTTCTGCAGCGTAGGTGTCCGCGACTTGCCCTCACGGTCTTTGGGGTGAAGGTGCAGGGCGAGGGTGCGGCGGAGGAAGTGGCGGAAGCGATTGCGGAGATGGGAAAGAGGGATTTTGATGTGTTGCTGGTGGTCCGGGGGGGCGGAAGTCTGGAAGACCTTTGGTCGTTCAACGAGGAGGTCGTGGCTCGAGCGGTGGTGGCAAGTCCGATCCCGGTGATCAGCGGAGTGGGGCACGAAACGGACTTCACCATTTGTGATTTTGTGGCGGATTTGCGGGCTCCCACCCCATCGGCGGCGGCAGAAATGGTGAGTCGTCCGGATGCCGATTGGCAGGCGGAGGTGGAGACCTTGGGGGAGAGGTTGGAGAGCGTGATGAGGGACGTTCTGGAGGAAAAAAAACGGAGAGTGGTGGAGCTGGCCGGAAGTTATGTGTTTCGTGAACCGGGAAAGATGGTGGAGATGAGCGCCCAGAGGGTGGATGAGTTGGCTCACCAATTGCAACGCGGTCTGGGGAATGCCTGGCGATACCGAAAACAGATGGCAGAGACACTTTTGCAGAGGTGGGGTGCCTTGAGGCCCGAGAGACGGGTGCGCGAGTTGACCCTCAGGATGCAGGCGGCGGCGGACCGATTGCGGGTGTTGGGACCAGAAGAAACTTTAAAACGAGGATATACGTTGGTGCAGGCACCGGACGGAAAGTTGATCCGTGGGGTCGGGGCCGCCCGAAAACAGGGAGATCTGCTGGTTCGTTTTTCCGATGGCAAGGTACCGGTAAAAGTGAAGGACAAATGAGTGTCCGGAATAGGACTGGACGGGTCATGGTCGTTGGAGGAATGATTTTGTGATGGCCAAAGGCAAATCCGGCACCCCCGACTCTTTTGAGGAGTCCCTTCGGCAACTGGAGTCGTTGGTGGAGCAGATGGAGTCTCCCGAACTGCCTTTGGAGACGATTGTGGAAAAATACGAGCAGGGGATGAAGCTGGTCACCGTTTGCACGGAAAAACTTAAGGCCGCCGAAAAGCGCATCTCGCTGTTGACCAAGAAGAAGGGTGGATCCATCGAGGAGGCTGAGTTGGAGGATACAGGAGAGGATAGCCCGAAAGTGGGAGCATCAAAGAAGGCTGGTCGGGGAGCCCCAGATCTGCTCATCTAACCAGCTTCTTATGGCTACCCCTTTACTGGACTCGATCAAGGGTCCCGCAGATGTCAAAAAGTTGGCGGTTGAAGATCTCCCTAAGCTTGCCCAGGAGATCCGGGAAGAGCTCATTGGTGTCCTGAGTAAGACGGGGGGGCATCTCGGTCCCAACCTTGGTGTGGTGGAGTTGACCATTGCCCTGCATCGGGTTTTCGATACCCCGACAGACCACTTTATTTTTGATGTCAGCCACCAAGCCTACGTCCATAAGCTACTAACCGGCCGGCGGGATCGGTTTCATACCATCCGGCAGCCGGGTGGTTTAAACGGCTTCATGCTCCGGTCGGAGAGCGAGCACGACTGTTTCGGGGCGGGTCATGCCGGCACGGCCTTGTCCGCCGCTTTGGGCATGGCCTCGGCCAGGGATATGCGGGGCGGAAAAGAGCACGTGATCTGTCTGGCGGGAGATGCTGCCTTTACCTGCGGGGTGACCTTCGAAGCCCTGAACAACGTGGCTCATCACACCAAACGGTTGATCACCATTCTCAACGACAATAAGTGGTCGATCGACAAGAACGTTGGGGCCATCGCCGGCTACCTGAACAAGATCACCACGGACAGCCGTTTTATTCATCTGCACGAAAGGGCGGCCCATTTCATCGAGAAGCTCGGTGGAGCCAAGGCGCTCAAGGTGGCGCGGCGGGCGGAAGAGCATGTGAAGGGAATGATTTTCCCCAGTGTGATCTTCGAGGAGCTCGGCGTGACCTATTACGGTCCGGTGGATGGACACGACATCAACAGCCTCATCAAGATGTTTGAGTTCCTGAAAACCCAGAATTTTCCGGTGATTCTTCACGTGGTCACCACCAAAGGGAAGGGGTTCGAGCCCGCCCTGGCCAAGCAGAAGAAGTTTCATGGTCTCGGGCCGTACGATCCGGAGACCGGAGAGACCAAAGCGCTGGGTCAACCGACCTTCAGCGAGGTATTTGCCGATCATCTTTCCAAGTTGGCGGACAACGATACCCGGATTGTGGCCATCACCGGGGCGATGCCCAATGGCACGGGGCTGGATCGGTTCCAACCCAAGCACCTGGACCGCTATTTTGACGTCGGGATTGCCGAAGAACACGCGGTGCTTTTTGCCGCCGGCATGGCCACCAAAGGATTTAAGCCTTTCTGCGCCATCTACTCGACCTTCCTGCAGAGAGCTTACGACCAGATTGTGCACGACGTCTGTCTGCAGAATCTCCCGGTGGTGTTTTGTATGGATCGTGGCGGTTTGTCAGGTGATGACGGCCCCACCCATCACGGACTCTTCGACATCTCCTACCTACGGGGTGTGCCGAATTTGATTCATATGTCCCCCAAAGACGAAGACGAGTTTGTCGACATGCTTTACACCGCCAGCCTGCACAACGGTCCGAGTGCCATCCGTTATCCGCGGGGTATCGGTCCGAATGCCGCGATCAAGAAGAGCCCCATGGCTCTCCCCATTGGCAAGGCCGAGGTGATCCGGCATGGCCAAAAGGTCGTCATCTGGTCGTACGGACAGATGCTACCCATGGCTCTGCAACTTTCCGATGAACTGAAAAAGGAAGAGGGAATTGAAGCGGCCGTGATCAACGCGCGGTTTGTGAAACCGCTGGACGCCGCTCTCTTGGAACTTTTTGGCAAGAGTGCCGATGTGGTCGTGACGTTTGAGGATCACGTGATCAAGGGCGGGTTTGGCAGCGCCATTCTCGAGGAGCTCTCAAATCTTGGGATTTCCACCCCGGTGGTCCGGATCGGTTGGCCTGACGAGTTTATCGAGCACGGTAAGCCGGAGGCCTTGCGGGAGCGGTATGGTGTGAGCGTCAAGGCGGCCAAAGAAAAACTTCTTCCTCACCTTGCCAAGATCAAGGGAACGGCCCGCAAAGCCCAACCCGCCGCCGCCTGATTCCGTGCGAATCCGGTTGGACCCTCTCTCATCATGAAAATCGTTTTGGCATATTCCGGAGGTCTCGACACCTCCGTGTTGCTCGCCTGGCTCAAGGAAAACTACCAGGCGGAGGTGATCGCTTTCTGCGCCAACATCGGTCAGGAAGAGGAATTGCGGGGGTTGAACGCCAAGGCAAAGAAGACCGGAGCCTCCAAAATCTATATCGACGACCTGCAGGAGGAGTTTGCCCGGGATTTTATCTTCCCGATGATGCGGGCTGGGGCAATTTACGAGGGCCAATATTTCCTGGGCACCTCGATCGCAAGACCCCTGATCGCCAAGCGGATGGTGGAGATTGCCCGAAAAGAAAAAGCCCAAGCCATTGCTCACGGAGCCACGGGCAAAGGGAATGATCAGGTTCGATTCGAACTGACCTCGGCGGCTCTTGCGCCGGAGATTGAAGTCATCGCTCCTTGGCGGGATGAGAGATTCCGGGCGGATTTCCCCGGTCGAACAGAGATGATTCAGTACTGCGAGGAGCGGAATATTCCCGTGCAGGCCACGGCCAAGAAACCTTACTCCATGGATCGGAATCTCCTGCATATTTCCTATGAGGCAGGAATCCTCGAAGATCCCTGGTTTGATGCTTTTGCGCCCACGAACCGCAAGATGTTCACTCTTTCCGTTTCACCGGAAGAGGCCCCCAACAAGGCGGAGTATATAACCCTCGAGTTTCGGAAAGGGGATTGCGTCGCGGTAAACGGCAAGAAGTTGTCTCCCTTGGGCGTGATGAGGGCTTTGAACAAGTTGGGTGGTAAGCACGGGGTGGGACGTGTGGACATGGTGGAGAACCGGTTTGTGGGCATGAAGAGCCGGGGGGTCTATGAAACTCCCGGGGGAGCCATTCTGCATTTTGCCCACCGGCAGATGGAGAGTTTGACGATGGATCGGGAGGTCATGCACCTGCGGGACAGCCTGATTCCAAAGTACAGCGAACTGGTTTACTACGGCTTTTGGTTTGCTCCAGAGCGGTTGGCCCTTCAGGCCTTGGTGGAGGAGAGTCAGAAGAACGTGACTGGAACCGTCCGGGTGAAGCTCTACAAAGGCGGGATCTATGCGGCCGGAAGAAAGTCGAAATTGAGCCTTTATAATCCTGAGATTGCCACCATGGAGGCGGATCCAACCAAGGCGTACAACCAGGATGATGCTACAGGCTTTATCCGGTTGAACGGGCTACGGTTGAAAGTGGCGGCGAAGGTGGGGAAGCGG
>CAZZMY010000024.1:9101-16852 GCA_964655385.1 uncultured Akkermansia sp.
TCAAACAGAGCGGTGTAGCGGTAGGGGAAGTGATCCAATTTCTTTCGAGGAATCTTCTGGCTGATCAGCCGTTCGATGGCCTCCACATAGGCCAACTCCTCGGCCACAAAGAGGGTGAGGGCATCGCCCTCGGTGGCCGCCCGTCCGGTTCGTCCGATCCGATGGACATAGTCCTCGGGGTGCTGGGGGACGTCGTAGTTGATGACGTGGGTGACGCCGGCGATATCAAGCCCGCGGGCGGCAATATCGGTGGCCACGAGAATCGGATATTTACCTGAGCGGAAGCCGGCCAAGGCCTCGGTGCGTTCTCCCTGGGAGCGGTCGGAATGAAGGACGCCCACCGGGTGAGGTAGGTTGGAGAGACTGCCGGCGACCCGGTCGGAGCCCATGCGGGTACGGCAAAAAACAATCACGCTTTGGTACTGGGTTTTTTCCAGCAAAGCCAGGAGCAGTTCGTGTTTCTGGTCAGCAGCCACGGGGTAAAGGGCGTGAGTCACGGTTTCAGCGGCGGATCGACGAAGGCCGATCTCAATCGTCACGGGTTCTTTGAGAACCCAGCTCGTCAACCGCTCAATCTCGGGAGGGATTGTGGCGGAAAAGAAGAGGGTCTGGCGTTTGGAGGGGCAGAGGGCGACGATGCGTTTCACGTCTGGCAAGAAGCCCATGTCCAGCATGCGATCGACTTCATCCAGCACCAAGTGGGTCAAGTGGGCCAAATGAAGATCCCCTTGCTCCACAAGGTCAAGAAGCCTTCCCGGGGTGGCGACGAGGACGTCGATTCCGCGTTTGATCTGCTCACGCTGGTTTCCATAGCCCACTCCACCATAGATCAGCCCGATACGGAGACCGCTGTGCTTGGCGAACTTTTCCAGTGCTCCGGCGACCTGGTCAGCCAACTCGCGGGTGGGCTCAAGAATAAGGGCGCGAAGGCGGCCCGGTTTTTCCAGATGCTGGAGGATGGGCAAGGCAAAGGCGGCAGTCTTACCGGTGCCTGTTTGGGCCGATCCGATGATGTCTTTGCCGGACAAAGCCACCGGAATGGCCTGGGCTTGGATCGGGGTCGGCTCCTTGAAGCCGAGATCCTCCACGGCTTTAAGAACCGAGGCGTTGAGTCCCAAAGACGCAAAATCCATCCAACAACATAGTCGGTCAGGCGGGGGTGGGGCAAGCTGGACCCCGACAATACGATGGACGCAGGGTCTCCCTTTTTTTAGGGTAAAGGGCTGATGAAGACGGCGTATGAGCTTGCGATGGAGCGTTTAGCGACAAAAGAGCCCGCTCGAAAGCTGACCGATGATCAAAAGAAGGCCTTGGCCGAGATTGATTCCACTTACCGGGCAAAAATTGCCGAACGGGAGACATTTCTGGGGACCAAGATCGCCGCGGCTCGGGCGGCGGGAGGCGGGGAAGAGGCGGCGATTTTGCAGGAGGAGTTGGCGCGCGATCTTCGGGGTATCCGGGATGAGTGGGAGCAGAAAAAAGAGAAAGCGCGCAACGCCGGTTGATCCCCATGGCTCAGGCTCCCGCGCAAAAAAAACAAGGCTGGATGGATGTCTTGCTCCAAAAGTGGGCGGGCATTCTGGTCGGTAGCCAAAAAAAGATCCTCTGGATCAGTTTGGCGCTGGTGGTGGTTGCCGGGGTGATCACCGGAATGCGGTTGGTCGTGCGCAACAGCACGATGGACCTGATCCGCAAGGAGTCGCCGGTTTTCAAGAAATACCTCGCTTACACGGACGAGTTTGATGTCCGGGACGAGATCGTGGTGGTGCTCAAAAGTGACGACCTCAAGGCGAGTCGTGCCGCGGCCGATGCCTTGGCGGCGAAACTGAAGAAAGAGTCTGGAATCGACCGGATTTACTACCGCCACGACTTCTCCCCGATGGCCGACCGCCTGCTTCTTCTGGCGGACGAGGAGCAGTTAACGGGCATCCGGCATCAGATGGAGGAGTTGGCTGCCCTCATGAAAGGCAACAAGCAGGCGCTCAATCTGAACGGAATTCTGGCGGAAGCTTCGGCCAAATTTAATGATCCCTACCTGCGAAAATCCACCAACTGGCAGGAGTTTGTTCCCTTTATCGAGGAGTTTGTCCGCAACCTGAAACGCCTTGCTCATGATCTGGATACACCGATCGATGATACAGCAGGCAAGACGAGCCTGGGGGAATTGTCGGAGTTTGAGACTGACTTATTGAAGAATGAGTACCTCAGCCTTGGGGAGGATGGGAAGACAATCCTCATGCTTTTACGTCCTTCGAAGGAGGAGGAAAACAGTGCCACCCCTTTCACCGGGGTCATTCATCGTGTCCGGCAACTGGTCGACGAAGAGAAGAAAAACCACCTGAGCGTATCCATGGGCGTCACGGGGGAGCCGGTCTTGCTCGACGATGAGTTGCGTCAAAGTGAGGACGACATGAAGATCGCCACGATCATTACCCTGGCTCTGATCACCATCATGTTTTTCTTCGCTTACGGGGAATTTTCCCGTCCCTTACTGGCCTTGGCCGCCCTGCTGGCCAGTGTGGTGATTACTCTGGGCCTGACCACAGTGACCATCGGGCATCTGAATATTATTTCGCAGGCCTTCATTGTTATGATTCTCGGCTTGGGAATCGATTTTGGGATCCAGTTCATCGGGCGGTACGAAGAGGAAATGAGTACGGGGAAAGGCGCCGCCGAGGCCGTGGAGATCACCACGGTCACGACAGGGAAGGCTCTGTTGACTGGGGGAGGAACCACGGCGGTGGCTTTTTATGCCATGTGTTTCAACGATTTTATCGGACTGACGGAGCTAGGTTGGATTGCGGGAACAGGTGTACTTATGGCTTTGGCCGCCAGCCTGACCCTCCTGCCGGCTCTCCTGTTATGGCGGGATCGAAAGGGAAATGTGAAGGTCGGGAAACTGTTGAAGTTCGGCTACGGGATCAGCCTGGATCGAACCATCACCGCTCACCCCTACATGGTTTTGATCGTGGCCGCAGGGTTGAGCTTTTTTGCCTGGAAGAAGGCAACGCAGGTGACTTTTGATCACAATCTTCTCCATTTGCAGAATCCAAAAATGGAGTCGGTCCGACTGACCCGTGAGTTGCTGGACACGGGGAAGGGATCGGTGATTTACGGCGTGGTGGTGGCCCAGGACGTGCAGGAAGCGGATTCATTGGCGGATAAGCTTCGTCAGCTTCCCACTGTGAGCAAGGTGCGGACCTTGGGGGATCTGGTGCCCCGCGACCAAAAGAAGAGGCTGGAGGAGGTTTCCAAAATTTCCAAAATTGCAGGGGAGATATCCCTTGGGGGTGGCACTACCCAGACCGTGGATGTAGCCAAAGCCAAAAAGGACCTGGAGTTTTTGTTGGAATCATCCCAAGAAGGGGCCAAGCAGGCCAAACAGTATATCGGACTTTCCGGTCGGGCCCGGCAGGCGGTGGAGACGTTTGAAAAATTGATCCCTCCGTTGGAGCGGGCGGTGGCCATCATCGATAAGCTCCCCGTTGAGGAGGCAAAAAAAAGGTTGGAGCGGCATCAGGTCAAACTGGTTGGTTCCATCGCGCAAAACCTGAACTGGCTCAAAACCCAGCGAGGGGATCGTTCTCTAACCGTCAATGATCTCCCCCCGCAGCTCAAGGAGCGGTATCTCTCCAAGCACGGCAAGATTCTGCTGGAAGTCGAGCCTTCGGTGGATATCTGGGAGAGAAAGCCCAACGAAGAATTTGTGCATGATTTGGAGAGTGTCGCGACCACCGCCACCGGGACCCCGGTGATGAATCTTGAATATATCGACCTCCTTAAAAGCAGTTATATCGAGGCTTTGCTGTATGCGATCGGAATCATCGTGGTGATGATCTTCCTGCTATTTTGGAGGATCCAGGATCTCTTGCTCACTTTGCTCCCCTTGGGAATCGGAGTGTTATGGATGTTCGGTCTTTTGGGACTGTTTAAGATCCAGCTCGATCCTGCCAACATCGTGACGCTGCCGATGATCCACGGAATCGGTGTGGCTTATGGGGTGTATGTGATGGATCGGTATCGCGAGGAGAAAAAAATCCGCATTTTTGAATCCAGCACCGGAAAGGCGGTCATCCTTTCTGCCTTAACGACTCTCTTTGGGTTCGGGTCAATGTTGGTGGGGCAATACCGCGGACTTGTTACTCTTGGTTTGGTGATGTGTATTGGAATTATTTGCACCCTGACGACCTCTATGATCGTCCTTCCCCAAATCCTGGCCTTAATGGATCGAGCAGGGGGTGAGGATGACCAGGACCCCGGTCCATAGCCACAGGGAGCCATGTCTTGTGACAATTTCATGACAAAATAGGGCTTTGCTCCCCAGGGGGGGCACTTAAGTTTATGATCTATGAAGCCTTCGGCCCTTTTGCCTCCCCTAAAGTTGCTCTGCCCCTTGGGTTTGGCACTCCTGATCCTGGCGGTTTGGTTGGTCAGTTCCGGCCTGGCGTATCGGTCGGAGGGTTTCCCATTTTTTTCAAAAAGTGCTTCGGACTATCAACTTGTTCCGGGGCCGTGGGGTGAGCTTGAGGTATGGAACCTGCGGCTGGAAATACCGGAGGAGTTTGTAGGGAAGGAAGAGTTGGCTCCACGGCCCACGTGTTGGAATTTTGGAAAGATCACGGAGACCGATGTGCGGCAACTGCTAGTCGTGCAGGGCTGCACGAACGCAGATACGGAAGCGATCATACGGAGCGCCCGAATGGAACCGGGATCCGGGGAATTTGTTGCCAAGCCACCCGAGAGCGTGGTGCTCAGGCTCCCGCCGGAGGTCAGAAACCGTCTTTACCTTTTTCTCTCCCGAAACCCAGCCAACCGCTACCATCTAGAGCCGGTTTATCTGCCTGCCACCCAGGTGAAACAGATTTTGCGCAAGAAATCATTCTCCTCTCCTCGTGAAATCCAGAACCTCCTGGACCGATTGGTGTATCCGCGTAATGGGTTCATCTATTTTAGCGATCCGGAAATCATCCTGCGGCACCTTCCGAGCGACGTTGAGCGAATGGAGTTTCTGCGCGCTATCTTTGCTGTGGATGCGGCCCGAGCTGGCCTGCGTCTGTCGCAGGATTCGGATCTGGAAAAACCGCTGACCTATTGGACCCGCTCCATGCCTGGGGTCACCGCCAAGGATCTCAAGCCCCTGATGGAGTCCTTCCGGAACCTGAAAGAAGCTGGCCCTCTTAGCATCCTGTATGTGCTGCCGCCGATGGCTCGCCTCCGGCTTTACACCACGCCACATCCTGAAGAGATGGCCGCACCGAAGCCGCCCGATTGCCACTGGACGGCCCTTAATTTTTTCCGGGGCGAACCAGATCCCCGTTTGAGCGACAATCAGTTCGCCTCGGAGTTCATCAAGAACAACTATTACCAGATCGGGCAAGCCACTCAGCCAGGGGATCTCTTGCTTGTGCTCAATCCTCAGGGACAGGTAGTGCATTCGGCCACTTATATTGCGGCCGACCTCTATTTCACCAAAAACGGACTGAATGTTGCCCAACCGTGGGTGTTGATGCGGGAAAAGGATCTGATCCCCCTTTTCGCCAAGCGGGAGCCAGCCCATTCGGCCTACTTTCGCAAAAAAGAGCTTTAGAATGTAAAGCGGTAGTGCTGGAACCGGACAGCCAGCTCCTGCAACACGCGATCCTCATCCGCTGGATCCTTGGCCGCAAAAGTGACACTAAACCGCACGCAGGCTCCGGCTTCATCCCACGGCACCGTGGAGACCAGTTGTTCCTCGATCAGCCATTTGGAGAAAGCCTCCCCGTTGGCAAAAGCCACTTCCTTGGCACCTGAGGCTGACTTGGGGGCCTGAGTGTAAAGAAAGAAGGAGCCGGCAGGTTTTTCCGCAGGGAAGCCTGCACTCTTCAGAATGCGGACCAGACCATTCATTCGCCGGCTGTATTTGGCTGAGGTCTCTCGGGTGATCTGGGGATTTTCTAGAGCCGTGGCGCAGGCATGTTGGATCGCGAGGAACTGTCCAGAATCGGTATTGTCCTTCACATCGGCATAGGCTTTCACAAGGAGAGGGTGCCCCACGACAAACCCGCACCGCCACCCGGTCATATTGAATGCCTTGCTCACGCTGTGGAGTTCCAGACCGACCTCTTTGGCCCCGGGAATGGAGAGAAAGCTGAGGGGTTGCCCTTCGAAAATCAGAGCGGTGTAGGCGGCATCGTGGATGACCACGATTTCTTCCTTTTTGGCAAATTCGACCACCTGGCGAAAAAACTCGGGCGTGGCGGAGGCCCCCGTCGGGTTGTTGGGATAGTTCAAGACCAGCACCTTGGTCTTATCGAGAACATCACGGGGGATGTTGTCGAGACGTGGGAGAAAACGATTTTCCTTGGTGAGAGGGAGGGCGTGGACTTTGGCGCCGTAGTAGGCGGCGTGGGTGCCAAAGACTGGGTATCCCGGGGTGGTCATCAGCACGATATCCCCCGGATCCATCAGCGCGGCGGGCAGGATGGAGAGGGCCGCTTTGCTGCCAATCGAGTGAACTATTTCTGTTTCGGGATCCGCGGTCACGCCAAACACTTCCTTTAGGTAATGCGCGGCGGCGGTCTTGAGACGCTGTCCTCCATTGTCGGCGTAACCGCGATTCGCCGGCAGGGACGCTTCCCGGGTTAGGGATTCAACCACCTTAGGATCGGCCATGGAGTCAGGTTCTCCGACTCCGAAATCGAGCAACTCCTTTCCGGGATGCGCGGCAAGCGCTGCGCGTTTGGCCCTCTTAATTCGTTCGAACTTGTAAATGGGGGCTTCCTTGATGCCGTAACCCGGGCCGCCGATTCTTTGGGCGAAGAGATTGTGGAGGTAGGTGGACATTTTGTAAGCTCCGTAAGCTGTGAAGATTATGACAAAACCTGCAGAAATGCAAAAGGCTAGCCTCCAATGGCGAAGGGGTGGCCAGCGGGTGGTCTTGGTCCCGACGATGGGAGCCCTGCATGAGGGGCATGCGGCTTTAATTCGACGAGCGAGAAGTTTGGGGGATCGAGTCGTGGTTAGCAGTTACGTCAATCCCACCCAATTTAACCAACGGGCGGACTATCAAAAATATCCCCAACGGCCTTCCATGGACAGGAAGTTGGCCAAGGCGGCGGGAGCCGATGTTCTTTTTCGGCCCACCCAACTCTATGCCCCGAATGCTTCCACCTGGGTGGAGGAGCTAGAGCGATCGCAGGGTCGATGCGGTGCCTATCGGCCAAACCATTTTCGCGGTGTGGCCACCGTGGTGGCCAAACTGTTCGGAATCGTACAACCCGACGTCGCAGTTTTTGGGGAGAAGGACCTGCAGCAATGCGAAGTGGTGGAGCGCCTAACGCGGGATCTTTTTCTGCCCGTCCGGATCGTGCGCCACCCAATCGTGAGAGAAAAAGACGGATTGGCGATGAGCTCGAGGAATCTTCGGCTCAATCCCCGTCAGCGGGAGCTGGCCGGCTTTTGGGCCCTTTCGGTCCGTGCAGCAGCCCGGAAGGGGGGGGGGCTTGCCAAGGGCCATCTGCAAAAACTTCTCCGTCGGGTTAAGGGAGTGAAGTTGGAATACGCCGAGGTTGTCGATGGGCACCTTTGTGCCGCTGCTTGGGTGGGGGCAGTTCGCCTGATCGATAACCGGAAATGTGGTTCGAAGTGATGGCGCGCTGGGTGTTCCTCTGGTTTGTGTCGGTGGCGGGTGTTACGGCGGAAGAGAATTGGCAGACGGTGAGGGTGGGTAGGCTCGAATACGTCACGCTCGATTCCTTTGCCAAGTTCTACGG
>CAZZMY010000025.1:0-15866 GCA_964655385.1 uncultured Akkermansia sp.
GGATAGCCGGCTTTGGATGGAGGTATGGGGTGGTTTGGGCGGCGATTTGCATCGTACTTTGGATGGAGAACCACTGGTCGAAAGTGGAAGGCAAGAGGGGGAAGGCATTTTTTTGGGCCAATGCAGTGGTGAGCGGACTCGTGCTGGGGGGTGTGGTGTGGGAGATTTTTGCAAAATGAGCACGTGGAATGAAATTGTGAGGAAGGCGGAGGCCGGGCAGAGGCTGTCTTTTGAGGAAAGTGTCTTTCTGTTTCGGGAGGCTGATCTGCATCCGTTGGGGCAGTTGGCTGACCGGGTGAGAGAGAAGAAGGTGGGAAAGCGGGCGAGTTATGTGCTGAACCGTTATTTGAACTACTCGAATGTTTGTATTTTGAGCTGTCAGTTCTGTGCCTTTGCTAGGAAGAAACGGGAGCCAGGCACCTTTGAGCTTTCGGTGGATGAGATGACGGAGACGGCGAAGAAGTCGGTGGCCCAGGGGATCACCGAGATTCATATCGTGGGTGGGTTGCATCCGAGTCTGCCCTACTCGTTTTATCTGGAGATGTTGCGGTCGCTGGCGACGTTGGAGCCCAGACCCACGCTGAAGGTTTTTACCGCCATCGAGATCCGGCATTTGGCGGAGCGGGTGGCCAAGAAACCGATGGCGGAAGTGTTGGCGGATTTAAGAGAGGCGGGTTTGGGTTCGTTGACCGGGGGCGGGGCGGAAATCTTCGATACGGGCGTGCGGGATCGGATTTGTCGGGGGAAGGAAACGGCGGAGGAGTGGCTGGAGGTACACCGGATCTGGCACGGGATGGGAGGCCGAAGCACGGCCACGATGTTGTATGGTCATGTGGAGACGCCGGAACAGAGGGTGGAACATTTGGAGAAGCTGAGGGGTTTGCAGGAGGAGACGGGAGGGTTTACGGGATTTGTACCGTTTGCCTTTGAGCCATCGCAAACCAAGCTGGCCGAGCTGGGCAAGATTCGAAGGGCGAGTGCGCTGGAGGAGTTGCGAGTCATCGCGGCGAGCCGGCTGATTTTGGATAATTTTGACCATATCACAGCGTATTGGATCAGCACGGGTCTGCCGTTGGCCCAGGTGGCGTTGAGCTATGGGGCGGACGACCTGCACGGGACGATTGAGGAGGAGAAGATATTTCATATGGCGGGGGCCAAGACACCGGTGGGGCAAACGAGGGAAAATATGGTGAGGGTGATTCGTGAGGCGGGCAGGGAACCGGTGCAGAGAAACACTTACTATGAGCCGATTTTAAAGTGAGGGTGTTGAGTGGTGGAAGGCGCGAGGGGACAGGGTAAATTGAGCAAATGAAGATTGGCTGTGTTCCGTACGGGCATGCGAAGCCGTTTTCCGGCTCGTGGTCGGGCGGGGAGGTGGTCTGGGATCATCCCAAAGCGTTAGTGGGGCGATTGAAGTCGGGGGAAGTGGACGTGGCTCTGGTGCCGGTGTGGGAGGTGCTGACCCATTCGGGATATCGAGTGATCGATGGGGTGGCGGTGGGCTCGAGGGGTGAGGTGAGGAGCGTGGCGGTATTTCACGATAAGCCGCTTTTGGAGTGTGCCAGCATCACTTTGACCCAGCATTCCATGACATCCGTGCAGTTGTGGAAGTTGGTTGCCGAGCAAAAATTGAAGGTAAACCTGAAAGAAGCGGAACACGGCGAGGCTCGGTTATTGATCGGGGACGAGGCCTTGGCGGAGTGGGAAAAGAGCCGGGGAAAGGGAATGACGGATTTGGGAAAAGAGTGGTGGGATTGGACCGGAAAGCCGTTTGTCTTTGCCGTATGGGCGGTGGGGCCGAAAGCCAAGTTGGGGGCGGGGGAGTTGGATCAATTTCGCAAGGCTTGTCTGGCCGGCATTAAGCGGAGGGGGGATTTGGCGAAGGGGAAAGAGGAGAAGGATTACCTGACAAACTGTATTCAGTATGGATTGGGAAAAGAGGAGAAGGACGGGCTCATGGAGTTTGCGAGCAGGAGCGGGGTTCGGGAGGTAAGGCTGGAATGGGTGTAGGGCGGGGACGATTAAAATTAGGATTAAGATGAAGGCGAGGGGCATGTAGGCTCGGGGCTATGGCGGTAAAATCAAAAGTCATCTTGGGGTTGGGGGCGCTTTTTGTCTGGTTGGGGCATGGTTGGGCGGGGGGAAGTTGGGGCATGGTGGATGAAACGGGAACCATGCGGTTGCCTGAAAAATATCAAGAGATTGGGGAGTTCCGGGGTGACTTGGCCAAGGCGCTCTGTTTGCCGGAATTTTTACCAGGGGTGAAAGGAGCCAAGATCCGAAAATGGTTCAAAGCAGAGGGGAGCGAGGTGAAAGCGGGAGAGCCGTTGGCCCAGGTGGAGTTAACCGAACCGACTTTGCCGGTGGAGGCGCCGGTGAGCGGAATGCTGGTCAAGATCGGGGTGCCGGCGCGGGGGGCGGCGATTCCCGGGTCTCCCATTGGAGCGGTGAGGGTGTTGGGCCATGTCGATGTATTTGCCAAAAAACAGTTTGATGTGATGTGTCCTGGCTATGGGCCCAATCCCGGATCGGCCACGGTAGTCCGTTGGCTGAAGGAGGAGGGAGATGCGGTGGTGAAGGGAGATAAAATTGCGGAGATCCGGCCGTCCGAGGCGATGGCCGCCATCAACTCCCCCGGGACGGGGACCTTGGTCAAAATCGAGGCTCCGGAAGGAACGGAGGTGAAGGTGGGCCAAAGCGTGGCCAAAATGGGGATTGGCCGGGTACCGGTAAAATTGGGGGGAGAGTGGTTTTATGTGGATGAGCGGGGGGTCCGGGTTTGGTCGGCCCACTATGATGAGGTGGGGTCGATGCAGGGGGGGATGGCTCCGGTTCGGGTCGGGGAGAAGTGGGGCTTTGTCAACGAGGAGGGGAAAGTTGTAGGAAAGCTGGAGTATGAGGGAGCCGGAAAGGTCTTTGGCGGGCTAGCCAGGGTGAAGATCAAGGACCGTTGGGGGTACGCGGCGTACCAGGATGGAGGATTGCGCATGGTGATTCCTCCTCGCTTCCTGCACGCTCGTGATTTTTCCGAGGGGTTGGCGGCGGTGGAGGAGAGCGACGATGCCCCGGTGGGGGATGAGACGGAATCGGAGTCGACGGAGGATGAATCAAAAAAAATCGAGGGACCTCCAGCTTGGGGTTACATCATACCCAGCGGGAAGCTGTGGTTGCGGCTGGACTTTGCCGAAGCGGGAAATTTTCGGGATGACCGGGCGGCCGTGCGGCCCCTCGGGGAGCAAACCCCGTGGGTTTTGATCAACAGCAAGGGGAAGGCCAGGACAACGGGAATTTACTCGGCCCTCGTTTTATTAGGAGAAAAACGGGTGGCCTGGAAAAAAGATGGAAAATGGGGGTTGATGGATTTTCAGGAGAGGGTGATGGAGATTCAACCCGGCGCGGCGCGTCAGGATATTTTGGCCGCGGTGGGACCTTTCGGTGACGGGCGGGCACCGGCCAAGGATGAGGGTGGCAAGTGGGGGTATCTGGACCCCGAGGGGAAGTGGGTGATTCCCGCCAAATTTGAAAGGGCGGGCATTTTTCGGCGGGGCTTGGCGGCGGTGAAGGAACCCGGGGGGAAATGGGGGTATCTCAAGCCAGATGGTAGCTGGGCCATGGAACCTCGGTTCACCCAAGCTCGCACGTTTACCGATGGCCTGGCGGCGGTTTCGGAAAAAGGGGAGGTGGAGGCGGGGGCGGAACTGGAAACGGGCGGGAATTGGGAATAGAAAAGGAAGGGATGGATTACAAAGATTACTATGCGGTTTTAGGGGTGAACAAAACTGCCACCCCTGAAGAGATTCGCAGCGCCTTTCGGAAAAAGGCGCGGGAGCATCATCCCGACGTGGCGAAGGACAAGGCCAAAGGGGCCGAGATGTTCAAAGAGGTGAATGAGGCGTACGAGGTGTTGAGTGATCCGGCCAAGCGGGCGAAGTACGACCAGATGGGGCGGGAGGTCCCTGGCGGGGGATTTGCCTGGGCGGGAGGTATGCCCCAGGGATCGGGTGGACCCGAGATGGAGGAGGTTCATTTTGGGGGTACGGGTTTCAGCGACTTTTTCGAAAGCATGTTTGGCGGCATGGGGGGTGTGGAGGGAATGCGGGGGATGGGTGGTCGGAGAATGGCCCGGCGTGGGGCTGACGTGGAGGGGGATCTATTAGTGAGCTTGGAGGAGGTCTTGCATGGGTCGAACCGGGAGGTGACGTTGCAAAGGGGTGGAGGAAAGGTGGAGACTTATCGGGTCAAAGTCCCCGCAGGGGTGAGGGAGGGGCAGAGGATCCGGTTGGCGGGCAGAGGGGAGGCGGGGGCGAGAGGAGGGGAGGCTGGTGATTTGTATCTCCGGGTGCGGATGGCCCGACATCCGGATTTGCGGGTGGAGGGACCGGATTTGGTGGCGGATTTGGAGGTGGCGCCCTGGGAGGCGGTGTTGGGGGCCAGCGTGCCTGTCCGGACCCTGGAGGGGGAGGTCATGTTGAAGGTTCCCGCCGGATCGGCGGCCGGAAAGAAACTGAGATTGCGTGGTCAGGGACTACCGCGGGAAGATGGCGAACGTGGAGATCTTTACGCCGTCTTGCAGGTGCAAGTGCCGGATCAGGTGGATTCCGAGGAGAAAAAACTTTGGGAAGAGATGTCCCAAAAAAGCCGGTGGCAACCCCGGGGGAGGAGCTAATCGATGAGAGGGAAGCGTCTGCAGGTGGCACGTATGCTTTATCAGGGGCACAAGCTCGAGGTTGGGCTGGAGGAATTTGCGCGTTTGGCGGAGACCACGGCGGAGGTGGTTCGATCCTATGTCGAGCAGGGGCTTTTGGGGGAGAAAGTGCGACGGGCGGAAGCCTGTACCTTCGGTGAGGGGGAGCTTTATTTGGTGAGAAGGATGGAGCAGTTGCGGGTGGAGTATGGGGTTCCATCGCAGGCGGCGGGATTGATCCTGGATTTGGCGGCTCGGGTCGAGGAACTGGAAAGCGAGATTCGCAGCCTGCGGGAGGCGATGGGGAGATGAACCAGGAGAAAAAACCGGTGCCCGGATTGAGAAGTCCGCGGGAGATGGTGGAGGGGCTGGTCTATTTTGGAAGAATGGTGGATAAAATCCGTTTGGCCCAAGCGGGAAAGTTGCCGGCCGACTACCGGGAGAACCTGGGACAAGGTTTTGACAAGGCATGCTGCGACTTTTTGGGTGTGGGCTACGAGGCTTTGCGGGAAAGAGTCCATCAAGGCGGGACGGACGCCGAGATTCTCGCTTGGGGTGGAAAACAGGGAAGGGTGAGGGATGCCGAAGAGAAAAAAATCTGGAACGCCTACCTGGCGAAGCGTGGATGGCGGGATGAGATGGCGGATCGTTTGGTCTTCCGCAAGAAAGAGGCGGGGTGGGAGGATCGTGCGGAGATTCAGACATTCTTTGATTACATTGATGCAGACGAGGGGCGCTAACGGGATCCGATTGCCAAAGGGAAAAATGCGGGACATTCTGTGTCGATGAAATTCATGCCTAAGATTCTCGCGACCCTCCTCATTGCCACTCCCCTCTCGGCCATGGCCGTCAGCAGCATGGAGGAGAGGATCGATAAGACGATCAACATTCTGGAAGAGTACGGCAAAGCCCAAGGCGACAGCATCCCCCGGGAGGTTTTTCAGCAGGCCAAGGGTTTGGTGGTGATGTGGATCATCAAGGCGGGTTTTATCGTGGCGGGAGAGGGGGGGGACGGGTTGGTGGTGATGCGGGAGGGTAAGAAGTGGTCCCACCCCTCGGCCATTTCGGCGGCGGGAGCTGGGGTAGGATTTCAGGCCGGCGGATCCTCCCAAGATTATGTCCTCTTGCTGAACACCGAGGAGGCCGTGAAACAGTTTACCCAAAAGGGAAATTACACCAGCAGCGCGGAGGTGGAGGGTACGGCGGGTCCCGTTGGGCGTGAACTTTCCGCCGGGGTGGCCACGGTCAATGCCGACGTATACACCTACAGCTTCACCAAGGGGTTGTTTGGCGGGGTTTCCCTTTCGGGGTTGGGTTACGGGTCGGCGGATGACACCAATGAGAACTTTTACGGGCAGAGATTGGATCCCAAGGCCATCCTTTCCGGTAAAGTGAAAAAGACTCCGGAGGCCGTCAAGCGGCTATGGAAAGTATTGGAGGAACTGGACAAAAAGCCCCGTATCACCGGGAAGACGCCGTCGCAGGACGTCAAGGGATCGAAAAAAACCACGAACTAACCTTTTTCATTTATGGCGGAACCCACTCCCACTCCAAATCCTGCAGCCAGTCTCTCCACCTCCGCCGCCAAGACGGCGACCCAAGCGGCCGCTTCCGGCGCCGCCAAAGTGGTCGCATGGAAGACTGTGACCTTGGCCACTGCGGCGGCCCTTGGTCTGGGAGGCGGTGGTTACTACATGAACCGTGACATGAACGCCCGAGCCCAGCTGACAGAGGCGGAGCAGAAGGCCTCGGTCCTGGAAGATCGGGCCAAAAAATCTGAACTAGCCACGGAAGACCTGCGGGCCCAATTGGAGCAGAACAAGGTGGAGGCGCAAAAAGCAGCCGCTTTATCCGTGCAGCTTGAGCAAGCCCGGGCCGAATTGAGCAAAGCCCGCGACGTGGCGGATGCCGAAAAAAAAGCCCTGGAAAAAAAACTGGCGGATCAGCAGTTACAGATGGAAAAACTCAAGGCGTCCAGTGGTCCCTCGAGCGAAGATGCCAAATTAGAGGAGGAGTTGAAAAAGAAATTGGCCGACAAGGATGTGTTAATTTCCCGCTTGAAGGACCAGTTGAAAGTCACGGTGGCCAGCGAGATTCTTTTTCCCAGCGGTTCTGCCGAGCTCTCCCCCGAGGGGGTGGATGTGTTGCGTAAGGTGGCGGCGGCGATTAATAAGTCCCAGGATGAAGTCCGGGTTGAGGGACACACCGACAACGTTCCGATTGCTGCGGTTTTGGCCCAGTATTACCCGACGAATTGGGAGCTTTCCACCGCCCGGGCGGCCGTGGCCGTGCGAACCCTGGAAGCCACCGGAATGGTACCTGCTTCCCGGCTATCTGCCGTGGGTTATGGGGATAGCCGGCCCTTGGCTCCCAATGACAACGTAGAAGGTCAAGCGAAGAACCGCCGGGTCGAGATTGTATTTACTCCGGCCCGGCCGGCGAAGTAGTCGTTGAGAAAAAAAACCTAAGCTGCCGGAGGCACGGCGCCAGGGGCGATGCCTGAGTCATCGGCCGTTTCCACCGTAAGAGGGCCATCGTACCAGGTGACGCTGATCACCTCTTTTTCCGCCCGGTGGGGGCCGTGGACGGTGTTTTTTGGGGCATGGAAAAAAGACCCTGGCCCGTACTCCACGTTCCCCTCGATCCATTTGCCTTTGAGAACCACAACCGACTCGCCGGTTTGAGGGTGACGATGTGCGGGGATCTGGGTTCCGGGGGCGAAGCGGCGGAGGAGAAACCGGGCTCCGGTAGCAGGATCATGGGATAGAGGGGCAAATTCAACCCCGGGGTAAGGGCCAGGCTCCCAGGCCGTGGTGTTGGGTAGGCGGATGAGGGGGAACATGGCTGAAGATTGAGGTGGGAGAATGATTCTGACAATCCAATCCGATGGGAGTAGGGTTAGGGAATGGCCACAACCCAAGAGGAAGCCGACTACGGAAAACTGTTCCGTCTGGCCGGGGAGATCGGGCGGGAAGCGGACTTAAGGGGGCTGTTGCTTAAAATTCTGGAAAAGAGCCGGCCTTGGATCCGGGCCGAAGCTTGCTCCATTTTTCTGCCGGATCCCAACTCGGGGGAACTGGTCATTCATTCCGCCCATGGGGAGAGCGCCCCGGATCTGGGGACCTTGCGGGTGCCCAAAGGCAAAGGGGTGGTGGGGTCGGCCATGGCGGAGAGGAAGGTGATTCGGGTGGATCGTCCGGATGAGGATTCCCGATTCTATCGTCAGGCGGACGAGAAAACGGGTTGGAAAACCAAGGCGTTACTAGCGGCACCTTTACTGGACGGGGCCGAGTGTCTGGGCGTAATCGAGTTCCTGAACCCGGTGGGCCGGTCGGCTTTCACCGAGGGGGACGAGCATATGGTAGAGTATTTTGCGGGATTGGTGGCGGCCGCTTTGGTGCGGATTCGGGCGCATGATGCGGCCCTGGAAAGGGCCCAGGTCCAGAGGGATTTAGACCTAGCTCGAGAACTGCAGGGGGGGCTTTTGCCAAAAATCTTTCCCACGCGGCAGGAGTCTCCGGGGATTGAAATCTTTGCCCGGTTAGATCCGGCGAAAGAGGTGAGCGGTGATCTGTATGACTTTTTTTTCATCGAGCCAGGGAAACTTTGCTTCGTGGTTGGGGATGTATCGGGAAAGGGCATTGCGGCGGGCATTTTCATGGCGGTCACCAGGACCCTGATCCGGGCCACGGCGATTCCTGGAAGGACCCCCTTGGATATTCTGACCCGGGTCAACGCCCAGCTGGCGAAAGAAAATCAGGCCAACCTCTTTGTGACGATGATTCTTGGGTTGGTGGACACGCAGAATGGCCGGATTGTCTACGGTCAGGGGGGGCACAATCCCCCGGTCCTGCTTTCGGCGGACGGAAAACCGGCGTATGAGCCGCCGGGGGGAATGCCTCTGGGGGTTTTCGAGGATGCCAAGTTCGGCGAAAGGGAAATCCAGCTGAAGCCCGGTGAGACCCTTTTGGTCTATACCGACGGAGTAACCGAGGCGATGAATCAGGCGCGAGATCTTTTTGGAGAGGAGCGTCTGCTGGGGGCCCTGGTCCAACGTGCCTCCCTCAGCGCCGAAAAGCTAACAGAGTGCGTGGTGGAGAAGGTGGAGGACTTTGTGCAGGAGGCGGAGCGCTCGGACGATATCACCCTTTTGGCGATCAAGCGGCTGGTGGAGTGAGTCCGGATCTCAAGAAAGAGATTTGGCAGGAGATGCGGTCCTTAGGGGATCGCCTGATGGAGGTCCTGAAGCCTGATCCTCGGCATCCTCGTGGGCGAAATCCCTATGCCCATGTGGCAGGATGTGTCAGGGATCGATTTGGTTGCAGCTACGGGGATTTGCCAGATGAAAAAGCGGATGAAGTGCGAGTTTATTTGCGGACGTTGGAGCAGGCAGAAAAAGGCAATCGCAGGACGTAGCCCTGAGGAAGAAACGTTTTAGTCCAGTAGGTGCGCCTGGCGAAGTGGCTCAAGATCCGGATCTTCCTGGGCCAGTTTTTCCAAGCCATGATCAAGTTCGATGGCGTGTCGCACGTAGTTTTGAGCAGAGGATAAATCTCCCCTTTGGGCGGCGTAGCAACCGAGATTGAATTGGATCAGGGGATCCTTGGGGTGGAGGCTGGCGGCATCGGTCAGTATTTTAGAGGCGGTCTCAATGGAGTCACTGCGCCGTTTGGCGAAGGCCCAGGCAATAAACCAGCGAGCCTCGTCAGGATGGGCGGAGGCAAGACGAGCCGCAAGTCCGGCCGCCTCCTGCCAGCGCGAGGCGCGCTCCAGAAGGCGGAGTTTAAACTCTTGAACTCCCGGGTCGGAAGACATAGCGGGGGAAAGGGTCTCCAGCTCCTGCAAGGCATCGGAGAACATTCCCAGATTGGCGTAGCCGACAGCGCATTCCGCATGCCGAAAATCTTCCCGAAGCTTTGGAATCTCTTTCACACTTTATCCTATCACAAAAAGCGTGAAAATTAAAGGGCGGGCACAATAATGGAAAACAAATTACTAAAGGACAATGACTTACAACTTAATAAAAGGAGCCTTATGATCGACCCAGCCAACAAGCATGGCATGGGGCAGAGTAAGAACAGCCAGAAGGATGAGGTACGGTCCGACCCAATCATGGTTGGTCGAGGCATGGGCGAGGGTGGGAACCCATGGAAGAAACAGCAGCGTGGCAATTGTCAGGGGAGCAGAGAGAATCAGCAGGCGAGCCACGGACTGGGTCCAAGGGTAGGTTGGAAGTTTCGGTAAATGATTGCGGAGATAGGCGAGACGGAGAAGATGACGCCAGGCGTGAAAGGCCATGAAGTACACGCCCACGGAAAGAAGCGGAGGGACCAGATAAAAAAGGCCAAGGAGGATGAGGGTTTCCGCCCAAGCGCTCGATGAGGGGCGAGAAATTCCCTGCACGATCAGCGACAGGGCTAGGCTGAATAAAAAGAAAGAGCAGGAAGGGGAGGCATGAGGTCCAGGGGCCATGAGTAGAACAACCTGCCACGCTTCGTCCAGGTGAAAGGCGAAGGGAGCGACCATGACAAGGGAACCCCGAGCCATCGAAAAACCAAGCCACCGTATCCCTGGCGGAAATTCCAGCGAGGCATCGGCGCTGCCCCAATGCCAAGCAGTTAGGAGAAGAAAAAAAACTGTGGAGGGGAAGGGAAAGGCGCGCCAGAGAACGAGATAGAGACCTGACAGGGCAAGGTAGGCGATAAAAAAGGCGACAAGGAATAAGGGGCGGGAGGGGCGATGTAACACCCACCCCGGGATCCATGGATCGCAGGCTCCATGAGGAACGCCCAACAGGATGGCCGAGGATAGAAAGATCCAAGGGGCTGCGGTGACGGATTCACGGGGCAGCAGGATCGAAAAGCCAATGGAGAGGAGTGCCAGGATCCACGGAATGGTCGCGCGTAGCGGGACGGGCATGTATCAGGTTAGAGGGAAATTTTCGCGGAGGGGAGATTAGAACAAAAAAAACCGGGGGATCCCCGCAAAGGGATCCCCCGGAACGGCACGGAGCGAACCGTGCCCAAAGTTCAACGTCCGATTATTTCGCGCGTTTGGCGAGATTCCAGACAATCAAACCGAAGCCGATCTTGTTGACGGCGTCACCGATGTTGTAGATGACGTTCATCTTGGAAGCCAACTCAACGGAATTGCTCAGCACGTTACCCGGGAGGGTCATGTAGCCGATGGGGTAGATCGCCCAACCGATGAGCACGAAACCGCGGAGAAGATTGAAGGCTTTGCGGACGTTGGCATCGCTGCTTCCGTCAGCCAGTTGCTTGGCTTCCCCAAAGAAGATCTCATAGACAATACCGGCCCAGCCGATGGTCGAGATCACGCCCCAACCGAAGTTTTCGAATCCGCGGATCGGGTGACCCACTTTGGCGGAAACTTCGCCGACGTAACCGGCGACGAGCATGAGAACCGAATAACCAACCAAGCGCCAAAGCATATTGACGCTGGCACCGGCGGCCTTCAGAAGGAGATAGAACTCCACGCACATGAGTGGGACCGTCAGGAGCCAATCGATGTAACGGAATTCGGTGGGTGACGCCAAAGAGGCATTTGTGCCGTTAAACGTCGAGCACCAGTATTCCCTCATGTAGAGGTAGTGGGCGGCCGCGATGGTGGTGATCAGTCCACTGATCAACAACGAGGTCTTCCATTTGTCCGAGACGACTTGGCGCTCGAAGTAAAAGAAGACCGAGGCGGCAAACATGGCCATGGTTCCGATGAAGAAGGTGAACCCGACAAGGTCACCCGATTTCATTGCTGCTGCTGCTAACATAGTGTTTCTCCTTCTGCCCCTATTGGGGCGTTTGCTTATGGGACGATATTTGGAGGTGGAACGGATGTTCGCAAGGCCAAATTAAGTGGCTTTGTGAAAAGATTTTATAGCGTATTTAACAGGAGGATTTTCGTTTTTTAGCCATCTTCCACTCCCGATCCAGTTGACGGGGAGTGAGATCGGTTGTTTTTAATCCTTTTTTGTCCAGTGCGTGTTCGATGATGCGTACCCGGCGGGCAAATCGCTCGGCCGCGTCCCGGCACGCACTCTCGGCGTCCACTTTCCGGTGCCGGGCGAAATTCACTAGGGTGAATAGGAGATCCCCCAACTCCCGGGCAAAAGCGGGACCACGTCCCCGGGTCCGGCTAAGTTCCCTTAACTCTTCGCGAATCTTCGCTGGGATACCCCGGGAAGGATCCGGCCATTCAAAACCGACCCGGGCGGCGCGTTTTTGCAGGGTTTGGGCGCGGAGCAGCGCTGGCATGTGGCGAGGAACGCCGTCCAAGGAACTGCGACGGGTTGGTTTTTCCTCCTGTTTGAGTTGGTGCCATCTCTTCAGGACTTGGGAAGGGGTAGCGATACGCTCCCTGCCGAACACATGGGGGTGGCGACGGATTAGTTTTTCCGCCAGTTCCCGGGCGACGGCCTTAAAATCAAAAGCTTTTCGCTCTTTGGCCAGCTGGGCGTGAAAAACGATATGGAGAAGCACGTCGCCGAGCTCTTCGCGGAGGGCTGCATCGTCCCCTTGGTCAATGGCCTCAAGCAGCTCATAGACTTCCTCTAAAATCATGGGGCGGAGGGTTCGGTGATTCTGCTTCCGATCCCAAGGGCAGCCCCTCGGACCTCGAAGGCGGGCCATGATTCGGGTCAGGGAGGAAACTTCTTTCATCCCTTGGAGTTACGAGCTGGCGGGGCATTCGTCGAGTCGGAGCGTGACGGAATTAGAATCTGGGGTAGAAATACATCTCGCATGAGTAAGTTCATTTCCCCCTGGGCTTCTTGGCCCAAGTTGATTGAGGAGCATCGCAAAGCGGCTCCCGAGGCCTTTGGCACGGAGGGGAATCTGCTCAATTTGATCGGGGGGGCATGGGGTCAACCGGGCCATGGAAAGCTGTTTCTGTCCCCCGTGGATGCCACACCCTTGGGTCGCTACCCGATGATTCGGTTGGAGGCGGCCCGTGCCGCCGTGGTGGCGGCGGAGGTGGAGTTCCATGACTGGTCGAAGACAGATTTAGACGAGCGGAAGCGAAAGGTCTCCGAAACTTTGGATGATCTGGAGAAGCACGCCGATCTTCTGGCGAAAACTTTGGTTTGGGAGATCGGGAAGCCCTATCCCCAATCCAAGGTTAGCGTGGAGCGGTGCATCTCGGGTGTCCGTTGGTATGTCGGCCAAATCGAAAAGATGATGGAGGGGAGGAAGCCCTTGGGATTGATCTCCAACATCGCCTCCTGGAACTATCCTTTGTCCGTTCTGATCCATGCCGTCCTGGTGCAATGTCTGGCGGGTAATTCCGTTATCGCCAAGACCCCCACGGATGGGGGTATCCATGCGGTAACCCTGGCGCTGGCCTTGGCTCGCCGGCGAGGGTTACCGGTGAGTCTGGTGAGCGGATCGGGAGGGGAATTGAGTGAGGCTCTGGTCAGGAATGACGCCATCTCCTGTTTGGCCTTTGTCGGGGGTAAGAACAACGGTCGGGAAATTGCCGCCGCATTTTACGACCGCTCGAAACGTTACATGTTGGAGATGGACGGGGTGAATTGTTACGGGGTCTGGGAATATTCCGATTGGAAGAGCTTGGCGGCCCAGATCAAGAAGGGTTTTGAATTCGGCAAGCAGCGTTGCACGGCCTACCCGCGCTATGTGGTGCAACGATCCCTCTTCCCCAAGTTTCTGGAAATGTACCTGGGGGTGGTCCAAGGGCTAAAATGTGGGCACCCTCTGCTGGTGGACAAGGCCGAGGATCCCTTGCCGGCCTTGGATTACGGCCCGTTGATCAACAGTAAAAAGGTAGAGGAGCTACGGGTTCAGGTCACGGAAGCCGTGGCCGGGGGTGCCGTTGCGCTGTACGAGGGGGTTCTGGATGAGTCTCTTTTCCAGCCTTCGCAGGATATTTCCGCCTACTTGGCGCCTGTGGCCCTGCTCAGCCTTCCGCGAAACTGCAAGCTATACCATGGCGAGCCCTTTGGCCCTGTCGACTCGGTGGCTGTGGTCGACAGCGTGGATCAGCTCATTGCGGAGATGAATGTCTCGAATGGCAACCTTGTTTCCAGCCTGGCCACGGATGATGCGAATTTGGCCAAACAGGTCGCGATGGATCTGCGGTGCTTTAAATTTGGGCACAACAAGGTTCGTTCCCGCGGGGATAATGAGGAAAGCTTCGGCGGTTTTGGCCAGTCCTGGAAGGGATGTTTTGTGGGAGGAAAGTATCTGGTCGAGGCGGTTACGCAGGGACCTGCAGGCGAGCGTCTTCGCGGAAACTTTCCCGATTCGATTTATCTGCCCGAAGAGCGATAAAGACGCGCGTTACGAAATCTTGGCGGGTGACTTTCGGTGGATCAACCAGAGGGAAATGCTGACCAGCACAATAATCACTCCGCTAACGAGCAACTCTGTCATGGACTGGGTGAATTTGACGGAGTCGAGATTGTGGCCTTCCGTTTCCTGCACCGAGAGACCAGCGCCAATGGTCAAGATACGACGGGTCACGCTAATTCCTGCAATGACAAGAAAGGGGACAAGGTCCGCAATGCTCACGTCGTGAGCTGGGGAAACAAGCAGGCGGGTAACCGTGCGTAGGATCTCCATCACGATAAGAATCAGGAGGACCTCGTTGATCACGGAGATGAGGGTCGAGAAAAAGGGTTGATGCAGCAGCATCGCGTTGAGGATGTAGTGGACCAGGTAGATCGAGATTGCGCCTGCAATGACGAGAAGGAGAACGGCAACGTAGCCGTAGGTCACGATTTCCCCCTTGGCAATTAAGCGGAAGAGGCGGGAACCAAGGCGGGATGGGTCAGGTTTAAACATGACACGACTTTGAGGGCGATCCCGGAGAATGCAAGCGGGTTGGCTCCGGGGTGTCGGCAGGAGTAGTGTATTTCCCATGGGGCGGATCATGCTTTTTTACGATGCAGACTGCGGTTTTTGTCAGGCCAGCGTGGACTGGCTCATCCAAAAAAGCCCCCCGAACACCTTTCAAGCCATCGCTTATCAGGATGGTGAGCGCATGAGTCGGTATCCCATGGTGGATCGCACCTTGGCTGATAAGGGGATCCAGGCCTTGGGGGAGGATGGTAGATTGTGGAAAAAGGCGGCCGCCACCGGGTTCTGTCTGAAGCGTGTGCCAGGATGGGAGTGGTTGGGGCATTTCATCCACTGTCCCT
The DNA here is from genome assembly GCA_964655385.1 of uncultured Akkermansia sp. Lineage (GTDB taxonomy): Bacteria > Verrucomicrobiota > Verrucomicrobiia > Methylacidiphilales > Verrucolacustridaceae > Verrucolacustris. The sequence continues at coordinate 14,856 of CAZZMY010000025.1, forward strand.
TGGTGAAGCCCTTTGCTGATTTGGGTTATGCCTTGGTGGCAGCCAATCGTCAGACTCTTTCCCGTTGGCTAGGGCGAGAGGCCTGCCGGGTGCGTGATCCCAAGTAGAAATGAGTTTTTCCGGCTTGTTGGCCTTGGAGCGGGAAGTTGTCGTCTGTCGCAAGTGCCCTCGGTTGGTCCAGTGGAGGGAACAGGTGGCCAAGGTGAAGAAAGCCGCCTTTGCCGAAGAGGTCTATTGGGGAAAAGCGGTTCCAGGTTGGGGGGATCCGGTGGCCAAGATTGTCGTGGTGGGATTGGCTCCGGGAGCGCATGGGGCCAACCGTACCGGGAGGATGTTCACCGGCGACGAATCGGGGAGGTGGCTCTATCGCGCCCTGTGGAAGGCGGGATGGGCAAGCCAGGCGGAGAGCACGGACCAAAGAGACGGTTTAAAATTAAATCAAGTGTGGGTCACTTCTCCGGTGAAGTGTGCTCCGCCAACCAACCGGCCGACCCCGAACGAACGGGATGCCTGTTCCGGTTTCTTTCATCGGGAAATGAACCTCTTAAAACAAGCAAAGGTATATCTGGCGCTTGGGGGGTTTGGGTTTGAGGCGGTGGCAAGATTCTTCGGTTTAAAGCCGAAACCCAAATTCAGCCATGGGGCGGAAGTGGAGCTGCCGGGTGGGCGCTGGTTGGTGGGGTCCTACCATGTGAGTCAGCAGAACACGTTTACAGGCCGGCTGACGGAGACGATGTTGGACGGAGTGATGCGGCAGGCGTCCAAGCGGGCCGGTTTCGTTGCGCTCGAGAGGATTTGACCCCCGTAAACCTGCCCCTGGCCCGATCGGATATCGCCTCCGGCACTGGGGATACTCTTGCTCGCTTCGTTGCGCTCGAGAGGATTTGCGCCCTTACAGACCTACCCCCGCGCTAATCAAGAATCGCCTCTGGCGGAAAAAAGCTCTCGCGCACTTTGTGCGCTCGAGAGGATTTGAACCTCCATGGGTTGCCCCGCTACCACCTCAAGGTA
>CAZZMY010000026.1:0-1776 GCA_964655385.1 uncultured Akkermansia sp.
GTGAGGACGATTCCCAGCGCAGACAAGGCATTCAGCTGGGGATTGAGACCCACCCGGACCATTCCGTAGACCTTGAGAGGCAGGGTTTGGGACTCTGCCCCGGTGACAAAGACGGTGACGATGTAATCGTCCAGGGAAAGAGAGAAGGCGAGGAGGGCCCCGGAAGCGATGGCGGGAGTCAGATAGGGGAGGATGACCTTGAAAAAAGCCTGACGCGGGGTGGCCCCTAGGTCCATGGCGGCCTCCTCGAGGGATGGATCCATGCCCTGAAGGCGGGCCTGCATACCCACGAGAACGAAGGGAAAAGTGAAGGTGACGTGGGCAATGATGACGGTGAGGTAGCTGAGTGGAAGGGAGAGATTAACGAAGAGGACGAGCAAGCTGACCCCCATGAGGATCTCTGGCATAATCATGGGGACAAAAATGAAGGCTTCCATCACCCGATGGATGGGGAAACGGTAGCGGTAGAGCATCCAAGCGCCCAAAGTTCCGAGCCCGGTGGCCAGAAGGGTGGAAAGGGTGCCGATCAGGAGGCTGTTGGTGAACGCGTGGAGGAGAATGCGGTTCTGGAATAAGGTTTCATACCATTTGAGGGTGAAACCTTCCCAATGGAAGCCGCTTTTCGATTCGTTGAAGGAGAAAAGAACGAGAAGAAAAATTGGCAGATAGAGAAAAGCAAAAACCACGGTGGTCCAGGATCCGCAAAACCATTTTACGAGCGTGGGTCCGTCGGGCAGGCGGAAGATGCTTTTACGACCCAGGGCAAGGGCGTCGGTCATCGGGATGATTTCAGATCAAGGCAGGGAGCAGGGCAAGGAGGATTCGGGAAGAGAGGTAGTTAGTTCAGGGTGTCGCGGGCTTCCTGAAGAACCTGTTCATCGGAGGCAAAGCGGATAAACCCACGGCCCCCGGGATGATGGTTGCCCGATTCTCCCCAACCCCCAAAAGGCAGGGCGGAAGGAGAAAAGGTGGTCGGGAGATTGGCATAAATATTGGAAGCGTGGAGGTGGTTGGCCAGATGCTCGAAGTTTTTACGGGAGGTGGTGAAGACCGAAGCGCTGAGCCCGAAGGGAACTGCATTGTGGGCGGCAATCATCGCCTCGGGACCTTCAACCGGGATAATCTCCACCACCGGAGCAAAAAATTCCTGCGTGGAAGAGGGGTGGGAAAGGTAGGTCGGGGCATCGTTCCACTGACGAACGCATGGCTCGACGTAGTGGCCCCGGCGACCGCCGACTGTCTCATGAACTTTCCCGGGCAAGAGGAATTTGGCGCCAGCCACTGAGGTCAGAGCCGTCCGATACCGCTCCACTGAAGCGACCGTGGTCAAGGGTCCCAATTTTGTGGTTTCATCTGCCGGCCAACCCGGCTGGTAGGGGGCAAAAGCAGGGGAAAGATTCTGGAGGAAAGGGGTGAGGATCGACTGGTCGACCAGCACGCGGGCGGTGGCGTTGCAGCGTTGGCCGGCGGTGAGGCAGGCGGCCTCGGCCACGGCGTTGGCTGCACGGACAAAATCGGCATCCCGAAGAACTAGGACCGCATTTTTTCCTCCGAGCTCCAGCGCCACATCCTTGGAGGGGTCCTGAGAGGCAAGTTCGGAGAGCAAGGCCCGACCCGCGGGAACCGATCCAGTAAAAACGATCGAGCGGGTCCGTCGGTCGAAAGCCAGGGTACGGGCGAGTTGGGCGCCTCCTTGGGCCAGTTGAAAAACACCGGGAGGAAAGAGCGGGCTCATGAGATCCGCGTAGCGAGCGCAGACCGAAGCGGCCAAGGGAG
>CAZZMY010000026.1:1876-15820 GCA_964655385.1 uncultured Akkermansia sp.
GTGATGGGCTTACCGATCTCGCGGCAGATTCCCTGCGCGAGCTCCTCTTGGTGGGCGTGAAGCGTTTTTTGGGCGGAGCGGAGCAGCTCGATCCGTTCGGAAAGAGGCGTTTCGGCCCACCCTTGGGCCGCGGCTTGAGAGGCGGCCAAAAAGGTTTCCGCGTGGGAGGCGCGGATTTCCGGCAGAAGATCCGTAAGGTCCGCCGGGTTGGCATTGCGCCAGGAGGCTGGGTCAGGCGCCATGAACGGAGAGAGCGGCCCGGAAGGTTCCCAAGTGTACGTTCACGACTTTTTCCACGGGGCGAGTGTAGCCGCCAGCCAAGGTCCAAGCCACTGGGATACTGTGTCTCCGGGCAAATTCAAAGACCAGACGATCGCGGGTTTCGAGGTCGGCAGGGCCCAGGTCGAGAGGAGAGTAGGGATCATCACGCAGGGGATCGGCTCCAGCCTGATAGAGAAGAAGATCAGGAGGAGTCGGGCGAAGCAGGAGGGGAAGATTTTGTTCCAGCACCTCCAGAAGTTGGGGGCCATCCGTATGGGCGGGAAGTTCGATCGAACGGTGGTTGGAGCCGTCATGATGATGGCGAGTCGAGACGTCGCGGTAGCAGACGTTGTCCCAGTAATCGTTGCCGTAGATGGAGAGGGCACGGGCCCAAGGGCGACCCTTGAGCAGAGAGGCGGTGCCGTTGCCGTAATGAAGATCCAGGTCGAGAACCGCGCCGGTTTGGATGGCGCCGGCACGATGAAGTTTCTCCAAGGCCACGACCAACCCGTTGAACGTGCAGAATCCTTCGCCGTGGTCGGAGCAGGAGTGATGGAAACCACTGGCGATGGCGGCGGCGATCCCGTGGCATAGGGCGGACCGGGCGGCGGCCAAGACGGCCCCGTTGGTGTAGAGGACGGACGGAAAAAGCCGAGGAGTCCAAGGAAACTTTTGGGATTCGGCCAATTCCTTAGGGGTTCCGGTCTCGATCGCGCGAATGTACTCCTCGGTATGAACTTGAAGAAGGTCTTCGCGGGTCACAGGAGCAGGCGAGACAACGCGGACGCCAGATAATTTGGCGGCACGATCCGCCACCAGCTGAAATTTCTCCATCGGCATGGTGTGCTCTCCGATGGGAGCGGCAGAGTCGGGATGGTGAAAAGCTTCGATCATGGTCGGGTGGGTGGAATAAGAGGTACGGAGGACTGCCCGTCGGGGTAGGCGCGCCATTTTTCCCAGAGGGGCGCCATATCGGAAGGGCGGAAAGTGTCGGCGTACATCGCGTAAAGATCCCGGATCAGAATGCGGATTTCGGAGGCGGGGGCGGAGCTTTCCAATTCGCGGCCGACACGGCGAATGATCGGGGTCATGGGAATGGGCTGTGGACCACCCGAGGCGTCGATAGCGGAGGGTTCACGGAAGTCGGGTTGTAGGTAGGGCATCACTCGGGGGTCCACTTTGAGATAGCCGGCTTTTTCGTAAGCGAGGAGGCGGATGTTGCGGGCTTCATCTTGGCCGTCGGGGAACTCCATTTCGCCAGCCAACGTGATGGGAGCGTGGAGGGCATGGCGAGCCCGTGCCAGAAGGGTGCGGGCGGTTTCCACGGGGAAGGCTCGCATCCACCCGGCGAGACCGGAGCGGCGGTACTGGGGATCGATCCAGAGATGGGAGAGATGGACGGTGCAGGCGGGCCGTTCGGGAGGGGCGTGGACGATGGCCGTGTAGTCTCGAGCCGCGGCGACCTGATTTTTTGGATCGAGGGCGAGGATCATGGCGTAATGAAAAAGAGGTTTGCCGGATTCAGGTTGGGCGTGGTTCCACCGAAATCGGTGCTCCAGAACGCTGCGGGTTTCCATTTCCCCACGTGGCCCGAATAGTTCTGTGAGTTTTTGAAAGCCGATTTCGAAAAGGGGATCTTGGGCGGATTCGATCAGGTGAAATGTAATGCCGCCCAGATCCGCATCGGCCGAGCGACGATCCCCCGGGGCAAGATCGGAGGCGATGAGTTTGAGGTTGTGGCTCAACCGAAAACGGGGGCTTGATGGGGGAGTTTGTGAGCGGCGCCGACCACGGAGCAGGTGAGCTGTCCGTTTTGGGTGCTGATGCCGGTGAGCAGGCCGGGTTGACGACCGCAGGCGCCAGCCAATCCCTGATCGGCGATCAGCTCGATGTAAGGGTAAGTGACGTTGGTGAGGGCCTGGGTGGCGGTGCGGGCGTAGGCACCGGGCATGTTGGCCACACAGTAGTGGAGCACTCCCTCTTCCACAAAGACGGGATTGTCGTGAGTGGTGGGGCGAGAGGTTTCGGCACAGCCACCCTGATCAATGGCGATATCGACGAGGACGCTTCCGGGACGCATCCGGCGCAGCATGGCCCGGGTGACGAGCTTGGGAGCTTTGGCTCCCGGAACGAGAACGGCTCCGATGAGTAGGTCGACGTTGGGAAGGAGTTCATCGAGATGGGCCTGATTGGAAAACAAGGTGTGGGCGGTGTGCATGGTGATGTCGAGAAAGCGCATCCGTTCGAGATCGACCTCGAGAATGGTGACATCGGCGCCCAGTCCGGTAGCCATGCGGGCGGCATTGATGCCCGAAGTGCCGCCTCCAATGACGACCACGCGACCGGGAAGCACCCCGGGGACACCCCCGAGAAGAACTCCGCTGCCCCCCCGGTGTTTGGCCAGGAAGTAAGCCCCGACAATCACGGACATGCGGCCGGCGATTTCGGACATGGGCTCGAGGAGGGGAAGTCGGCGTCCTTGCGTGACCATTTCATAGGCCACGGAGGTCACACCGGATTTCATCAGGGCCTGAGTCAAGGTGATGTCGGCGGCCAGGTGCAGGTAGGTAAAAAGGATCTGGTTTTTTCGGAGGAGGGGATACTCGTCGGGGAGTGGTTCCTTCACCTTGACCACGAGATCAGTGGCAAAAGCATCGGCATGGTTCGGGACGATTTTGGCCCCTGCGTGAATGTATTCCTGGTCGGGGTAGCCGGATCCGATGCCGGCACCTTTTTCGACCAGAACTTGGTGGCCTCTTTGGATAAGTTGATAGGCGGCGGAAGGCAGCAGGGCGACGCGGGCTTCTTGGGATTTGATCTCACGTGGAACACCGATGACCATATCCATAGTTTAGTACCAATCCGCGTGGGTGCGAGAGAGGAAAATGTCGGACTGGCAGAGCAGTTGTTTTGGGATTAAATTCAACCATGAACCAAAGCGTTCCGCATTTGGAAGAGTTGCGAAAAATGGATCGGGAGCATCACCTGCATCCCTTCACGGATCATGCGGCGATGCATCCGAGTGGAACTCATATTCTGACCGGCGGGAAGGGGGTCTATCTGCAAGGCGAAGAGGGGCGACTCTTGGACGGATTGGCCGGCTTGTGGTGTGTGAATGTGGGGTATGGGCGGAAGGAGATCGTCGATGCCGTGGCAAAGCAGATGCAGGAGCTTTCTTTTTACCCCAGCTTTTTTAACTCCACGACCGAGCCGGCGGTGCGGTTGGCCGATCGACTAGGAAAGATGGCTCCCGGGAATCTCAATTATTCTGTGTTTAGCAATTCCGGTTCGGAGGCCAACGAGACTGCTCTCAAAATCATCCGGCAGTACCAAATCCTCAAGGGAAAACCGAACCGGATGAAAATTCTGACGCGGGATTACGCCTATCACGGGGTGACTCTGGCGACGGCGAGCATGACGGGTTTGCCGAACTGTCAGACTCCCTACGGGTTGCCCCTCCCGGGATTTCTGCACGCGCCCGCGCCTTATGCTTATGCGGTGGGGCGGGAAAAAGATGCCGAGGCGTACGGACATGAGTGTGTGGCGGCGACAAAAAAACTGATTGAGAATGAGGGTCCAGAAACCATCGGGGCAATGTTCCTCGAGCCGGTGCAGGGGGCGGGCGGCGTGATTGTGCCGCCTCCGGGCTATCTGGCGGCCATGCGAAAGTTGGCACGGGAGTATGAGATCCTTTTTGTGGCAGACGAGGTGATCACGGCGTTTGGACGTTTGGGAGCCTGGTTTGTCAGTGCAATGTGGGATCTGCAACCCGATCTGATGATTTTGGCGAAAGGGCTGACCAGTGGATATATCTCCATGGGAGCCACGGTGGTTTCCCAGCCGATTGCCGACGTCTTGATGAAGGGCGGGTATTTTGCCCACGGCTTCACCTACTCGGGCCACCCAGTGGCGGCGGCCGCAGCCTTGGCCAACATGGAGATTATTGAGAAAGAAAAACTGGTGGAGAGGGCCAAAGAGAAGGTGGGTCCCTATTTTCAAAAGAAGCTGCAGGAGTTCGTCGGCCATCCGGCGGTGGGAGAGGTGCGGGGTGTGGGGCTGATCGGGGCGATGGAGCTTTTGCCCAAGGGTGGAAGAAAAGATCTGAAACCCGGTATGAATCTCGGCATTGCCGGGGCGGCGAAGGTTCGGTCGGAGGGGGCGATTGTGAGGGGAATCCGGGATCTGTTGGCCTTTGCCCCACCCCTGATCATCAAGGAGAGCGAGATCGATGAGATGTTTGCCTCCGTGCGCCGGGGAATCGATAAGCTCTGGCTTTGAGTTAAGAGGCGTTGTTGGAATTGGGGGATTGCTTTGTCATGGCGATCGGGCGACCGTGAAACATGCGCAAACCAATCGTCGATCAAACAATCTTAATGTTGGCCTTGGTGTTGGGTTTTTCGGTGTCCCCGGTTCGAGCCGAGAGTTCTGAGGAGAAGGAAGTGCGGGCGGCGGCCAGCCGTTTTTACGAAGCGCTTAACCAGATGTTCGCCGGAGATTTGGCCTTAATGAAGGAGGTTTGGTCTCAGAAAGACGATGTCACCTACATGGGGCCCGGTGGGGATTTTCAGGTTGGCTGGGCTAAGGTATCGGCGGAATGGGAGAGGCAGGCATCCATGAAAATGGGAGGCAAGCTGGAGGCTACCGACCTGCACGTTACCCTGGGGGCGAACGGGGGTATGGCCACGGTCTGCAACTACGAAAAGGGGGAGAATAAAAACAACAAGGGAGAGATGCGAAAAGTTTCCATTCGTGCAACCAATACCTTCCGCAAAGAGAACGGAAAATGGAAAATGGTCGGCCACCATGTCGACCTTCTCTCAAATTTTAAAGACTAATTACGAATACTGCAGGCGTGAGATGGCCGACATGATTTCGTCGGCGAATCTCTGGTAATCGGCTCGATTTTTGGGGTCACCGGAAAAACGCATGGGTTTTCCGTAGACCACACGGATCGGGCGGAAGGGGTGCCACCCGCCGCCCCGGGGAAGGGCATCACGACTGCCGATGATATGCACGGGCACCACCGGAGTGCCGGTGCGCGCAGCAATCAAACCAATGCCGGGCTCCGCTTTGGCGAAAGAGCCGTCCATGGTGCGCGCTCCCTCTGGAAAGAGAACGAGGGTTCCCTTGTTTTTCAGGACTTCGAAAATATTTTTGAGCGAGGAGGGGCCAGGGGAGTCCTGGTTGACGGGGATGGAGCCAATCGAGGGAAGAAGCCAGGATCCAACCGGGGGGGCGAAAAGGGTATGACGGGCAAGGTAGTAGGTGACCCGGGGAACATTACAGCCCACGGCGGGCGGATCGAAGTAGCTGGCGTGATTGGGGGCAAGAATGAGCGGGCCTGGCGGGAGGGATTCAACCCCTTGGCTTCGGATGGAATGGAAAGTCCGGAAAAAAAAGTAGGAAAGAAGGCGGCAGCAGTGAAACCAGAAAGGGCAGACTTTCATGGAACGGTCGGGGCAGGGGAGAGGCGGGCACGAACTTCCTTTACGATGAGATCGGCTAAAGACCGGGCGTCGTGGTGGCCGCTATCCAGCAGCTTGGCATCCGCCGCCCGGAGCAGAGGGGCGGCGGCGCGTGAGGAGTCGAGTTTGTCCCGGGCGGCCAAGTTGTCCTCCTGGCCCTGTTTGCGTCGGCGTTCGGCCCGGACAGTCGGACAGGCATCGATGAAGTATTTATAGGGACTGTCGGAACAGACCACGGTGCCGATGTCCCGACCCTCCATGACGAGGGGAGCGGAAAGACGAAGTTTGCGTTGGAGATTGACCAGATATTCCCGCAGTTCAGGAAGAGCGGACACCAGGGAGACGTTGGCATTCACCTCCGGCAGACGGGTGTGGGGTGTGAGGTCGCGATTTCTTTCCCGCAAAACAATTTCCCCGTCCCGGATCTCCGCATGAAAATCCACCTTTTCCAGGAGTTGTTTCATTCGCGGGCGGGATTTGGGATCGTGCCCCGCTTCCAAGGTTAAAAAAGTGAATGCCCGGTACATGGCGCCGGTGTCGACATATACGAAGTGAAGATCCTTGGCGACTAGACGGGCAACGGTGCTTTTGCCCGAGGCCGCCGGACCGTCGATGCAGATGACCGGATGCAGCATGGGTTTAGCGACCGACTTCCTGCAGTAAGGCGATCTGCCGGGCGAAGCCTGGATAGCTGGTTTCGATACAGGCGGTGTCCTTGACCAAGGTTTTTCCTTTGGCCAACAGCCCCAGAATGGCAGCGGACATGGCAATGCGGTGATCGCCGTCACTTTCCACTTCGGCACCGACCAAAGTCCGGCCTCCTTCGATGGCGAGGCCATCGGGTCTTTCCTCCACCGGAACGCCGAACAGCCGGAGGTTCCGGGTGATCACGGCGAGGCGATCACTTTCCTTGTGGCGGAGCTCGGCGGCGTCCTTGATTTCGGTGACGCCATCAGCAAGGGCGGCAGCCACCGCCAAGATGGGAATCTCATCGATAAGGTTGGGAATTTCCGAGCCCGAAACGGTGGTGGCTTTGAGCCGGCCTCCTCCCTGGACCACGATGGTTCCCATCGGTTCGGGGGTGGGGTGTTCCACCTTTTCCACAATGCCTGCCCCCATGCGGAGAAGGGCGGAAATCAGGGCCGTGCGGGTGGGGTTCAGGCCCACATGGCGCAAGGTGAGCCGGGAACCTGGAAGGCCGGCAGCGAGAACGATCCAGAAGGCGGCGGAGGAAAAATCCCCCGGGACATTGAGCTCGGTTCCCTCCAGTCGCTGGGGTCCGTGTAAAATCAAAGTCTGTTGGTCTTTGCGAAAGCTGGCCCCAAAAGCGGGCAGCAGACGTTCGGTGTGGTCGCGGGAAAGGACGGGTTCGCGGAAGGTCGATTTGCCCTCTGCCTGCAGAGCGGCCAAGAGCACGCAGGACTTCACCTGGGCGCTGGCTACTTTGCTGGCAAAATCAATGGCTTTGAGCTGGGTGCCGCGGATGGTCAACGGAGGGCGGTCTCCGTTGGACTCGCAGATGATTTCTGCGCCAAACAGGCGCAGCGGTTCGGCGATCCGGCCCATGGGGCGGCGACTGAGGGAGGCGTCGCCAAACAGGCGGGTGGTGAAGGGTTGGCCCGCCACCACTCCGGAGAGAAGTCGCATGGTGGTGCCACTATTGCCGCAATCCAGGGGCTCGGCGGGTGCGAGAAGTTTGCCTCCGCGGCCCTCGATGACTACCTCATTGGGTGCCACGCGATCGACCCGGCAACCGAGGGCCTGAAGGGCATGAAGGGTGGAGAGACAATCTTCGCCGGGCAGGAACCCCCGGAGTCGGGTGGATCCGGCCGCCATGCCGCCGAGCATGATCCCCCGGTGGGAGATGCTTTTATCGCCCGGAACAGAAAACTCAGCATCGAGACGGCGAAGGGGGCGGATTTCGAGTTGGCTCATGAGGAGGGAGAGAGATTGCGACGGATTCTGGCGGCATCATCCAAAATCTTTGCCAGGGGTTTGGCGTCTCCCTGATCCAACGCCGAAGCCAGGGCATCCACCGAGGAACGAAAATCCTTGAGAGCCGCCAGAACCTCCCGGCGGTTGGCCAAAAGAATTTCCGACCAGAGTTGGGCAGGTCCTGCGGCGATGCGGGTGGTGTCGCGATAACCCGGACCGGCCAAGGGGAGGGATTTTTTGCCGGCGGCCAAAACGAGGGCGGAGGCAATAAAATGGGGTAAATGGCTGATCCGTGCCACCTGCTCGTCATGGGATTCGGGACTCATGGTGAGAATCCGGGCCCCGAGGGACTCCCAGAAGATGGTGGCATCCTTGGTGGTGGCGGCCGCCGTGGCCGAGGTCGGGGTGAGAATGACAGGTGCGTTTTGAAAAAGCCCGGCGCGGGCGGCTGGAAGACCCGAATCCTCAGATCCGGCCATGGGATGGGAACCGATCCAACGGGCTTTTCCTTGGAGAAGCGGTGCGATGGTTTTTTCGACAGATTCCTTCACGCTGGAGACATCGGTAACCAGGGTGGTGGGAGTGACAAAGGGGAGAATGGAGCGGATCAAATCCGGCAAGGCGGCGGGTGGGGCGGCCAAGATCACGAGATCGGAGGACCGGGCCAGGGCGGGGTCTGTGCAGACTTCGGCTTTAGGCAATACGGCACGAATCGAGGGCAGCGATTCGGATCGGCGGGTCCAGACAGCAATTTTGGCTTTCGGGAAAAAGTGGCTGGAGGCGAGAGCCACCGAACCGCCAATCAGGCCGGGGGCAAAAACGGAGATCTTGGCAGGATTCATTTCCGTGAGGAGAGAACCTGCGGAAGAACTTCCTCGAGTTTTTTCATCTCTTCCGGAGTGCCGACCGAGATGCGGATCCAGTTCGGAAGGCGGTAGCTGCGCAGGGGGCGGACGATGAGTCCGCGCTTTTGGAGTTCGCGGAAAACAGCGTCGCCGTCTCCGACCTCGACCATCACAAAGTTGGCTGTGCCGGGGACAAAGCGAAGATTCTGTTTTTTTAGGAAGGAGTGGAGACGGTCGAGGCCCGTATGGGTTAGTTCCACCGTCCGACGGACGTGTTCCGTGTCGGCCAACCCGGCCAAAGCGGCGGCTTGGGCGGGGGCGGAGGTGTTGAAGGGTTGGCGGGATTTTTGCAGAACATCGGCAATGTCCGGGCGGGCCAATCCGTAGCCGATGCGAAGTCCGGCCAAGCCTTGGACTTTGGAAAAAGTGCGGAGCACGACCACGGGTCGACCCTCCTTGACCCACTGAATGGAGGGGGGAGGTTCGGGAATAAATTCATAGTAGGCCTCGTCCAGCACGAGGAGCGGGCCAGCGGGGAATTTTTGGACAAAGGCGGTGAGCTCGGCGTTGGGAATGCGGGTGCCGGTGGGATTGTTGGGTGAGGCTAGAAAGACAAGACGGACATCGTCCTGAAGGCGGGCGGAGAAGCCTGCGAGGTCATGATGAAAGTCGCGGTCGGGAACTTCCTCAAAGGGGATGCCGAAGAGGCGGGCCATGAGACCGTAGACGGCGAAGGCATAGGCGGAGGCGAGGACCCGGCCTTTGCCGGGTTGAGTGAAGGCGTGATAGCAGAATTCAATGATCTCGTTGGAGCCGCAGCCAAGGACGACGTGATCGCGGGTGAGGCCGTGTTTCTTGGCAATGGCATCGCGCAAGGCAAGTCCGGAGCCATCGGGATAGAGGTGCGTATGCTCGAGTCCATCGCGAATGGCCTGGAGGGCTTTGGGGGAGGCTCCCAGCGGGTTTTCGTTGGAAGCAAGTTTGATGATCTGGCTGGGATCCAAACCATGTTCCTTGGCGACGTCGGCAATGGGGCGACCTGGTTCGTAAGGGTCGAGTTCCGCGACATAAGGGTTGGGGAGAGGAGTCACGTGGTTAGTGTAAGTTTAAGTGGGGTGGACGAGCTAGGGGCATAAAGGGACGGAGGAGGTTTGGCGGGAGCGAAAGGAGTCGAGGGCTTGGCGGATTTTCGGATTCCGAGGAGCAAGACAGGCGGCAGCAAAGAGGGCCGCGTTGATCTGGCCGGCTTTTCCGGCGGCAAAGAAGGGACCGGGGGAAGAGGAGCCGAGTTGGCGGAGGAGAGCCAGAGTTTTTGATGGGGTGGTCGAGTCGGGTACGAGAAGAGGGGGAATGGATCGTCCCACTTTCCCAGGAATGTGGGACGATTTTGCGAAGGGGTAAGAGGCGATGGTGAGTGCGGCGGGAATCTTGTTGGAGGAGGAGGTGGAAGAGAGGCCAAACTGCTGGAGCGTTTGCACTGTTTTGGGCAAGCGCTGGGGCTGAATCACCTGAACCGGGGTCTTGGACATGTCAGGCAGAATAGCCTGTTTTGGGCTTTCTCCTCAACTCGAAGCGCTCTGGTAACGACGTAATCCCCATCGGAAGAAAAGGGAGGCAAAAAGTGTGGCGGAGAGAGAGGTCAGAAGAAAAAGGGACATAGGCCCTGGCTCCATGCCACGGATCAGGGTGGAGGCGGGAATGTTGGCGACGAGCAGGAGGGGCAGGGCAAAAGTGAAGATCACCCGGAACCAGCCAAAGGCCGCTTCTCGCGGGAGCCGCGCCACCTGGAAGATGCTATAGTAGCCCAGCAAAACGGATTCGGCCTGAACAATCCAGAACGTGAGGGAGACAAGAAAGAGGAGAAGGGCGTAATGGACGAGTAACCCGGTGAAAAGCAGGAGAAGATAAGCCACGAGCGAGGCGAAAGTAGGAACCACCCCAAGAGCGTGCAGGCCCATGCCCGTAACCAAGGTGGCGATGCCCGCATTGGCCAAAGGCCCGATCTCCAGCTCCGCGGTGCTGACGAGAAACTGCGGGGGGACCGGTTTCAAGAGAACGAAGTCGAGTTTCCCGGTGCGCACCAGTTCGGGGAGCTTGGTCAATCCGGGCATAAGGAAGGCCGTGAAAATCTGCTGGATCAACTGGTTGGTGGAAACCAGGACAATCATTTCATCGCGACTCCAACCGGCAATGCTGTCGACGTGATGATAGACAACGCCCACAAAAGCCAGTTGCAGGACAAACCAGGACAACTCCACGATCACCCAGGCAAAAAAGTTTGCCCGAAAAGCGAGTTCCCGGGTCAGGGCATAGCGAATCTGGACCAGCCAGAGACGAAGAAGGGAAAGGGCGCGCATGGATTAGCCTCCCGCGGCGGTGTATTTCCGAAGCCCGGCCTGCCAGATGAAATGGGCTAGGACGAGAAACGCCAGGGCCCAACCGTACTGCAGACAAAGTCCCGCTTGCCAGGCCTCGTGGGAGAGAGTCCCGCAAAGGGAGGCGGTGGGAAACCAGTACTCGTAGGCAAAAGGAAGGAGCCGGGCGACGGCGAAGATCGGGGTCGGAAGAAGATCTAGGGGAAACACGTGCCCCCCGGCGAGGAATTCCAGGGAGTAGACCAGGAAAATGAGGGCGCTGATATCCAGAAACCAGAAGGAGGTAAGGGAGAGACAGAGAGTCAGGCTGAACTGGAGCAGGGCGGAGCCGAGGAGGGCGGGCAGACCGCGAGGTAAATCCAGGTTTCCCAACTCCAGTGGAACGGCCCGCGAGAGAAGAAAAAAGCAGAGCACCACCGGAAGAAAGGCGGCGGTGAAATAGGCGCACCGGCCGGCAAGAAAGAGAAAAAACCGGTAGATTCCGTAGGGAAGGGGACGAAGGAGGATGGGATTCAGCATTCCCTCACGGATTTCGCGGGAGATTTGGAAATCGTCGTCCGCCGGCGAACTAACCGCTTCGACGATCAGCAAAACCGCATAGTAAGTGAGCAGTCCCGGCAGGGTGTAGGCACCCACCGTCTCCTTGGTCTGGAAGACAGCCTGCCAAAAAACCCAGGAGACCAGCAGGGGCATCGCGCTAAACAGGGCGCGAAGAAGGTAGTTCCAGCGATAGGCAAGTTGTCTCTGTAAGCCGATCGAGAAAACGGTGGGAAGGGCGCGCAGGGTGGAGGTCACGATCGGCGGCGTAAGTGGGTGGGTAAAATCCCAAGCTCCGAGCGGTATTTGGCGATGGTTCTGCGGGCGACGGGAATTCCGCGTTCGCGGAGCATCTCCTCCAGGGCGGCGTCGGAATAAGGCTTTGCCGGGCTCTCGCGACCGACAATTTCGGCCAGAATTTCCTTGGCCCGGGTGTTGGCCACTGCCGGTGCAGTCCCGTCCTCTCCTCCAAGGGCGGCGGCGAAAAAGAAGCGGAGGGGAACCACTCCGTGTGGGGTTCGGACATACTTGTTGGCCACCGCGCGGCTCACAGTCGTCTCATGGACTCCTACCTCGGCGGCCGCTTCGCTCATTGTCATGGGACGGAGGGCGGAGGGGCCTTGTTCAAAATAGTCCGCCTGACGTCGTCCGATCACTTCGAGAAGTTTCTGTAATGTTTGTTGCCGCCGTTCGAGGGCATGAAGGAGGAACCTGGCCGACCGAATGCGATCTTTCAGGTAGGCCCGGGTCTGTTCATCGGCGGAGCTGTCGCCGAGGAGATCCTTGTAGAGATCGCTGATACGGAGTCGTGGCAGGAGATCCCCCTCCAGCTGGGGTATCCAGCGATCACTGTCTTGGAGGTACGAGGCTTCGGGGCGAACCACGAGATCGGGACGGTCCGGGGCAAAGGCGGATCCGGGTCGCGGGGATAGTCGGGCAATAGCTTCGGCGGCGGCGTTGACGGATTCCACCGGGGCCCCCAGAGCGGAGGCTATCTCGGCAAATTTTCGACGCCCCAGAAGGTCGAGGTGGTTGCGCACGATGCGGGCCTCCAGACTTTCCTCCTGGCCGCGGGCGGAGAGCTGAAGAAGCAGGGCTTCTGAAAGATTGCGGGCGGCCACGCCTGTCGGGTGGAAGGACTGGACCAGGGCGTGGGACTGTTCAGCGGTTTCGATTGGAATTTTCGCGGCAGAGGCAATCTCCGGGAGTTCACTACGGAGAAAGCCATCCTCGTCGAGGTTGCCGATAATCTCCTCCGCCCCAGAAAAAACTTCGCGGGAGACAGAGGCCAAAGAGAGTTGGGCGTGAAGGTGATCGGTCAGAGACTCGGGAAGAACTTTGGATTCCAGAAGGGCTTGGCGGGGATCCAGGCGGGGTTGGTTCGGGCGGGTGGAAGAGGTGGGCCAATCGGAATCCTGTTGAAACGAGTCAGAATCCTCCTCGTTGACCGGAGTCTCCTCCTGTTCGGGGGACTCCAGCGGTGGGGGTTCTTCCTCTAAGACGGGATTGGTTTGGAGTTCGGTTTGGAGGAGGTTCTGCAGTTCTAGGGCCGGAGTCTGAAGGAGCTGAAGGGATTGCTGGACCTGGGGGGAGATCGAGGTCGTCTGCCGAAGCGACGGTTGCAAGGAAAGAGACATGATTCGCATTTTGGGATTGGGAAGCGCTTGAAAAAAGGCAAAAGGTGATATGGCCAAGGTCACGCTCACGGTGCTGGGTAGCGGAAGTCGGGGAAATTCCCTGCACCTCGAGCAGGGCGGTCGGGCCATTTTGGTGGATGCCGGGTTAAGCGCGAAGCAGTTGGAGGCCCGGATGGCACAAGTGGGGGCGGATTCGGCGGAGCTTCAGGGGGTGATTCTAACCCACGAGCACGGGGATCACGCGGCAGGGTTGAAAACGTTCCTAAAAAAGAGGCGGTGTCCGGTGTACGCCTCCCATGGAACCAAGGATGCGCTGGAGCCAGGGTTGGCCACGGCGGATTGGCGGGCGTTTGAAGCCGGCGCGAAGGTGGAGATCGGGGGGTTTCTGGTGGAGACCTTTCCCGTGCCGCATGATGCGGCCGAGCCGATCGGAATGAGGATTCATGCGGGAGAGGTCCGCATTGGATTGGTTTCCGATCTTGGATATGTGACGCGGTTGGTGGTGGAGCGGTTAAAGGGATGTACGGCGCTGATCTTGGAAGCGAACTACGACGAGGCGATGTTGCGGGAGGAGGAAAGAAGGCCTTGGTCGGTAAAGCAGAGAATTTCGGCGCGCCATGGACACTTGTCGAACGGGGCAGCAGCCAAACTGGTGGAAGAGGTTGCGGGACCGGAACTCCGGGACCTTTTTTTGGGGCATATCAGCGAGGATTGCAACCGACCCGAGCTGGCCAGGAAGGCCATCGAAGAGGCTCTCATGCGGGCGGGAAGAACAGGAGTCCGGGTACATGAAACCTGCGCGGATGAGGTTGGCGAGAGGCACGAGATTGGGGAGTGAAGGGGGCGGAAAAAGGGTTGCACCAGCCTCCTGGTGGGGAGATCATTTCAT
>CAZZMY010000027.1:0-14664 GCA_964655385.1 uncultured Akkermansia sp.
GGTCAGTAAATTAGCAAAAAAGCTGTTGACCGTAGTGGTATGTGGTGGGTAAAAATGGGTAATCGAGGTGAATACTGTTTATTAGTGGTTAACAAAGACATATGTCGATGAAAGAGGCCTATACAGACCAGTTTGAGTTTTCCTTGGATGCCAAGGGACGAGTCTCCGTGCCCGCGGAGTGGCGCGGAGAGGCTTTTGAAAAAAGATTTCTCGTGATGCCTTCGTCCGACGGATGTCTGCGTGTTTATCCGGCGAGTTTCCTCGGGCGGCAGATGGAAAAACTGGCTTCCGACGGTGCCACCTCCTCCGACCTCAAGCGGAAAAGTCTCGAGAAATTGGCCAGCGTAATCCAGGCGGCTGAGCCCGACCAGCAGGGGCGAATCATGATCCGGGAAAAATTCCGCCAGCACGCCGGGTTGGGCCGCGAAGCCGTCCTCATTGGCTGCCTCGACCATTTTCAAGTCTGGGATCCCCGTCGATGGCAAAAGATCGCCCCGCCGACGACCACCTTTGAGCAGGTGGCCAAGGATGCCGGCCTATGATGTCGAACCTCCCTCCGGTGGCCTCGCCGACCGCGCCGAAGCGGACGTTCTCTCCCCTCGCTCTCTCCCTTTCCCAAACCGACGAATCCGTCCGCCGCCGGAAGGCTCGGCTGCGGCTGGAGCGTTGCTGGGAACTCCTCCAGTTGGAGGAGGAAAGGAAACCAACCGTACGCCGAATCTGAAACCGGCGGACGGGCCCGGGAGGCACGTACCGCACGGACAGGTCGAGCGTCCCTGGAGGAAATCATGGACTGGAAACAAATGATGCGGGGCAAGTTGGCATGCGGCTTTTCGTGCCGGAGAGACGAATCCGGCCGGGTGGAGGGTCACGGCGTCGTGAAGCTCCCCAAAAGAAATCCTTATGAGCTCATTGGACTTCGCCGCCCCGTCCGGCGTGAAGTCCTCCGGCTCCGGCCGGCGGCCTAACGGGTGGAACACGTCCCGGTTCTCTTGGAAGCGACCATGGAGATGCTGCAACCCGCTCCCGGACGCACGGTCATCGACGCGACTTTCGGTCGTGGCGGTCATAGCCGTGCCTTTTTGGAGCGGGGGGCCCGCGTGGTCGCTCTCGATGTGGATCCGGAGGCTGAAAAAGAAGCCCAGCGTCTGGCGGCGAAGGCCGGAGCGGAGCGATTCCGGTTTTATCGAATGAATTTCAGCAAGCTCGGCCAAATCACGGAAAAAGAAGGTCCGGCAGATGCCATTCTGCTGGATTTGGGGATCTCCTCGCCCCAAGTCGATCAGGCGGAGCGCGGTTTTAGTTTCCAGCAGGCCGGACCGCTCGACATGCGGATGAATCCTGAATCCGGAGTGACGGCGGAGCAGCTGGTCAACGAACTTTCCGAGCCAGAATTGCGCCATCTCCTGCGGGAAGGCGGGGAGGATCGGGACCCAGGAAAAATTGCGCGGGCGATCGTGCGGGCCCGCCCGCTACACACCACGGCCGATCTGGCCACGGCGGTCGCGCGGGTGACCCGGGCTCCCCGCGCCGGTGCGAAACATCCAGCCACCCGCACGTTCATGGCGCTTCGCCGGGCGGTGAATCGGGAGGGGGAAAGCTTGGCGGATGCCTTGGCGGCCATGCCGCGAGCCCTGAAGCCGGGCGGTCGCATGGGAGTTTTGACGTATCACTCGATCGAAGATCGGGCCGTAAAAAACTGGATCCGGGAACATGCCGAGGAGGAAAAACGGCAGCCCGGAATGGCCTTTGGTCATGCGAATCCCGAGCGCTGGGTGCGTTCGCTCGGAGAGGCAGTCCCCACCGAAGAGGAGATTTCGGCCAACCCCCGGGCCCGAAGCGCCCGTCTTCGCGGGGCGGAACGTCTGCCGGGAGGTGAAGCATGAGCCGGAACCAGATTCGTCGCACCAACCAGGTCGGAGGAGCCCAGCTCCTGCGGTTTTTGGTGGGGGCCGGTATTACCACCGCGCTGGTGGTGGCCTTCGCCCTCTTGCACGTGACCAATATCCGGGCCGCTGGGGAGCTGAAAAAACTGGAGGTGGCCCAAAGCCGTCTTGATGATTTGGTGAAGTCCGCCCGCCTGCAGTCGGAACGGCTACGATCTCCGCGTCAACTTTCGGACCGCTCGAGCCAGATGAATCTCGGTCTGATCAGCGTCAGTCAGCTGGAGATTGTCGAAGCCCCGGTGCGCCGCCCATGGAACGGCGCGGATTTGGCCAAGGAGGAATCCCGATGAATGCCCGCAACCGGGTGATCACGGTGACCATGCTGCTGGCCGCGGCCTTCACCGGAATCTCGATCCGGTTGGTTTGGATTCAGATGGTGAAGCAGGACGAGTATCGCGAGGAAGCCATCAAGATGCACACCTGTGGCGAGGCGGTGCCCGCCCAGCGAGGATCGATTCTCGACGTGAGCGGGCGGGTCTTGGCCCAGAGTATGCCGTTGATTGAGGTCCGTCTGGACGGAAAAGTTTTGGCGGACCGTCCCCAGGAACTTCCGGTTTTGGCGGAGATTTTGGGCGTTTCGGCGGAGTGGCTGAAGGGTCAGGCGGATCCGGAAAATCGTTACCAGAAAATTGCGGAAGGTGTGGGAGCGGAGGTGGAGGGAAAATTACGGGCCAGCCGGTTGCGCAGTATCCGGCTCGAGCGCAAGACGGTACGCAATTATCCCAACGGGGCGGAAACGGCCCAAATCCTCGGGTACGTGAATCTGCGGGAGCAGGCCGGTGCGGCGGGGGATCGTCCGGCGGTGTTTGAAGTGGGGGAGGCGGGGGTGGAAAAGTCGATGGACCGATATCTGCGGGGGGTGGCGGGGGAGCGTCGGATCATCCGGGATGCGGCCCGGCGGGAAATTCCCTACTTCCGTCTAAGCGATCGCCCAGCCAGGGATGGATATCACGTGGTGTTAACCCTGGATCAGAGCATCCAGCACATCGTCGAGCGAGAGGCGGATGCCTTGATGGAGCAGTTCCATCCCGAGGACGTGCACATCGTGGTGATGCGACCGGCCACCGGGGAAATCCTGGCAATGGCGAGTCGGCCGACGTTTGATCCGAACCAAAGGCAGACCTATGAAGCCGAGGCGCTCAAAAACCGGCCGATTTCGGACACCTACGAACCGGGATCCACTTTCAAGGTGGTGACTTTGGCCGCCGGGTTGAACGAAGGCGCGGCAGATCTGGAAAGCACTTATTTTTGCGAGGACGGCCAAATGTTCTATGCCGGCCATTGGCTGAAGGATCATGAGCCCTACGGGTTGCTCACCCTTCGGCAGGTGGTCGCAAAATCGAGCAACATCGGGATGGCCAAGTTGGCCATGCAGGTCGGAGAGGAGAAAATTTTCCATTATGCCCGGCTGTTTGGTTTCGGGGAGCGGACGCAAAAGGGAGAAGGGGGACTTCCGGGGGAAGAGAAGGGCCTGCTGCGCAGCCTCAAAAACTGGAACAAGATTTCGATCACACGGATTCCGATGGGCTACGAGGTGGCCGTCACCAACCTCCAGATGGCTCTGGCCTATGGGGCGATTGCCAACGGTGGAAAAAGAATGGAGCCCCGGCTGGTCAAGGCGGTGGTGGACCGTGACAACCGCGTGGTGATGCAGTTCATTCCCAAGGTCGTCTGTCAGGTGGTCCGTCCCGAAACGGCCAACAAGGTGATTGACGCCCTTCGGGGGGTGGTTTCGGACACGGGAACGGCGGAGAATGCGGCGGTTCCGGGATTCGAGGTGGCGGGAAAAACCGGCACGGCGCAAAAGTGGTCGAACGGGATTTACTCCAAGGAGAAATATCGCTCCTCCTTCATCGGCTTTTTGCCGGCGGACCATCCCGAGTTTCTGGTCTCGATCATGGTCGATGAACCCAAGGGCAAAATGTATTACGGGGGTCAGGTGGCGGCCCCGGCTTTCAAGAACATCGCCATCCATGTGGCCGAACAGTTGAACCTCAACCGGGGCGCGGTGGTGGCTACCCGCGAAAAACTGTGAGGCTGACCGAGGTCATGAACGGCGTGAAGGTGGAGGACTGGCAGGGGGAACGTCAGGCCGAGGTTTCGGCCTTGGCTTATGAGTCCAATCGGGTGAAGCCAGGATCACTTTTCTGCACCTGGAAGGGTCAAGTGAAAGACGGGCATGCTTTCGTCCCGGATGCGGTTAAACGCGGGGCGGTGGCCGTGGTGGCGGAACGAAAACTGGCCGATCTCACGATTCCCGGGATCCAAGTGGAAAATGGAAGACGGGCGCTGGGTCGGATGGCCGCCAACTTTTACGGAAATCCCTCCCGGCACGTCCGGGTGGTGGGGATCACCGGCACGAACGGGAAAACCTCCACGGCGATGCTGTTGCAGGCGCTCTTGGAAGAGGGAGGTCTCCGTTCTGGTTTGCTGGGCACCGTGGTGAATGACACCGGAAGGGGCAAGGTTCCGGCCAAACACACCACGCCGGAGGCTCTCGATCTGCAACAGTATCTTGCCGAAATGAGGGAAAATGAATGCCGGGCCGCGGCCATCGAGGTCAGTTCCCATGCCTTGGATCAAGGCCGGACCGAGGGGGTGGAGTTTGCGGGCGCAATCTTTACCAACTTGGGACGGGATCATTTGGATTATCACCGAACGCTGGAAGCCTATGAGGCGGCCAAGGCACAGCTTTTCCGGGGATTAGGGGCCGGGGCCTTTGCGGTGATCAACGCGGAGGATCCGGCCGGGATCCGGATGACGAGTTTGTGCGGAGCAGGGGTTCGGACTCTGCGCTACGGTCTGGAGCGGGGTGAGGTCCATGCCCGCAATTTAAAAATGGGCATCGGAGGGAGTTCCTTTGTTCTCTGCACTCCCGAGGGTGAGGCGTCCGTGACTTTGCCTTGGTTGGGACGCTTCAACGTGGCGAACGCGCTGGCCGCGGCGGCGGGAGCTTTGGCTGCGGGAGTGTCGCTGGAGAAAGTGGCCGCCGGCCTCGGTCGGGCTCCAGCAGTTCTGGGAAGAATGGAGAGGGTGGCCGGACCCCAAGAGATCACCGTGCTGATCGATTACGCCCATACTGAGGACGCGGTTCGTGCGGCACTGGAAACCTTGCGACCCATGACGAAGGGAAAACTTTGGATCGTTCTCGGTGCGGGGGGGGATCGGGATAAGGGCAAGCGGCCCAAAATGGCGGCCGCAGCGGAAGGGGGAGCCGACGAAGTGATCCTGACCTCTGATAACCCGCGCAGTGAAGATCCCCTGTCGATCCTCCGTGAAATGAAGTCCGGCCTATCCGCCAATCCGAGGGTGAAGTTGATCGAAGATCGTGCCGAAGCCATCCGGGCCGCCATTTTGGGTGCGGCCCAAGGGGACGTGGTTTTGATTGCCGGTAAGGGTCACGAGGAGTTTCAAGAAATTCAGGGCGCGAAGGTGCCTTTTTCCGATCGACGCGAGGCGGAGCGGGCTTGGGCCGAGAGGGGGCGTGGATGAAGCCATTATCGCTATCCACCTTGGCCGATTTGGCGGGGGCCAAGGTGATCCATGGCAATGGGGAGCGCGTGGCTTTCGGGGTCAGCCTTGATTCGAGATCGATCAAGCCAGGAGAGCTATTCGTGGCCATCCGCGGGCCGAAACATGATGGCCATGACCACTTGGCCGAAGCCGCGAAAAAAGGCGCCATCGCCGCAATGGTGCAAACCTCGGACGTAAAAAAGATTTCCCCCGGTTTTGGGCTTCTCCTGGTGGAAGACACCCAGAAAGCGTTGCAACAAATGGCTCGGGGTTACCGCCGCATGCTTCCCGTAAGGGTCGTCTCGGTGACCGGTAGTTCGGGCAAAAGCAGCACCAAGGAAATGTTGGCAGCGGTGTTGGGAACCATGGGAAAAACCCATCGCACTCCCGGAAACCTAAATAATCATTTTGGTGTGCCGCTGACCCTGATGGGCATCGGGGCAGAAGACATGTGGGCAGTGGTGGAGATCGCCATGAATGCTCCCGGGGAGATCGGACCGTTGGCTGAGTTGGCCGAACCGGAGGCGGGACTCGTGACGAACATTGGCTGGGCTCATGTCGAAGGAACGGGTTCGCGTGAGGCAACCGCCAACGAAAAAGGGGCCTTGTACCGATCCTTGCCGCCCACAGGCCTGGCCATCAGCAATGCAGACGACCCATTTGAAAAAAGGACTCTGGAAGGGTGTCGGGCCCGCGTGGTGCGGGTGGGGCGCTCCCCCGAAGCGGACTACCGTTTGCAAAAGATCGAGTGTGAGGGCGAGGCCACCCGGTTTGTTTGTGAGGGTCCGCGTGGTCGGATGGAGGTTCTGCTTCCCGTGCCAGGAGCCCATATGGCGATGAATGCGGCGCAGGCTTTGGCCGCCGGGGTGGAACTAGGAGCGGAACCCCAAGCGGCAGCTTCCGCCTTGGAAAACATAACTCTTCCTGCGGGACGACTGAAGCTGGAGAAGCTGGGTCAGGGTTGGCTGATCGATGACAGCTACAACGCCAATCCAGACAGCTTGTCCGCCGGGCTGCAGACCCTGCAGGAGTTGCCCGGCGAGGGAAGGAATGTGGCGTTGTTGGGTGCCATGGCCGAATTGGGATCGTTCAGTCAAATGTTACATGAGGAGGCCGGAGCGACGGTGGCACGGGGAAAAATCGGGCTGTGCCTGGCCGTTGGGGAGGAATCCAAGTTTCTGGTTGAGGCGGCCAAAAAGATCCGCTCCGGCAACTGGGTGCGGTGGTTTGCCAAGCGGGATGAATTGATTCAGGCCTACCTCAAGGAAGCGATCGTTTCCGACCGAATTTTGATCAAGGGAAGTCGTCGCGAGGGGATGGAAGTGGTCGCCGCCCGACTGCGGGAGGGGAAAAAATAATGCTCTATTACCTGAGCCTCCTAAGTGGCTGGTTTGGGCCACTGAACGTATTCCAATACGTGACGTTCCGGACGGTGGGCGCGGCGTTAACCTCTTTCCTTTTTTGTTTGTGGATCGGTCCCCGGGTGATCGATGCCCTTCTCCGTCTCAAGCTCGGACAACCCCTGCGCCGGAGGGAAGAGGTGCACAAGCTGGCTGACCTGCACGAGAGCAAGAAGGGCACCCCGACCATGGGCGGCGTACTCATTCTTTTTTCCCTCACCTTGGCCTGCGTGCTTTGGGCGCGTCCGACGAATCCTTTCCTTTGGCTGGCTTTGGGGAGCACGCTGGCTTTGGGAACCCTTGGCTTTTGCGACGACTACGCAAAGGTGCGCAAAAAAAGTTCCGGTGGATTAAGTGGGAGAAAAAAACTTCTGGTCCAGGGTGGGGTCGCGGCGGGAGTGGCCGGGGCCTTGATGCTGAATCCGCAAACGCGTGAGGCGGCCCTCAAGCTGCAGATTCCATTTGTGCGTGAAGAATTCTTTCTCATGCATCTCCCGGTGTGGGGTGCGATTCTCTTTTTTGTTTTCATTATCGTCGGGAGCTCGAATGCGGTGAATCTGACCGACGGGTTGGATGGGTTGGCTTCCGGTTGCCTTTTGACCGTGGCGCTGGTGCTGGGAATCTTTGCGTATCTCTCCAGTCACGCCAAGTTAGCGTCCTATCTGTTTCTTCCGCGTGTTCCGGGGGGCGAAGAGCTGGTGATCTTCTGTGCGGCCCTCTTCGGTGCGGCCTTGGGATTTCTGTGGTTCAATTGTCACCCCGCCCGCGTGTTTATGGGGGATACCGGGTCTTTGGCCTTAGGGGGGGCGGTGGCGGTGGTGGCCATCTGTATCAACCAGGAACTGTTGCTGGCCATTATCGGCGGGGTGTTCGTCATGGAGGCGGCCTCCGTCATCCTCCAGGTTGTCTCCTTTAAGCTGACGGGCCGTCGCATCTTTGCGATGTCACCCATCCACCACCATTTTGAACTCCGCGGCTGGAGTGAAACGGCCGTGGTCACGCGTTTTTGGATCCTCAGTGCGGTCTTTGCCCTGGCGGGCTTGGCCTCTCTCAAGTTGCGGTGAAAGGAGAAACCACTACATGGCATGGACAACGAGTCGTCGTGTTGGGTTTGGGCCGGAGCGGTCTCGCGGCGACGGAATGGCTTTTGGCTCATGGTGCGGAGGTGACCATGTTTGATGAATCCGGCGCCACGGGGTTACAGGAGCTGGCCCGCAACTGGCAGAAGCGCGGGGCTTCGGTGATCACCGGAAAAACGGAACTCCCCGATACCCGTTTCGCCACGGCGATTCTTAGCCCCGGCGTGGATCCCCGCCGCCCCGTCGTGACCCAGTTGAGAAAAGCCGGGGTGCCCATGATTGGGGAGTTGGAATTGGGTTCGCGGGCCTGCCTTTGTCCGATCGTGGCGGTGACCGGAACGAACGGAAAAAGTACGACCACGGAGCTGATCGATGCCATCTACCGGGCCGCCGGAAAAAAATCCGTGGCTTGCGGCAATCTCGGGCGTCCTCTTTGCGAGGTGGCTCCCCTAAGCCGGAATTTCGACCGCGTGGTGGCGGAGGTGAGTTCCTTCCAGTTGGAGACCATCGAGAGTTTCCGTCCAAAAATTGCGGTCTATTTGAATCTGACCCCGGACCATCTCGACCGTTATGCCTCCATGAAAGAGTACGGGGAAGCGAAGCTGCGGCTGTTTGAAAACCAGACATCCGAGGACATCGCCGTGGTGCAACGGGATCTTGTCCTTCCCGGTCTGAAGTCCAAAAAGATCACTTTTACCGCTGGGCGGTCGGGAGCGGATTACACCCTTGAGGAGGGTTGGTTATGTGCCAAGGGAGAGAGGGTGTTTCCACAAGAGGAAAGCCCTCTTCGCGGCCCCCACAATGCGGAGAATCTTCTGGCGGCCTTGGCCGTGGCGGATGTGGACGGCATCTCCAGGGAAGCGGTGAAGAAGGTGTTCCGCTCCTACCGTCCCTTGCCTCACCGGTGTGAAGTTGTGACGGTCCGCCACGGGGTGACCTGGGTCAATGACTCAAAGGCGACCAACCTTGATGCGATGGAGAGAGCGGTGTTCGGGATGAAAGGTGCAGTGATTCTGATCGCTGGGGGGAAGGACAAAGGGTTTGATTTTTCAACCAGTGGGAAGGTTTTGGAAGGGAAAGTGCGGGCGGCTCTCCTCCTGGGCGAGATGGCGACCAAGATCGAAAAGGCCTGGGGCGGATTTTTACCCTGCCGGCGGGTGGCGGATCTGGGGGAGGCGGTGATACGGGCCGCCGAGATGGCTCGTTCCGGAGAAACGGTTCTGCTCAGTCCCGGATGTTCGAGCTACGACATGTTTAAAAATTTCGAGGAAAGAGGGGAGATATATCGGCAGTGCGTCAAAGCCCTGCCCAAGGAGGAAACCACCCAATGAGCGATGAACTGCTCGAATACTCAGCGAAACGCAGCAACCCCACGGCGATGGAGACCGAAAGCTCCGAGCGTCCGGCGAAGACGGGAGGCCTGAATCGGCTCTCCACGATCTTTCTGGTCGTTTTGGGCCTGCACGTCGTGGTGATCGTCGGCATCAGCGCCTACCACCTGCTCCGTGGCAACCCGGACACCAGCATGACCTCGGCTCCCGAGGCCATGCCCACCCCGGTCGCGGAGACGGCCAAGGCGCCCGAAGCCACAACCCCAGCCAACCCTGCGCCTGAAGTGACCAGCACCATGCCCAGTCCGGATGACAAGGTCTGGCAGGCCAACAGTCTGGCTCCGAACGAAGCCCAGGCTCCCGCGGCGGCAACCCCTGCTCCGACAGAGGTTCCCGTGGCGACAGCCCCGGCAGCGGAGCGGACCCATGTGGTGGCGAAAGGAGAGACCCTGGCCAAGATCGCTAAAGCGAATGGCGTGACGGCAGCCGCTCTGGCGAAAGCCAATGCGGTTGATCCGGCCAAGTTGAAAATCGGCCAGAAACTAAAGATTCCGGAAGTGGCTGGAACCGGTTCGGAAGGGAAAACCCCGACCAAGGCTTCCGCGCCCGCGAAGGCGGTGATGGCGGCGGCGGTCAAACAGGATTCCAATCCCGCCGGCACGTATACCGTGGCGGCAGGAGATACCCTGGCCAAAATCGCGAAAAAGTTCGGCACCAAGGCGGAGACCCTGGCGAAACTGAACTCCATCAACGATCCCAAGAAATTGAAGATCGGGATGAAGATTCAGGTTCCGGGGGAGGCTTCGGCCAAAGTGGAGGTTCCGCAGGCGGCTCCGACCCCAGCGGGTCCGACGGATATGGCGATGCTGCCAAAAGCCTCGTCGAACTGAATCCGGCATGGGACGCAACACGGCGCACACCCTTCTGATCTGCGTGGCGGCTTTGATCGGGCTTGGCCTGATCATGCTCGCCAGCGTGGGTCCATTTTCCCCCGATAACCGGGGCCAACCCCTTTTCTTCCTCCAAAGGCAAGGGCTCTGGCTGGTGGCGGGAATCGGGGTGTGCGTTGTGTTGGCCCGGTTGGATCCAAAAATCCTGGTTCATCACGGGGTATGGATTCTGATCGGGGCGACCTTGCTGGTGTTGCTTTGTCACGTGCCTGGCGTGGGTCGGACGGTGAAGGGTTCAGCCCGGTGGATTCCGCTCGGGCCCTTCGCATTACAACCGGGGGAATTTCTGAAATTGGCAACGGTGATTTTTGCCGCGAGTTGGGTGCATCGGCAAAAGGACAAGATGAAAAGCCCATGGTATGGGCTGGTTTTGCCGATGCTTATCCTCGGGGTGCCTATCCTCCTCCTTTTAAAACAACCGGATCTGGGCTCGGCCATGTTCGTGGTGATGGCCGCCTCGGTCGTGCTCTTTGCCGGCGGAGCGCCGGTACTGCCCTTGGCGATCCTCGGTCTCTTGGCGGTCATGGGGGTGATCGGATTAGCTCTGACCATGCCGGAACGTATGGGGCGCCTAGTGGCTTTCATGGACCCGGAGGCTCATCGACAAGGGGGCGGATATCAGGTCTGGCAGGCGCTGGTGGCTCTGGGTTCCGGGGGGACGCGGGGCGTGGGTTTGGGGCAAAGCGTGCAGAAGATGTTTTATCTCCCTGAAGCGCACACCGATTTTATTTTTCCGATTTTGGGAGAAGAGTTGGGTCTGCCCTTCACGTTGGGTGTGGTGGCGATATTTTTGATGATCACTTTGCTGGGGGGCTACATTGCCTGTCACGCCCCCGACGCCACGGCGATGACGTTGGGAATCGGTCTGACGGCCTTGGTGGCCATGCAGGCAGTCGCCAATCTAGCCGTGGTCACCGGTCTCCTACCGCCCAAAGGCGTGGGTCTTCCTTTTATTAGTTACGGGGGTTCCAATCTGGTGTTGTGCCTGGCGGCAGTGGGCATGTTGGTGGCGCTGCACCGTCAGGCCCACTACCGCGAGGAGGCGCGGAGCCGTCGCCTCGTAGGAGGACGGAGGTGAACGATATGGGTCGGCTGATGATCGCCTGCGGGGGAACGGGTGGACACCTGTTTCCGGGATTGGCCGTGGCGGAGGCCGTTCGCCGACGGGGCCATGAGGTGAAATTTTTTATCTCAGCCAAGGAAGTGGACCGTCGGGCACTTTCCGGGGCGGGGGAAAGCGGCAACGGAATAGAAATTCCGGCCGTTGGATGGTGTGGGTTCCTGCGGGCGGGGTCTTTTGTCCTTCATCTCCTCGCTGCGGTGAAAAGGGCCGGAGAGGCCATGCGGGAGTTTCGCGCAGATGCCCTGCTGGGGATGGGGGGATTTGTTTCCGGAGCATCCATCGGAGCCGCACGACGGAGAAACATTCCCTATTTTCTTCATGAATCCAATGCCACCCCCGGACGGGCAACCCGTCTGTTATCGAGAGGTGCAAAAAAAGTTTTCGTTGGATTTCAGGAATGCACCCAGCGGCTTTCCGGTGTGCCTACCTTGTTTACGGGCACGCCAGTACGCCAAAAGTTGGCGGGGTATACCAAGGAAGAAGCGCTGAAAAAGCTGGGGCTGCATCCGAAGCGGCATTTGGTCGCGGTGTTGGGAGGGAGCCAGGGAGCACGGGGATTGAACGAAGCGATGATTCGTGGGCTGGGGGCGCTCAAGGCAGAGGCATCTACCATGCAAATCCTGCACCTCGCTGGGGGCGCGCATGAAGAGAGGGTGCGTAAGGCGTATCAAGGCAGCGGGTTTCATGCCGTGGTGATGGGATTTTGCGATGAAATGGGAGCGGTCTATGCGGCGGCGGATCTTGTGGTGGCGCGTTCCGGCGCGGGGACCCTGGCCGAACTCGCCGCCTGCGGGGTGCCCGCGATTCTCGTGCCCTTTCCGGCTGCCGTGGATGACCATCAGATGGCCAATGCGCACGCTTATGCCGACGGGGGAGCCGCGGAGGTGGTGGCGGAGAAATATCTTGTGGGCACCGAACTGGGCCAGCGGATCGGACGCTTATTGGGGGATGCCAGTCGGAGGCTCCACATGAGCAAGGCGTCACGGAACCAATTTGTGGCTCAGGCAGCCGAAAAAATCGCCGAGGAGATTCACCATGTCCTTTGAGGCCAAATCATGGACCGGGAAAAAATGCCGGATCCATCTGATTGGAGTGGCCGGTTCGGGAATGACCCCGCTGGCTGAAATCCTGCTGGATCTGGGACACGAGGTCAGTGGAAGCGACCTGAAGGAGATTCCGGATCGGCTCATCCGTCGAGGGATCCAATTCACCTTGGGGCACACGGCGGGCGCGGTGGGAAAAGCCGAGGCGGTAATCGCCTCCACGGCTATTGCGGAATCCAATCCGGAATGGGCGGAAGCGGGACGCAGAAAAATTCCACGTTTTCGTCGGGGGGAAGTTTTGTCGCAATTGGCTCAAGAAAAAAAATTGGTGGCGGTTCTCGGTTCCCATGGGAAGACCACCACGGCCACCATGTTGGCCCAAATTTGGAGGGCGGCAGGTGAGGATCCTTCTTTCTACCTCGGGGGATACGCACCTTCGCTGGGAGCCTCGGGGGCGTGGCGGTCAGGCTCCTGGTTGGTCGCGGAAGTCGATGAAAGCGAAGGAGCCCCGACCCAGCTCCAGCCTTGGGCGGCCATTCTTTTGAATGCGGACCACGAACACGCAGACCGTTATCCGGACGGTCAGGCGGTCATCCAAGCCTACCGCGACATGCTGGGTCAGGTGAGGGGCCCCGTGGTGGTCGTTGCCAAAGAGGAAGTGGCGGCGATGAAGGCGTCCGAATCTTTCGGTTCCAAAACAACTTTCGGTTGGGAAAGTAGCGGGGCGGACTATCTGGGAACCTGGATCGGGGAGAATGCCGAAGGGGTAAAGTTCTCGGCCTGCAAGGGAAAGGTCGATCTCGGCGTCTTTCAAGTGTCGGCTACGGGTCGGCATAATGCGGGCAACGCCCTGGGCGCTTTGAGTCTGGCACGTGAGGCCGGGTTATCCGCCGACAAGATTCGGATGGGACTCGCGGATTTCCGCCGCGCGGACCGGCGATTCGAGATCCTGCGAAGCGAGCCTGAGTTGGAGGTGGTGGATGATTATGCCCACCATCCGAGAGAAGTGGCGGCCACCATGGAGGCGGCGAGGGCTCGGGGACGCCAACGACTGGTGGTGATTCTTCAGCCCCACCGTTATACAAGAATGGCGACTTTCCTTTCGGGTTTTGCTGATGTTTTGGCCAAAGCCGAAGTCGTGGTTCTCTTGCCTGTCTATGCCGCAGGGGAGAAACCGATTTCAGGAGCAGATTCCTCGGCCCTAGCCGAAAAGTTAGGAGAAAAAGGGGTGAAGGTGGAGTTGGCTGCGTCCATGGCTGAAGCCCGCTCGATTCTTGGGCGAATCTGGCAGGAGGGCGATCTGTTTTTATTCCTGGGTGCTGGCGACATCACCCTATTGGCCCGAAGGGTGGCTCAAGAGGCCGAGCTTTTTCTCCAGATCCGGCGGGCCGCCGGAAAGGACGCGGTCGTCCGTTGGTACGAGCCGATGCACAAACACACGACGATTCGGATCGGTGGACCGGCCCAAGTCTGGTTCGAGCCGGATTCGGAGGAGATGTTGGGTCAGGTGATTCGTTTTTGTGATGAAAAGAAGGTGCCACTGACTGTGGTGGGACGTGGTAGCAACCTATTGGTTCGTGACGGTGGGATTCCGGGAGTCTGCGTAAACCTGGGTCGTCCCGGAATGAGCAAGATTGAGGCGCGGGGTGGAAAAATCCGCGCGGGAGCCGGGGCGCGTCTGAAACAGATTGTTTCAACGGCGAGGGCGGCGGGAATCGGGGGTTTGGAATTCATGGAAGGGATTCCGGGCGCGTTAGGGGGAGCCATGCGGATGAATGCGGGGGCCATGGAGTCGTGGACTTTTGAAGTGGTGGAAAGTGTCCGTGTGATGGATCGGAAAGGGCAGGTGCAGGACGTTCCCGCCGCGGAATTCGAAGTGAAATATCGGAAAGTGCCGCGCCTCACCAAAGACATCGCCGTGGGAGCGGTATTAAAGGGATCGTCAGCCCAACCGGAGGAGATCGCTGAACGACTGAAGAAGTACAGTCGGAAACGATGGGATTCCCAGCCGGCGGCGCCCAGTGCCGGTTGTATTTTTAAAAATGCGGAGACCATCCCGGCGGGGAAACTAATCGACGAACTTGGTCTAAAAGACACAGCCATTGGCGGGGCCCGAATCTCACCGGTGCATGGGAACTTTATTGTGAACCAAGGGGGGGCCAAAGCTTCGGATGTGCTGGCCCTGATGGAGAAAGTCCGGGAGCGGGCCAAGGCTGACCGGGGAATTGAGCTGGAGCCTGAAGTCATTGTGCTGGGGGAGGACGAATGAAGCCGGAGAA
>CAZZMY010000028.1:0-13846 GCA_964655385.1 uncultured Akkermansia sp.
GAGGCGGTGGCGGAGGTGCTGAACCGAGATTTCGTCCCCGTGAAAATCGATCGGGAGGAACGGCCGGATGTGGACCGGGTGTACATGACGGCAGTCCAAGCCATGAAGGGGCAGGGAGGGTGGCCTCTATCGGTCTGGGTTACACCGGAGGGAAAGCCCTTTTACGGGGGGACGTATTTTCCGCCAACGGGGGGCCATGGGCGGCCGGGTTTTCTGGACGCGTTGCGGCAGATTTCGGCGGCCTGGAAGAATCGAAAGGAGGAGGTGGAGGGATGGGCGGAGGAGCTTTCGGAGAGAATCCGCCAACTGGGGGAGGGCGCAGGAGGAGATCCCATTCGTGATGCCGAGAAGATTCTGGCGGCGGGCACGGATCAGTTGGCCCGGGAGTACGATCGGAAGCATGGAGGATTTGGAGCTGCGCCCAAGTTTCCACGCCCCAGCCAGCCGCTTTTTCTCCTGCGAAGGTCGTGGGTGGAAAGGGACGAAAAGCTTTTGGAAATGGTCAGGCATACGGGACGGGCTATGCGCTCGGGGGGGATTTATGACCAGATTGGAGGCGGCTTCCATCGCTATGCGGTGGATGGGGAGTGGGCGGTGCCTCATTTCGAAAAGATGCTCTACGACAACGGGCAGTTGATGGGCTGGTATGCAGAGTTGGCGGCAGCGACAGGGGAAGAGTGGCCCTGGGAGGTGGTGGCGGGCATTGACCGATATCTCTGGCGGGATTTGCGGACTCAGGGCGGTGGGTTGGCTTCGGCGGAAGACGCCGACAGCGAGGGGGTGGAGGGAAAGTTTTATGTGTGGACCCGAAAGGAGATCCGGGAATTAGCCAACGGAGAGGAATTCAAGCTGGCCGAAGAGTTATGGGGGGTGACGGAGGAAGGGAATTTCATGGATCCGCACCATCCGGTTCAGGGATGGAACGTGTTGGCCAGGAAAAGAGTGCCGAGCAAGGAGGAGGAAAAAATCCTAGAGGAAATCCGCAGCAAACTGGAAAAAAGAAGGGAGGACCGTGTCCGGCCGGGTCGAGATGACAAAGTTTTGACCTCGTGGAATGCGTTGGCGGTTTCCGGTTATGCGAGGGCGGCGCGGTGGGGCGGGGGCCGGCCCTATGCGGAGCGAGCCCGGGAAATTTGGGGTTTTCTCGAAAAGAACCTTCTACGAAAGGATGGGACGCCAACGCATCGGTGGAGGGATGGAAAAAAAGACGACGCCCACCTCCTGGAAGATTACGCGGGCGTTTTACAGTCCTTGTTGGACCTTCATCAGGCAACGTTGGATGTGGCGTATCTCGCTCGGGCCCAGGAGCTGGCGGGAAAGATGTTGGACTGTTTCAGGGATTCACAAGGAGGGGGGCTTTGGTCGAGTGCCGATCAATCGCTCCTGGCGCGAATGAAGGATGATTATGACGGCGCTGAGCCCAGCGGGAACGCGGTGGCCGCTTTGGCGATGGTTGAGTTGGGGCGTCTGACGGATCAGTCCCAATGGATCGAGGCAGCCATGGAAATCCTGGATTGGTTGGGCGATAGAATGCGAAAGCTACCGCAAGCCGTGCCGCACGCGTTGACGGCCCTGCAAAGAGTGGCCGAACCTCCAGCGAGGTTGGTCTTGGCGGGGGAGATGCTTGAAAACATGCAGGCTGTGGTTACGGGAGTGTATCGTCCGGATCTGCTCCTCACGCGGGCTACCGAGGATCATCCCAGTCCCTTTGTCCGTGAGCTATTCCGGCGTACGAAAAAAACAACAGCCTATTTCTGCGAGGGACAAAGTTGTCAGCTACCCATCCACGACGAGCTGGAGTTGGAAAAGAGGCTGAGAAGAGAGTAACGACTTGCTTGGTGCGGAACTTCCGGAGATCAAATCTCAGCGGGCGGTGCGAAAGCCGATACGTGGGTCGCCCTTGTCGGAGGGCAGAAGGCGTACGGCATTCGCATTGGCAACGGCGGCCTGGTCGAGGTAATTCCCGCCAATAAAAGGAGGGGAGGCATCCCCGGATTTGTTGACCTCCAGGGAGTTGATCCATTCGCTCAGGTTTCCTCCCAGGTCAAAATGTCCGAAGGGTCCGACATCGGCGGGGTTGGACTCGGCGGGTAAAACGTAAAAATAACCGGGGTCAGCGATCTTCTTGGGATCGGCATTACTTCCGAGGTTGATCCCGGGGACCTTTTCTTCGGTGCCCCAAGGATAGGGGAGGGCCTTTTTCCCGGAAGCGGCCCAGAGCCACTCCTCTTTTTTGGGAAGTCGACGGCCTTTCCATTTGGCGTAGGCAAAGGCGCTGAGGTAATCGACATTGAAAACCGGGGTATCGCGGGTGATGACCTGACCCTGATAGTGCTCTTTTTTGCGGGCGCGGCTAAGGATTTCCTCCCAGTCCGCCGGGACAAATGCTTGAACGGACTTGCGATCCGTAGGGCGATTCTTTGGAAGAAGTTTGGTGAGATCCTGATTGGGCAGGTCGGCCAGAAAACGTTCATACTCCCCGATCGTGACCTCATGGCGGTCGAGAGAGAAAGCGGGCACGTCGACTTTTTTTCCGTCGAGCATCAGTTGGCCGGCGGGCACTTTAATTTCCTCCCCGTTGAGGGTGGCGTTGACGTCGAGGAAGAACTTGTGGTGCAGAACAAAAACCCAGAGAAGGCCGAATCCCACGGCAGCCAAGGACCCCACCGCAATGGCCCACCTTCGGAGGATCCGGGCCCGGATAGCTTGGCGGGCTGCCTCGATTTCCTCCTCTCGAACGTGAACCTCCTGCACCTCGGCGAGCTGGCGTTCGAATTCGCGGGTGCGCTTAAGGAGATCGAAGGCGGACGTGCCCGGCTCGCGGAGAATCGCCAGAAGCTCCCGGCTTTTGGGGTCGTCCGGGAGAAAAAGTTCCAACAGGGAGGCAAGGTGGGTTGAGTTTTCGAGAAAGGAGGCTTCTGGAGTCCCCGGAAAAGCGGCCGGGTTGCGCAAGCGGGGGGTGCCCTTGGGGGAGAGGGTGTAATCGTAAGCCCCCAGCAAGCGGGTGGGGATGGAGGAGGATTCCATCTCGGAGAGCACCGAACCCAAGGTGGTGGCCAGACGGGCACACGAAAGCAGATCGAGTTTCTCTCCGGTGCTCTCCCTGTGAAGAAGAGAGGGGTGGGTGACCGGTTCCATGGCGACGAAGACCCGCTGTTCCATAGGGATGGATTCGTAGAGCGAGTAGACTCCCGCATGGTTCAGCCGGGCAAGGTTCCGGATGCCCTTGGGGAATTGGTTCGAGCCTGCAGGTGGGACAAGAACCTGGACGTCGCGAGAAAGTTGATGGTGTCGGGCCCAGTACAGACGCCCCAGAGGATGGGGACCGGCGGGCGAAAGAAGGTGGTACGGGCCAAAGTGCCGGCCGGAAAAGTCCTCCATCAGCTCGGCCACCACGAGAGGCAGGTGATCGTCGGCTCGGAGCAGGGGGATGGGGTAGGCAGGGGGGAGAGATTGCGAAAGGTCGTAGCGGCTGAGAATTCCAAAAGGAACGGAGGGATACTGCTCGGCCAGAAGGAGCAGGGAACCGCTTCGATCCTCGCCCGACCAGATCAAATCGGTAAGCAGCGCCGAGGCATGAAAGCCATCGGCCAAAGTCGACTGGAGCGTCTCGAAATTTGTGATGGGGTGAATTGTGGTGCCGGGAAAAAAATCCAAAATCAGAGAGGAGAATTCCGCCAGCGAGGATGGATCTTCCTGAGCCAGAAGAATCGTGGGCACAGCTTAGATTGTGCTCAAGAAGCCGGTGGGACGGAAGGGGGCATTTTTGGAATGCCAAAATGAAGATGAGGCTTACGAATTCGCCGGGGGACGGACGTTTGTCGTGAGGGCCAACCGGTGGATGGCGTAGGCGGCGCCGAAACCATTGTCGATATTGACCACGGTGATACCCGGGGCGCAGGAGTTGAGCATCCCCAGAAAGGCGGTCAGTCCTTGCAGATGGGCTCCATACCCCACCGAGGTGGGAACCGCCACGAGGGGCAGCCCAACCAATCCGCCCAAGACACTGGGCAGGGCGGCTTCCATGCCGGCCACGACAATGAGAGCGTCATGGGAACGTAGGGCGGGAAGATGGCGAAGGGTCCGATGCAGGCCGGCGACCCCAATATCGTAAAAGCGGGTCGGTCGGTGTCCCAAAAACTCCAAGGTGGCAAAGGACTCCTCCGCCACGGGGTGGTCGGACGTCCCCGCCGCACAGATCGCGACCCGAAAGGAGCGCGCCTGCCGGACGGGCCGGTATTTTTTGGGTTTCAGGGACAGGGTCCGAGCGGCGGAATGATATTTGCCTTGTGGGAAAATTCGTCGGAGTTGTTTTCCCTTCGTTTCATCCACGCGGGTAACCAGAACGGGTTGATTTTGGGAGAGCATGCGCCGGGAGATGGCCCGGATTTGGGCGACTGTTTTGCCAGATCCGTAAATGATTTCGGGGGCGCCAAGCCGGCTGAGGCGGTCGAGATCCAGCTCGGCGAAAGCCTTGGGCAGGTCCGTTAGGCGGCGGCGAGGCTTCGCCATGTTCGCTTTAGGCGAGGGCGGACTGGAGTCGCGGCAGGAGCTCGGAAATGGAGAGGCGTTCCTGCTTCATGGAGTCGCGATGACGGAGGGTGACGGTGTCCTTTTGCCCGGCCAAGGTGCCCTCTTTGGCCCCCTCCAGGGTTTCAAAATCCACCGTGATGCCGAAGGGGGTGCCAATCTCGTCCTGCCGACGGTAGCGGCGGCCGATCGCGCCGGACTCATCGTAAAAAACGGGAAAGTGGCGACGGAGGGTGGCGGTGAGCGCTTTCGCCTTTTCTACCAGTTCCGGCTTGTTTTTTAGCAAAGGGAAAATGCCGGCCTTGATCGGGGCCATCTTGGGGTGGAATCGGAGGACGACGCGCGTTTCCTTTGCGCCTTTCTCATCGGTTACTTCCTCTTCCTCGTAGGCCTCGCAGATTAGGGCGAGGGTTGTGCGGTCGACCCCGGCGCTGGGTTCGACCACATGGGGGACGAATTTCTCCCTCGTTTCCTCATCGAAATATTCCAGGGGTTTCCCGCTGGCTTCCTGGTGTTGTTTTAAATCGTAGTCGGTCCGGTAGGCGATGCCCTCCAACTCCTCGGTGCCGAAGGGAAATTCGTAAAGGAGGTCGTAGGTGCCCTGGGAGTAGAACGCCCGGTCTTTGTCCGGCACGTCATAGACGGTGATTTTCTTTCGGGGGATACCGATGGATTCGTACCAAGCCAGACGGTCGGCGAGCCATTGTTCCAGCCACTTTTTGCCCTCGGCGGGTCGGACGAAAAACTCCACCTCCATCTGCTCAAATTCACGGGAGCGGAAGGTGAAATTCCGGGGGTTGATCTCGTTGCGAAACGCCTTGCCAATCTGGGCGATCCCGAAAGGCAGTTTTTTGCGGGAAACCTCGAGGATGTTTTTGAATTGGACAAACATGGCCTGGGCGGTTTCCGGGCGGAGATAGGTGAGGTTGCGGTCGTCCTCGACCGGACCGACGTAGGTTTTGAACATCAGGTTGAATTGGCGGGGTTCGGTGAGCTCCCCGCCGCAAGCCTGAACCATTTTGCTGGGCTTTTGTGGGCACGGGGTCGTGGCGATCTGGTCCGCCCGAAACCGGCCCTTGCAGGTTTTGCAGTCGATCATGGGGTCGGTAAAGGTGGCCTCGTGGCCGCTGGCTTTCCATACCGAGCGGCTCATGAGAATCGCCCCGTCCATGCCCACGATATCGTCGCGGACCTGGGTCATGGCCCGCCACCAGTTGTCCTTGAGGTTGCGTTTGAGTTCGGCCCCGAGGGGGCCGTAGTCCCACGCCCCATTGAGGCCACCGTAAATTTCCGAGGATTGAAAAATGAAGCCCCGGCGCTTGCAGAGCGCGACGATTTTTTCCATGCGGTTATCAGCCATAAAGGGATTTTGTGATTCTAGAAAAAGAGTTGTTAGCGATGATTGGGACGGATGAACACCCCAATATTCGGCACCCTGCGCCGAGCGGTTCGTATCCGGCCTCCCACCACCGGATCAGCGCGACGATGGCTGCAGCGGCTCGGCGGAATGGTTTTGTTTTTTTTCGT
This sequence comes from uncultured Akkermansia sp., assembly GCA_964655385.1. Classification (GTDB taxonomy): domain Bacteria; phylum Verrucomicrobiota; class Verrucomicrobiia; order Methylacidiphilales; family Verrucolacustridaceae; genus Verrucolacustris. The sequence continues at coordinate 6,058 of CAZZMY010000028.1, forward strand.
GGTCTCTTTGCTTTTGGGACGGGTGGTGGGGGTTCCGCAGGCTTGGAAAGACCGTTTGGTCCGGGAGCTGGCCTCGAGGGGATTGGAGGTGGATGCGCGTAAAATTACCTTGGATCCTTTGGGGGGGTTGGTGGCCAGGGATCTGGTGGTGTATCGCGATGCCAGCAGGAAAGAGGAGCGATTGCGGGTGGGGCGTGTGGAGCTTTCCCTCAACTGGCTGGCGTGGAAAAAAGGGGAACCTTTTTTATCCGGAGCCCGTCTGCGGGACGCCCACATCGATTGGCCTCTGGGGGAGGGGGTGGAGGCGCAGGCACGGAGGGTGGAGGCGGTGATTGAGTTTCGTCCCGGGGAAATCCGGTTTCAAAGACTGCGGGGTCAGGTCCTTGGCTTTGACCTGGATCTGCAGGGTCGGGTGGGCACGGAGCAGGGTAGAATGGCGGCCCCCCAGATGTACCCCATGGCCGCCACTTGGCGGACCTTGGAGAAGTACCTGAAGGATTTGGGTGGGCCGGCTCCGAAGATCCAGTCGGAATTCAGCGTGGAGATCGGTCGGCCGGACTTGAACAAAGCGGAGATTTTGATGACCGGCAATCGGGCTGTCTGGAGAGGGGTCCATTTGAAAGAGTTGGAATTGCGGGCAACCCTGGCGGAGGGGGCGGCCCGGCTGGAAAAATTTCACATTGGTCTGGAGCGGGGGTCGATCGAGGTGGCCGGCTGGGCGGACTTTATCGGGGGTCGGGGAGCGCTGGACTATACGGCGGATGCCGACCTGTCCCTTTTTGCCCCTGCGGCCGGAGGCATGGAAATGGCCCTGCGGGAGTTGCACTGCCAAAATCCGCCGCAAATCAGCGGGAAAATCGAAATGGATTGGATTCAGGCTCCCGGCTTTCTCTGGCAAAGCCGGTTGGAGATCGGAGAATTTCGCCTCGGGCTGGTGCCGTATCGTTCCTTGGTCGTTCCATGGGTATCGGATGGGAAAAGATGGATGATTCAGGGCATGAAATTGGAGGCCATTGCCGGGGGTGGGATGGAGGGACAGTTGACGTTTGACGGGAAGGCCGAACTCAAAGGAAATTTGAAAAGCGATCTCGATCCGAAAGGATTGGCCCCACTTTTTGGCCCAGGGGCGGTCCCTTTTTGGAACAGCATCGATTTCTTTGATCCGCCTAAAATTGATATCCGGGTGACCGGCGCCGGGCTGGCCACTGATCTAATCCGATTGGATGGAAAAGTGGAGGCGGGGCCTTTTCGTTACAAAGGGGTCGAAATATCCGATCTGACCAGTGATATTTCCTTCGCCAATGGAGAGCTGAAGGCTCCGCACCTACTGCTTCATTCCGAGGGGGGAACGGGATCAGGCGAGGTGACCTACATTCTGAATCCGAATGCCGTGGCCTTTCAGGGAGTTCAATCCACCCTTCCCGTGCGTGAGTTCTCCCCGATCTTTGGGGAAAAATTCAGGAAAACGATGGAGCCCTATGAATTCGTGGACCGCCCAGCGGTCACGCTCAATGGCAAAGTGGATTTGGAGGCCAAGGGAAGATCCCAGATCAAGGCGACGGTGAAAACCAAGGAGGGGTTGCATTACAAAGTGGCCGGCAAGTCTCTTCGTTTTAACAATGTGGATGTGCAGGTGGAAGTGGCCGGCCGAAAAGTGACCGTCAAAACCGCTCCCCATGCCCCCGGGACCGTGATGGGAGGCAAAGTGAAGGTGGAGGTGGTTGTCAACGGAGCCACCAAAACCCAAACGACCAAAATCGAGCTTATGGATGTGGATTTTGAACCTCTGGTGCAAACCTACTTTGGAAATTCCGGTTATTCCGGAATGCTCGATGGAACCATCACGTTGGACGGAACCTCGCAAGACTGGAAAAAATGGACCGGGCGAGGAAAGCTGGAAGTCCGGGACGGTTCCTTTCCTGGCTTGGGGGCCTTCGAGAAGGCGATGAACGCGCCGGCGGAGTGGGTGGGTCTAACGGACCAGAATGCCGAAATGGATTTTGAATTGGGCGAGGGCAAACTATTGGTCAGCCGCCTCGACATTGAGTCGGCCTTGGTAATCACCACCGGGCATGGAACGTACGACATCGTGAATGATCAGTTGGAGAACTTTCTGATGCGGCAAAATCTGCGGGGGCCAGCGGGGGTCCCGTTTTTCCTGGTCAGCCAGATGTTTCAGTACGAGGGGAATGGATCCCTGAAAAATCCGGTTTGGAAGCCGCGCAATTTCGACGATGAAAAAAAATAAGCCCGCGACTTCCGTTGCAAGTCGCTGTGGTCTTCACACCTCGACGGCGGGTGGGTTGGGGGAAATGCTGGGTCGGGCCGGTGGTCTGGGGGAAGATGCGGTGCAGATCTTTGTGAAAAGCAACCGCCAATGGCGGATAGGCAAGCTGCCGGAGGAGGAGAGGGAGAATTTTGTGCGTGGCAAACGAGCCATGGATCTTTGGGTCTGCGCCCATGCCGGCTATCTGGTGAACCCGGCGGGACAGGCGGACATACGAAAGAAATCGATTATCTCCCTGGCGGAGGAGATCCGCAGGGCGGAGGAATTGGAACTGGAAACCGTGGTGGTGCACTGCGGCAGCCGGGGTGAGGCATCGGCCCATCAGGCGGTCGCAAGGGCTGTGGAGGGTTTTCTGGAGGCCTTGGAGCGATCCGGAACCACCCGCATCCGCCTGGCCTTGGAAAATTCGGCAGGCCAGGGGAGTTGCCTGGCCAGCGGGATTCAGGAGTGGGGGGAGTTGGTGCACGGGTTGCCGGCCAAGAGGAGAGCGGCTTGTTTGGATACGGCCCATGCTTTTGCCGCGGGATTTGATTTGCGAACGGAAAAGGGGAGAGAGGATTTATTCGAGGCGTGTTCCCGATGGGTGGGGCTGGATCTTCTGGCGGTGCTTCACGCCAACGATTCGAAAACGGAGTGCGGCTCCCAAGTGGACCGGCATGAGCATCTCGGGCACGGAAAAATCGGGGCCCCCGGTTTGCGGGCTTTTTTTTCCGATTCGCGATTGGGTGGAGTCCCCCGGATCGGCGAACTGCCCCCTGGGGAAAAAGAAGATCGGGCCAATCTGGCTTTTTTGCGGAGTTGTTGCCCTGCGAGTTAAGTTTGTTCAAACCTTACGAAGAATGCTAACACTCCAAGTATGAAGGCATCCGATCTCCGGGGAATTTTAACTTACATCCCCAGTTTCCGGGACAAGCTCTTCGTGCTCAGCGTGGACAGTGCCGTGCTGGAGGACGAACGGGCGGCGAGTCTCTTTCTCGATATCTCCGTTCTACGGAGCCTGAACATCCGGGTGGTGTTGGTGCACGGGGCCAGTGCCCGGATCAAGAAGATGGCTTCGGAGATGAAACTAAAGCCCTCCAATCTGGACGGGTTGGGTGTGACGGATGAGGCTACCCTTAAGGTTTCCGAGCGGGCGGCGAATTCCTATAGTCACGACATCCTGCAAAGTTTGGCAGATGCCGACCTGAGGGGAGCCGTAACCAACGCGATCATTGCCCATCCGGCGGGGATCCTGGGGGGGGTGGACCAGCAATGGACGGGGCGGGTCGAGCGGGTGGACACCCGGTTTCTCGAGGCTTTGTTGGAAAATGGAATCATTCCCGTGATCCCCCCGATGGGGGTGGACGGGGATGGACGGACCTACCGGGTGAATTCCGATGGAGTCGCCCTCGAGGTGGCCGAGGCCCTCAAGGCAGAGAAGCTGATCTTTCTGACGGGGGGGGGAGAACTGCCGATGAACGGGAAGAAGCCGGCCCAACTTTCCGTGGAGGAGGCGGCGGAGTGGTTGAAGAAAAAGAAGGGCGATCTGAGCGGGGAGATGGCCTCCAAGCTGGAGCACGGGCTGCGGGCCTGTCGGGAAGGCGTAAGCCGGGCGCACATTCTGAACGGCTTGGAGGACGATGCTTTGCTGGAGGAGCTTTTCTCCAGCGAGGGGGTGGGCACCATGATTTACGCCGACGAGTACACGGAGATCCGGAGAGCCTTGAAAAAGGATGTTCGGTCAATCATGCGGCTGATTGGAAGTTCGGTGGCTTCCGAGGAGTTGGTCCGGCGGACCCGGGGAGAAGTGGCGGCGGCCATCGGGGACTACAGCGTATTTGAAATCGACGGAAACATGGTGGGTTGTGTGGCGGTGCACGGGTTGGAGGCAAAAACGGCCGAGATGGGGTGCTTGTTTGTCGCTTCGGGCCATGAAAATGCCGGGATCGGCCGGAAGCTGATGCTTTATGCGGAGAGCCGGGCCAAGGAGATGGGCATGAAGCGGTTGCTCGCCCTTTCGACCCAAGCCTTCAATTATCTGCAGAGCAAAGGCGGCTTTAACGAAGGCACGGTGGACATGTTGCCCACCGCCAGAAAAACCGCCTATGAGGCCAGCGGGCGGAACTCAAAAATTCTCTACAAAGACCTGACTTAATCCGCCGGTGACCGAGAGCAGGCCAAGAGGGTGATACCGGCGACCAAGAGGGTCATGCCGATCATCTGGGAAAGGGAGAGGCGGCGGATTTCCTGACGAAAAATCAAGCCGACCAGAATCGGGCCGGCGACGATGAGGGTGTTGGTCAGGCTGGAGGCCATGGCCAAACCAAAATGGCGCCCGACATAACCAAAAGAGAGAAAGACCAGCGGGGAGAGAAGAATCGTCCCGAGAAGAATCGAAAGATCTTTCTTTTCCCACCAAAGCGTTCCCAAGGTGTCGGTGAGGGTGCTGAGCAAGGCGCAAAACACCACCGCCGTCCATGGGGAGAGAAAAAACTGTCTCATCCCGGGGGCCAGCCTAGGGGGCGTCCGGCCAAAAGGTGGAGATGCAGGTGGGGCACGGTTTCGCCCCCGTCCGGGCCGTTATTGATGACCAGTCGGTAGCCGGTCTTTTCCAGTTGGAGTTGGCGGCTGACGCGTTGGGCAGCGGCGAAAAGGTGACTAAAAACAGGATGATCCTCCGGCGGAACCGCCGCGTGGCGGGCGTGATGTTTTTTCGGAATCAAAAGAATATGAATCGGGGCTTGGGGGGCAATGTCCCGAAAGGCAAGGATGTGTTCATCCTCATACACGATGTCCGCGGGCACCTCGCGATCGATGATGCGCTCGAAAATCGTCTTGGCCATGGGGCCAACTACCAGATGGTCAGTTCGAGGAGGGAGGGGCTGAGGGTTTGGGCCCGGGCGCGGATAAAATGTACAATCTCATCATTCAGTCTCTGGCAGGAGGCCCTCCAGGAGGCGGAGCCGGTCAGGGAGAGAACGCAGGAGCGGAGGCCTTCCAAGCGGAGTACGGAGGCAAGAGTGGAGACTTTTTCGTCCACCAGGGAGGACAAGCGGTGATAAAAAAGGATTTCCAGCGGGGCCTCACGGGCCAGGGCGGCCAAATTGATGGAGGGAGAGGAGGTGGCCAATTCGAAGTGGCGGGCGATCGCCGGGCATCCGATCCCCTCGAGGGAGCGGCGGAGAATCAGTTCTAGGGTGTCCCGCTCAATTTGCGGCCGGGCAAAATCATGGCGCAGGTAGTAAAGAACCGCTTGAGCGACATCCGGAGCAAGAGGCCACTGCTGATGCCCCGCCCGGATAGCGGCTTTTTCCAGGGAGATAATCAGCCACGACTCGTTAAGACGGGTCGGTGAAGCTCCTGGGATGGAGACCAGGGGGAGCGGGGTGTCGCTTTTGGACTTATCGGGCACTGAGGCTTTTTACTTCGCTGACAAAGTCCTTCACGTCGCGGAATTGGCGGTACACCGAGGCGAAGCGGACATAGGCGACCTCATCCATTTTCTTGAGGGCATCCATGATCTTTTCGCCAATCGCGGTGGTGGGAATTTCCCGGCCGTATTTCTGCTCCAGTTCTTCCATGATCTTGTCGACGGCCTTTTCAATAACTTCGGGGCTTACGGGCCGTTTTTCGCAGGCTTTTTGGAAACCAAGAACGAGTTTGCGGCGATCGAATGGCTCGTAGCGCCCATCCCGCTTCACGGCCCGAAGGTCTTCGCGCTCAATCTCCTCGTAGGTCGTAAATCGATAGTTACAGGAAAGGCACTCGCGGCGACGGCGAACCACAGCGCCATCCTTCCAAGGCCTTGAATCGATTACTTTATCTTCTTCGGTATTGCATTTTGGGCATTTCATACAACTCCTTGTGTTGCGGCGAAACTACAAGTAGGCGGTGTGGGGTCAATTAAATTTTCGCTATAAAAACTTGTTTTACAGTATAAACCCAAATCATTTGGTATTTATTTGAATAGTTTAATTATATCACAAAATAGGTAGAGCTTTTTGTGTTTGCCTGTAAGTTAATACTATCAATGAGACTGAGGTTAAGACTGTTTAGGCGGAGACCCATCTCGTTACTTTTGTCGGTTATCCAGAGCGGTCTTTTCCTTGGTTTTACTTGGCCACAGGCGGGTTGGGCAGGGAACGTTTACGTCAGCCGTTTTTGGCATAATCACCAACCCATTTACTGGCCGGAGTGGAGTTCTAACCCGCAACCGGAGCGGGTTCAGTTTGCGCAAGATTCGATTAACCTGAAATCGGGTCAACTATATGACTCGGGTATAGCCCACCCGGAAAATGATCTTTCCTCCATTTTTAGCGTGGGGGACCGGATCAATGCGTATCAAAGCGGCCCTCGTAACTCCCTAGCCAACGTCAACAGTGGCGGTTACGCCATGAGTTACTCAGGCTCGCTAATGAACAATGTGGCCAGCTTAGGGGCAGCGAATTCGCTGGGATACGGATCTGGCTGGTGGAATGGAAACCGAGAAGCCCGGAATTGGAAAACGCCCGGGGGAAGCCCGAAAATGGACCTGGTTGGATTCACCTATCACCACTCTCTGGCCGCAGTTTTGCCCAAGGAGGTTTTTCGAAAAGAGATCCAAATTTTCAAAGAGGCTTATTACAAGGCTTGGAACACCGGAAGCATCACGAATCACTCCAAAGGATATTTCCCAACGGAGATGGCCTTTAGCCGCCACATGATCGATGTATTGGCCGACGAGGGATATCAGTGGACGATTGTGGCTAGCCATCACTTGAGCCGTACCTTGCCCTCCTACATGGGGGACCCGGCCTACACGGCCCCTGAAGCCAACAGTTGGAAAATTTTCTCTAGCCCGCCCAATGCGGCCGACCAACTCGGCAGTGCCAGCGGAGGCGCGTGGTGGTTTGGCACGGGCAATGTGGGGGAGACCGCCAGAAATTATGCACCCTATGCCTATCAACTCCACAAAACCGAATACGTGAATCCGGTGACGGGAGCGGTCAAAAGCATCGTCTTGGTGCCATCGGATGACATTCAAAGTTACAAGGCGGGCTACTCCGGATGGCAGAAGGGCTTGGTCGACGGAAATATCGCGCCTTACGCAAACGATCCGTCCCGCCCGTGTTTGGTGATGCCCGCGACAGACGGGGATAACGCCTGGGGAGGTGGTTCGTCCTCTTGGGATGGGGATGCCCCTGGCCTGATGAACAACGGAACCTACCCTGGGGTGGCCATCCAGGATTTTGTCAACCAGTACGGGGGGAATGCGGATACCGTGCATATCGAGGACGGGGCCTGGATTTTTCCGGAAAGTGATTACGGATCGCCGAATTTTCTTAAGTGGGTGGAGCCTCCCGTGGCGAATGCCAACGCCACGAACCGGGTTTACAACACGCAGGTGGATATTGAGACGCCCGGGTTTGCCACCAAGTTTTACAGTTGGGCTCCGGTGATTGCGGGAGCGAACTGGTGTCAAACCGCGGAGCAAATGGTCATCAGCGAGGGAGGGTCGGTGCAGGCTTGGAAAATTCAGGATCC
>CAZZMY010000029.1:0-13075 GCA_964655385.1 uncultured Akkermansia sp.
GGGGAATCCGCTACCTTTTCAAAGCGGGGTCGTTAGCTCAATGGTAGAGCTGCTCCCTTTTAAGGAGTAGGTTGTAGGTTCGAGTCCTACACGACCCACTCACGCCATGAACTTCCAAATCGAGTCCCCGTACGCCCCTGCCGGGGATCAACCTGCGGCCATCGACGCCCTCGTACGGCGATTACGGGATGGAGAAAAGCACAACGTTCTCCTTGGAGTTACCGGATCGGGTAAAACCTTCACCATCGCCAATGTGATCCAGCAGATGGGATTGCCCACCCTGGTCATGAGTCACAACAAAACCCTGGCGGCCCAACTTTACAGTGAACTGAAGTCGTTTTTCCCTCATAACGCGGTGGAATATTTTGTCAGCTATTTCGATTACTACCAACCCGAGGCCTACATACCCCGTACCGACACCTATATCGAAAAGGACTCCTCGATCAACGAGGAGATCGAACGGTTGCGCCTCTCCGCGACCACCAGCCTATTGACCCGCAAGGATGTGATCGTGGTGGCTAGTGTCTCCTGTATTTATGGGTTGGGCTCGCCGGATGATTACGAGCGGATGATTCTGGCCTTGGAGCCCGGGATGAAGATTTCGCGCGAGGAGCTTTTGGCCCGACTGGTGGAAATCCAGTATGAACGTAATGACCTGGCTCCGGAACGCGGACAGTTCCGCGTGAGGGGGGACGCCATCGAGATCTTGTTGGCCCACGAAGATGCAGGAGTGAGAGTGGAGTTGATGGGGGACGAGATTGAACGGATGACCCGATATGAGCCCATGACCGGGGAGGAGTTGGGACGCCCCACAAGGGAGATCCTAACGCCCGCAAGGCACTATGTGACCCCAGGGGACAAAATGAAGAGAGCGGTGACCGCCATCCGGAGTGAACTTTCCGAGCGGATCGCCGAGTTTGAGCTAAGCGGAAAACTACTGGAGGCCCAGCGCCTCAAAATGAGGACGGAGTACGACCTCGATCTGATGGAGGAAATGGGAACCTGTAGTGGTATTGAGAACTACAGCCGTCATCTTACGGGGCGGAAACCCGGGGAGAAACCGAACACTCTGCTGGATTTTTTCCGGGGGGATTTCCTGATGGTGATGGATGAGAGCCACGCCACGGTGCCCCAGGTGGGTGGGATGTATGCGGGGGATCGGAGCCGCAAAACGGTCTTGGTGGAACACGGGTTTCGACTGCCCTCGGCCCTGGATAACCGACCCTTAAAGTTTGAGGAGTTCGAAAAATCGCTTCCAAGGGTCATCTATGTCTCCGCTACACCGGCCCCTTTTGAGCTCATGAAGGCAAAGGGACAGGTCGTGGAGCAGGTGGTCCGACCCACAGGTCTACTAGATCCCCCCGTGAAGGTTCTTCCCCTGAAAGGACAGGTGGACGAGACGATCGCCCTCTGTCGGGAAAGGGTGACCCGGCAGGAACGGGTTCTGGTGACAACTTTAACCCGGCGGACGGCGGAGGACCTTTCGGAGTATCTCAAAGAGGCGGGTCTTAAGGCGCGTTATCTCCATGCCGAGGTCGATGCTATCGAACGGGTGGAGATTTTGCGGGAGTTGAGGTCGGGGGAAATCGACATTCTGGTCGGCATCAACCTGCTGCGGGAAGGATTGGATCTGCCCGAGGTTTCCTTGGTTTGCATTCTGGACGCCGACAAGGAGGGTTATTTACGTTCTGAAACCTCTCTGATTCAAACAGCCGGTCGCGCCGCACGCCATCTCAACGGTGAAGTAGTGCTATTTGCCGACAAGATGACCAAATCCATCCAAGCCCTGCTCCGCGAGACGGAACGAAGAAGAGCCAAGCAGCAAGAGTACAACCGCCAGCATAATCTGGTTCCCCGGTCGGTGGTTCGCGGGGTGCAGGAGAGCCTTCAGACCATTGTGCGCTCCGCCAAGGGGATCAACGATAAGGTGGTGGGGGGGCAAACCACGGCCGATGCCCGGGAGGTGCTGAATCAGTTGGAGTCGGAGATGTGGGAGGCGGCCGAGAAACTCGAATATGAAAGGGCGGCTCTTTTGCGGGATCAGATCGAGGAATGGAAGAAGGCCAACGGACTTGAGGGGGCCTCAGAACCCAAGAACAAGAAGCCGGTCACTTACCGGAAGAAATTCTCAACTCGGAAGAGATGAAAAAAAATCAGCGAAGGGTGCAGACAGAGTAGGTGGGAATGGGGGCTAGATTCTTAGACCCGTTTGAGGCGGCAATCTCCAAAAGAGTAACGATTTCGATGAGCTCTCCCTTGGTTTGACGTAGAAGGGCTGCCCCGGAGGCCAACTGGGATCCACGATCGAGAACATCGGCCACCATGAGGATTCGGCAAGCAGGAGGGATGGATTGAAGATCAAGGACCGGACCCCGCCCAGAGGGCTGCAGGACTCCCAAGCCGCAACCCGTGAAATAGGCCAAAGGGGAGGCAAGGGGAATGGCAGAGGAGTCATAGGCGACAACGAGTTCGATCCGGCGTCGTTGATAGCGCTCGTTGAGATCGGCACAGGCGAACCGAAAAAACTGACCATCGCGGTAGATTCCATCGGTGACGTATTGCGGTTCCCCGGCCCGTCGGGCGCTTTCGATGGTTCGGATCGCCCCGAGAAGACGATCTCGGGCACTTCGGAGCGCGGGAGATTTCATTCCTCTTCTTCGGAGGGTCGTTGTCCGTCCTTGGGGAGGGTGTCGAGGGCCGTGCGAAGCTTCTTCAGGGCCACGTTCTGGATCTGACGTATCCGTTCCCGGGTCACCTTAAACTTCTTGCCGATCTGCTCCAACGTCGGAGGCGTCTCATCGGAGAGGGGGAAGCGGAGGGAAAGAATGGCCCGTTCGCGGGCATCCAGCACATGGAGGACGCTGCGGAGCTCCTTGATCAGGTTCCGGCTCTCCAGCTCTCGCCCAGGCATGACCGCGGTTTCGTCGGCAATCAGGTCGCCCAGTTCGGCATCGGCCTCATCCCCGACCATGGCGTTGAGGGAGGCGGGTCGCATGGAAATCCGGCGGAGTTGGGCCACTCGCTGGGCCGTGACGCCGATTTCCTTGGCGAGCTCTTCGTCCGTGGGTTCGCGGCCCAGTTCGTCGGAGAGCTGCATGGCAATGCGTCGCATTTTGGCCAGCTTGTCGACCAGATGGACGGGAAGCCGGATGGTTTTGGACTGGTTGGCTAAAGCCCGGCGGACGGCCTGCTTGATCCACCAAGCCCCGTAGGTGCTGAATTTGGTGCCTCGGTTGGGATCAAACCGTTCGACGCCCTTCATTAGGCCGATGTTTCCTTCGCTGATCAGATCAAGGAGAGGGAGTCCAAGGCCGGAATAATCATGGGCGATTTTGACCACCAAGCGGAGGTTGGCACGGATCATCTGTTCGCGGGCTGCCCGATCGCCTTTCTTGATCCGTTTGCCCAAGCGTACTTCATCCGCCCGGGTTAAAAGGGGAATTTCCCCGATCTCTTTCAGGTAAGCCCCGAGCGCTCCTTCACGGTCATCGCGCATGGTTCAACAATGCGGGGTAAAACGAAAAAGGGAAAGGCGAACCGAGCCGTTCCGGGATGGCTTTATTTTTCGAGAGCGGCCTGGGCGGCGGCTAAACGGGCGATCGGCAGGCGGAACGGAGAGCACGACACATAAGCCAGACCGAGGCGATGGCAGAATTTCACCGAATCCGGATCCCCGCCATGTTCCCCACAGATGCCCAGTTTGATGTCTTTGCGGGTGGTGCGACCGAGTTTCACGGTCATTTCCATGAGTTTCCCCACGCCCGTCTGATCGAGGACGGCAAACGGATTCTGGCGGACGATCTCCTCTTCCTGATATCGGGGGAGGAACGATCCCGCGTCATCACGGCTCATTCCCAATGAGGTCTGGGTGAGATCATTGGTACCGAAGCTGAAGAATTGAGCGGATTTGGCGATCTCATCAGCCACCACGCAGGCGCGCGGGACTTCGATCATGGTTCCGACCAGGTACGAGAGCTTCACATTGCGTTCTTTTTGAACTTGAGAAGCGACCTTATGAACAAGGGCGAGTTGAAGCTCCAATTCTTTGGGGAAGCCCACGAGAGGAATCATGATTTCCGGACGGACTTTTACCCCGGAGGATTGCACCTCAGCTGCGGCTTCGAAAATGGCGCGGGCCTGCATTTCAGAGATTTCTGGATAGACGATGCCGAGACGGCAACCGCGGTGTCCCAGCATGGGGTTGAACTCATGAAGTTCCTTGACCCGACGCGAAACGCGATCGACCGAGATCCCCAGCTTATCAGCCAAATCCCGCTGCGCGGCCTCGTCGTGTGGCAGAAACTCATGCAAGGGGGGATCGAGGAGTCGGATGGTGGCCGGGCGACCGCCCAAGGCGCGGAAGATTCCGGCGAAGTCGGAGCGCTGTTCCGGCAAGAGCTTGGCCAGCGCCTGACCACGCTCCTCGGCGTTCTCGGCTAAAATCATCTGACGGACGTAATCGATGCGCGCCCCTTCGAAGAACATGTGCTCGGTTCGGCAGAGCCCCACCCCCTGGGCGCCAAAGGCGACCGCATGTTCGACCTGATCGGGTTGGTCGGCATTGGCCCGGACTTCCAGTTTCCGGCGCTGGTCGGCCCACTGCATCAGCTGGGCGAAGAGACGATAGGTGTGGCTCTCGGACGCCTGCAGATCCTTGTCGATGAGGACGCGGGCGATATCGGAGGGGGAGGTTTTGACCTCTCCGGAAAAAATTTCACCCGTGGTTCCATCGATCGAAAGGAAGTCGCCTTTGCGGTAGTTCTTGCCGCGGACGTGGAGGGTGCCGGTCGAGTAGTCAATCTGCAGATCCGAAGCCCCGCAGACGCAGACTTTGCCCATCTGGCGGGCCACCAAAGCGGCGTGGGAGGAAACCCCGCCCCGGGCGGTGAGAATTCCCTCGGCGGCCAGCATGCCACGGATGTCTTCCGGGCTGGTTTCCACTCGGACCAAGAGGACCTTGGCTCCCTTATGGGCGGCGGCCTCGGCCTCATTGGCCTGAAAATAGATCTGACCGGAAGCCGCTCCCGGGCCTGCGGGAAGCCCACGGGCGATCATCTCGGCGGTTTTCCGCGCACGGGAATCAAAGACGGGAGCCAGCAACTGGCTGAGGGAGTCGGCGGGAATGCGGCGGATGGCGTCGTCGGGCTTGATCAGCTTTTCTTTAACCATGTCGACGGCGATACGGACAGCGGCCATGCCGGTGCGTTTGCCGTTGCGGGTCTGGAGCATAAAGAGGCGCCCTTGCTCCACGGTGAATTCAAAGTCCTGCATATCGTGGAAGTGACCCTCCAACGTCTGGCGGACATCCTGGAGTTGGCGGTACACCTCAGGCATCTCCACCTGCAGTTTGATGACGGGTTCCGGGGTGCGGACTCCCGCCACGACGTCTTCCCCTTGCGCGTTGAGGAGAAATTCCCCGTAGAGAACTTTTTCGCCGGTGGCAGGATCCCGGGTGAAGGAGACGCCGGAGCCGCTGTCGTTTCCGGTATTGCCGAAGACCATGGCCTGCACATTGACGGCAGTCCCCCATTCGTGCGGAATGTTGTATTTGCGGCGGTAGATGATGGCGCGCTCATTGTTCCAGGAACCGAAGACCGCACCCACAGCGCCACGCAGTTGCTCCCGCGGATCCTCGGGGAAATCCTTGCCGGTTCGCTCGCGGATGAGCTTGCGGAAACGGTCGGTGAGGGTACGAAGGGCGGCGGCGTCCAACTTGGTGTCGGAGACATGGGGGTCCTTGGGGAAAAGCTCTTTCTTAAGCTCTTCGATGACTACCTCAAAAGGTTCATGGTCTTCGCCCGGCCGTTTTTGCACGCCCATCACCACGTCGCCGTACATCTGGAGGAAGCGGCGGTAGCAGTCGTAGGCGAAGCGTTCGTTCTTGCTGCGTTCGGCAAGGGCGCGAACCGTCCGATCGTTGAGTCCGAGGTTGAGAATGGTGTCCATCATTCCGGGCATGGAGTCGCGGGCGCCCGAACGGACGGCGACCAATAGGGGATTCGAAGCATCCCCAAATTTTTTACCCATGGCGTGTTCGAGCTTGGTGATGGCCTCGTCGATCTGCTTGTCCAAGGCCGCGGGGTAGGTGCGGTTGTGGTCGTAGTAGTAGGTGCAGACCTCGGTGGTGATGGTGAAACCTGCAGGTACGGGGAGGCGGATCCGGGTCATTTCGGCCAGGTTGGCCCCTTTGCCCCCCAGGAGAGACTTCATCTTCCCATTGCCGTCGGCCTTGCCGTTGCCGAAGGAATAGACGTATTTGACGGCCTTGCGGGCGGGGGATTTGCCGGATTTCTTGGACTTGGACTTGGTTTTGGTGGGCATGGGTGAAAAGTAGAGCGTTTGTGAATGCCAGTGACGGCGGGCTTTTGCAAGCCTGATCAGACGTCTTTGGGAGGAAGTTCCGCTGCCTTGGGGCGGCTTTTCCAGGCAGATTCTTGGAACGAGAGCACTTTGCGAATGCCATTCTCGGCGAGGGACAAAAGATCGTGGAACTGTTCGCGGGTGAAGTCGTGCTCCTCTCCACCAGCCTGAACCTCGACTATTTTTCCGGCACCAGTCATGACCACGTTCATGTCGACCTGGGCGTCTCGGTCTTCGGGGTAGTTGAGGTCAAGAATCGGTTGGCCTTCCAGTAGACCCACGCTGATCGCGGCCACGGGTGTGCGGAGGGGGTCGGCGGTCAAACGGCCAGCGGCTTGTAAGCGTTCGATGGCGCGGCGGAGGGCCAGGCAGGCACCGGTGATGGCGGTGGTGCGGGTGCCCCCATCGGCGGCGAGGACGTCACAATCGATCCAGAAACTGCGGGGACCCAAGGCAGTCAGATCGGTGACGGCCCGCAGGCTACGGCCCAGCAGGCGTTGGATCTCGGTGGAGCGTCCATCGACTTTGCCTCGGCTGGAGTCCCGGGGTTTGCGGTCGGGGGTCGAGGCGGGAAGCATCGAGTATTCGGCGGTCAACCAACCGCCGGGGACGTTCTGCTCCTTCATCCAGCGGGGAACGGCCTCGTCGACGCTGGCGGCGCAGATCACCTCTGTTTTTCCGCAACGGAGGAGAACGGATCCCACGGCGTGCGGGGCGATATCCCAAACGCAGGAAAGGGGGCGAAGATCGGAGGCGGAACGTCCGTCGGCACGTAGGCTCATGAAACGGTACTCTCGGCGGCGCGCAGGGTGTTGGAAAGAAGAAGCGCAATGGTCATGGGACCCACCCCGCCGGGATTCGGGGTGATGGCCCCGGCCACGGTTCGAACAGATTCAAAATCCACGTCTCCCACCAAGCGATACCCGCGCGGGTTGGAGGGGTCGGCGATGCGGTTGACCCCGACATCGATGACGGTTGCCCCGGGCCGGACGTGTTCGGGTTTTAAAAAATGGGGTCGCCCCAAAGCCCCGATGAGAATGTCGGCTTGTCGGGTGATGGAGGGAAGATGGGTCGTGCTGGAGTGGGCGAGCGTGACCGTGCAGTCGGCTCCCGGGGATTTCCGGGCGAGCAAAACGGCCAGGGGTCGCCCGACAATCTGGCCGCGGCCCACCACGACCGCATGCTTGCCGGAGGTGGTAATTTTCCCAAGGCGAAGGATTTCCAGAATCCCAGCGGGGGTGCAGGGCAAAAACCCAGAGGGATCATCGAGAAGAAGCTTCCCAAAATTCACGGGGTGGAAGCCATCGACATCCTTGGTGGGAGAGACCCGGGCATAGACGATGTCGTTGGGCAGGCCTTTCGGCAGGGGGGACTGAATGAGAATGCCGTGAACCTTGGGGTCGGCATTGAGGGCATCGATTTCCCGGAGGAGGGACGGGAGGGAGGTATTTTCCGGGAGCACCAAAGTCCGACTGTGGATGCCGACTTCCCCCGCGCGCTTTTCCTTGCGGGAAACGTAGGCTCTGGAGGCGGGGTCTTCTCCCACCCGGATAAAGACCAACCCGGGGGTTATGCCCTGTTGACGGAGGGTCTGCACCCTCTGCGCGGTTTGCTGATGAATTTGGGAGGCGAAAGCTTCCCCATCAAGAAGGTGGGCGGGCATCGACCTAGAATGCCGTGGAGCCAATAAAAGTGGAAGGGGGAAGAGAGGTGAGAGAGAGGAATTGCTTTGCAGCAATCCTAGAAAAGGGGGATCGGCTGACCGGAGGGGGGTTGGATGATTTCCATGCCCGGCCTTTCCTTGGCCAAGGTGGTCGCAAACCAGGATTGAGCCTCGGGATCGCCGTGGACGAGCAAGACCTTGGAGGGTTGGGCACTTTGGCAGACCCAGCGTACGAGTTCCTCGCGGGTGGAATGGGCGGTGAGGTCAAAGTATCGAACCTCGCATTTGACCGGAAGGGGACCGGATGGATCGCCCCACTCGACGCTGCCTCCTTGACCCACGGCTCGCAGACGTCCGGCGGGGGAAAAGGGTTCGGCGTAACCGACGAAGAAAATGGAGTCGTGTTCCCGCGGGAAAAAGAGGCGGGCGATGGAGTGGCTGGTGGTGTGTGGGGTCATCATTCCAGAGCTGACCAAATAGATGTGCCCTCCGCGTGGGCGGAGAGAGGGAATGCGGCGGGGATCAAACGTTTCCGGTTGCACTTCGGCAATCAAGCGGAGACCGGACTGCTGCCGGGGGGCCAGGGAACGTTGCCGATCGTACACCTCGGTCAGAACCCGTCCCAAACCGCCAATATAAATGGGAGCCGGAGGGATTTTACCGGCCAACCGCGCCTGATGTAGAAGAGCCAGCATCTCCTGTGTCTTGCCCAAGGCGAACACCGGCATCAGGACTGCTCCTCCCCGGGCAAAGGTGGCCCGAATGGCGGCCAGTAGTTCTTCCTCAAAGAATGTGCGGTCTTGTTGGGGGAGTGCTTCCTGTGCCCCCCGCGTGGTCTCCATAATGACGGTATCGATGGGGCCCGGAGGAGGTTGGCTGGGAAGCATGAGGGTCTGGCGTTGGAGGTTGATGTCCCCGGTATATAGAGCCCGCTTTCCCTGGTAACGGATCTCCGTCAGGACGGATCCAAGGATGTGCCCGGCATCATGCAGCATGAATTCCAGATCTGAGCCTTCCGGCCGTATGGCTTTTTGCAGGGGCATGTGTTCCCAAGTGACCACACAATCATCCACCCCCCGGTGGGTGTAGAGGGGGTAGTCGACGTTGCCTTTTTCACGGCGCTCCCGGGTCATCACATTGACGGAGTTGTGGAGCAGGGGCTCGGCCAGGGCCGAGGTTGCGGAAGTCATCCAGACCCTGGCTTTGGGGCGGGCGGAGGTAACAAGGGGGAGAGAGCCGATGTGGTCGTGGTGGGCATGGGAAATAAGGATGGTTTCCAGGTTTTTCGGAACGCGATCCAGCAGGGGCGTGGCCTCCCACCCGTCCAAACGTGGGTGCATACCGGCATCCAACAGGGCCGCGGTGCCGTCCGCCTCGAGCAGGTAACTGTTCGCCCCGATTTCCGGGGCGCGCGTGAGGTTGGTAAATGTCAGCATGAACGGCTGGCCGGAATCACGGCCGCCGGATCAAAGAGCTCCCCGGAGCTGATACACGACTTCTTGAGGGAGTTCGTTGCCGGGGAGGGAGGCAGATCCGGTCAACCAATCCCGGACGATCTGCCCGCGACGTTGGTTGAGGAGCTGGCTGGAGATTTTTGGGAGGGTGGTGGTGGATACGGCGGCCGGGGCAGGATCCCGTTTGGCGAGATAGATCAGAATGCCCCCGTTCGTGGTGCGTGAGAATCCTCCCACGCGGTTGGGTTCCAGTTGGGTGACCGCAGGGCGAATCCGGTCGGCATCCGGAAAGGTGAGGGGTTTGTCGTCCGCCGGGGCAAACACCGGAATCTTTTCGGCGGTCAGTCCGAACGCCTTGGCGATATCTTCCCACTTTTGCCCGGCTCCCAGAGCAGCGTTGGCGCGGTCGGTGAAGTTTTTTGCCTGTTGGGCCAGGAGTTGGAGACGAGCCTGCTCCTGCCAGCGAGCACGAACTTCCGGGGTGATTTCGGACAAGGGGCGATTGCGGCCGGGTTGCTCCTCCCGCAGGTGCAAAACCAAGTAGCCGTTTTTAGAGGGTAGGAAATCGCTGACCGGATCCGCTGAGGTCAAAGAAAACGCCGCTTGGACCAACCGGGGATCGGTTTCCCCGGGGAAAGGGCTGTCTTTCGGGGTGAAGGGGCCAAACGTGCGGACCGCAAGTTTGGCGTTGCCGGCGGCAGCGGCGAAGTCGGGGCGTGTTTTTCCTTCAGGCAAATTGAAGAACTGGGAAGTGAAGGCGAAGGCGCTTTCTCCGGCCTGTTTTTTGGCTTCCTCGGTATTTCCGATGGCAATGATTTCCACCACATCCACCGTCCGGCGGGGAGCGACGGCGAATTCCGCCTCGTTGGCTTTAAAGAAAGACTCGAGATCGGCTTGGGTGGGCTCGGGCGGGTTGATTTTGGAGAGATCCCAACGGACAATCTGCGCCTCAACCGGACCGAAAAGGCGTTGCAACCGGTTTTCTGCCTCGTTGGGAAGCAGAATGGCGGTCGAGGCCAGAGTATCCAGCAGCCGACGAATACGGACCTGATCCGCTACGGCTTGATTGAAGCGGTCCCCGCTGAAACCCTGCGGGGAGAGAAAGTTGGCGGAAAATTTTTGGAAAAGCTCGGGATCATATTTTCCCTCTTTGCGAAACAAGGGGTTCTCCTTGATGGCTTCGACGAGCTGCTCGGGCTGTGTGTCGAGCTGGGCGGCGTTGGCGGCCTGCAGCTGGAGCAGACGAAGCCAGGTTTGAAGGTTGATGAAGCCGCCCTGTTCCGCAGAGGGAATGCGGCCTGTCTGGAGGGTGATATCCAGGAGAGTCAGGCGTTGGGCAGCGATAAAGTCATTGAGGGTCAGTTTGCGTCCGGCGATTTGGCCCACTTTGGCGGAGGCGGGATCTCCCCCATGGGGCGTCCAGTTGCCGAAAAAGATGAACGAGATGCCTACGACCCCCAAAAGAATCAAAAGAAGGCTTTTTAACTTATCGTGGAGGAATGTGATCATGAAGTTTTTTGGCTTGTGGGGGGGGTGGGAGGGAAGAGCAAAATCAAAGAATGTTGAGATGTATCACCTTGGGTTGGTTTATTATGACGGTGGCGGGTAACGGGCTGTTTGGGCAAGACCAAATTCGACTGAAAAGCGGTGAAGTCTTGGATGGGACTGTGGTGAAATATGATGAGGGAACCGCGACGCTGACCTTCAAGTTTGACAAAGGGACACTGGGCTACGGGCAGGCCGATCTGGCAGAGGTGAAAATGAAGGAGCGCCCGGGAGTGGCGGAGGGACGCAAGGCCTTGGCCGAGGGCAAGATGGACGAGGTGATTGCGGCATGGAAGGGTCCGGCAAATGATTTTGTCGGTATCAACAATCCTTGGGTATTGGAGTGTGTAGGGGGCTTAGGGCAGGCCTATTTGGCTCAAGGAAAAGTGGCGGATGCAGAGGTGCTTTACGGGAAGATGAAAAAATCCTATCCGAGTGGACCGGCGGCTCTCCGGGCCGAGGTTGGGCTGGCGGGGGCCACGGCGGGGCGGGATGTGGACGGCTTGTTGCAAAAATTAAAGGGACTGGAGGGACAATTCAAAGAAGGGCTGCGCCCACTGAGGGAAGATCGGGAGACCTTGGCGGAGTACTATTTTGCCCGGGGAGAGACGTACGAAAAAAAGGGGGACGCCAAAAAAGCCCTGGAAGATTTTCTTCGGGTGAGCGTTCTCTATCCCGAGCCTCCTTCGCTAGGGAAACGTGCTGAAAAGAGGGTGGAAGCACTCCGGCAGGCGAATAAAGACCTCGTCACCGACTGATTTTTGTCCTTAACCTCATTGCCATGCATCTGATCAAGTCGTCTAAGTATTTCTCCCTGTTTTTCTCGTTCCTTCTTATGGCCCCTGTCCTGATGGCCGCAGAGGGTGAGGCAGCCGCAAAAAAGAAAACGGTTTTGGACATCATTCACGAGGGCGGGGTGGTGATGTACATCCTGATCATCGCCTCCGTCATGATCATGGCCTTCACCATCGAGGCGATCATCAAGATCCGGCAGGCCCGACTGGCTCCGCCGGCAGTCCTGGCCCAGCTGAAGGACGCCATTGTTTCCGGCAACTATCCCACCGCCTATCAGGTTTGCGTTTCCAACCCCTGTTATTTGTCCAGGATCGTGCAGGCGGGTTTGGAGCGATTGGGTCGTGGCCGCGATGCCGCTGAAAAAGTGATGGGTGAAGTCACGGCCAAGGAACTGAACGGGATCAAGTCCAACATCCAGTACTTATCGGTTATCGGGGTGGTGAGTCCCATGGTGGGTTTGACCGGAACCGTCTTAGGTATGATCAAGGCCTTCGAGACCCTGGGCTCCTCCGGAGCGGCCGACCCTAGCAAGCTGGCGGGCAATATTTCCGAAGTCTTGGTGGCCACGGGAACAGGTCTTTTTGTCGCCATCCCAGCGTTCGTTCTCTACTACGTATTCCGGAATCGTATTCAGACGGTTTCCGTGGCCGTGGACAGCGAGATCAATCTGTTATTTGAGGACGTTCCCTTTGAACAGCTGACCGGGTATCGGCTGGCCGACTATCTGGGGAACGCGTCCGCCCCCGCGGCCGCCTAAATTTTCAAGGCACCATGGCTACACATGGCAAAAAATTCAGCGTGCACTCCTCCGGCGGTGAGGAAGAGCCCGAGTTTCAGGTGGCGCCTATGGTCGACGTGCTGTTGGTGCTGCTGATGTTTTTCACCGCCACCACGACCACCGAAATCAAAAGCCAAATTGCCGACCTCACCTTGCCGGATGCCCAGGAGGCAAAGGATAGGGAGAAGGGGCAGGGCCAGTTCACGATCAACATCAATAAAAACGGTGGTTTGGAGGCGGGGGGTCGAACCGGTTTGGATGAAAACAACTTGGCTCTATTGATCAAGGCCGATTACACAAATGTAAAAAAACTCGACCCCAATGCCAGCTACCGGGTCTTGGTCCGGGCGGATAAGGATCTCGGTTGGGACAAGACCAAGGTGGTGTTGAAAGCGGCCGCGTCGGCTGGTGTGGCCAATGTGGTTTTCGCCACGACCAAGGGAGGAAAAGGTTAAGCCATGGCGGGTGGAGGCGGAGGAG
>CAZZMY010000030.1:0-12991 GCA_964655385.1 uncultured Akkermansia sp.
CGGGCAAACTGCTCTAAGGCATCTTTTTGGGCAGGATTGAGGTGTTTGGGAACCTCAATGCGCACCCGAATATGAAGGTCGCCCCGGCCGCGTCCGGAAAGGGAGGGGACCCCTTGGTCGCGGAGACGGAAGACTTTGTCCGAGGCGGTTCCGGCAGGGATCTTGAGTTTGAGTTCTCCGTCAAGGCTGGGGACGCTGATCTCCGTTCCCAAGGCCAGTTGGGAGAACGAAACGGGCACCTCGCAGAACAAGTCATCCTCCTCGCGCTGAAACACGGGATGGGAGGCTACAGATAGAACCACATACAGATCTCCGGCTTTTCCGCCCCGTGGGCCGGCTTCGCCCTGGCCGGCAGAGCGGAGGCGGGATCCGGTATCGACCCCAGCGGGAATCTTTAATTTGATGCGGGCGTTTTCTTCCACCCGCCCCTCGCCGTGACACTTTTTGCAGGGGTGCTGGATGGATTGGCCTGACCCTCCGCACTTTGGGCAGGTTTGGGCGATGGAAAAGAAGCCGCGATTCACCGCGACCTGGCCCTGGCCCCGGCAGGTTGAGCAGGTCACCACCTTGGAGCCGGAAGCGGCGCCGCTTCCTTCACACGACGAACAGGGGACAGGTCGGCGGAGGGTAATCTCTTTTTCGCAACCAAGAACGGCTTCCAAAAAATCGATTTCCAGGTCGTAGCGAAGATCGGAACCCTGGTTCGAGCGGCCTCCCCGGCGTCCGCCACCGCCTCCACCAAAGGCGCCCTCGAAAATGTCGCCAAAGATGCCACCGCCCACGCCGCCCGAGCTGAAGACTTCACGAAACACTTCGAAGGGATCATGGAATCCCCCCGCACCCATCCCGCCTCCCGGGGCGAAGGCACGGTGGCCAAAGCGATCGTAGGCATCGCGTTTCTGCTGATCGGAGAGAACCTCGTAGGCTTCCCCAATCTCCTTGAACTTTTCCTCTGCCTTTTTATCGCCCTTGTGTTTGTCGGGATGATGTTGGATGGCGAGCTTGCGGTAGGCCTTTTTGATATCCTCGGCGGAAGCACTGCGGGGCACTCCCAAAACGTCGTAGTAGTCTTTTTTGGCGGACACGGATCAGGATGCCGGTTGGGCCGGGGCAACCGTCACCACGCTGGCGGGACGAAGGAGGCGGTCCCCGATTTTGTATCCCCGGCGACGCTGGTGGAGAACGGTTCCCTCGGTTTTTCCAGGGGCAGGTTCCTGTCCCAGGGCCTCGTGGAGATTCGGATCAAAGGGTTTGCCGATGGCCTCAATGGGTGTGACCCCATGTTCGGTGAGAAATCGTTCGAACTGGGTCTGGATCAGTTTGACGCCCGTGACCACAGAGGCGGCATCCGTCGCGGCGGAGGCAGCCTGCAACCCCAGTTCCAGGTGATCGAGGAGGGGGAGCAGATCCGAGAGCAGGGCTTGGTTGGCGTAACGGAGAGACTCCTCTTTCTCTCGAACAAGACGCTTGCGGGTGTTTTCGAAATCAGCCTTAGCCCGAAGAAGTTGGTCTTTGAGGGAAGCGATTTCTGTAGCCGGATCCGGGGTTGCAGGCGTAGCAGGCTGAACGGGGGGGGTATGGGCAGCCAGCCCATCCGGCAGAACGATCTTGGGCTCCCCAGCAGTCTTATTTTCAGGGTTATGGGAGTGCTTGGCTTTCATAGGCTTAGATTGTTCAGGCGTTTAGAATAGGATGCAGAACCTATTTATCCAAGGATGGATGTCAATGGGACGGGGAATAAAACGAGGAAAAGCGAGTTACTGTTCGGACCAGAGAAAGTAGCGGTTACGCAGGTCGTCGATTTTGCGGGTGAAGGCGGCCTGGTTGGGACCACCCGCTTTTTCGAGAATCCGGTAGATGGCAAGAGCTCCGCGAAAATCCCGACGGCTTTCCTGGATGCGGGCGGCCTCCGCACCCGCCCGGGCGAACCAGAGATATTCCGGTTGGGCCACCGTGGTGGCCTGGGTTCCGGATCGTCCGTAGAGCACATCCAGGTAGGCCTGTAGGGCATCCTCCTCCCGGCCCAGTTGCTCGAGGCATTTTCCACGGATAAAACCGGCCTCATTGCGCTCGGAGGAATCGGATGTTGGGCTGGCGATGAGCGACGCGGCGGTGGAACTGGCCCGCTCCAGGCTGGCCCGGTCATTGGCGCCAAGAGCAAATTCACAGGCTAATCGGCGTTTGGTGACTTCGACCCAAGGGCGTTGATCCGGGGTGCGGGAGGCGAGGAGAGAGTTGGCGATCTGCAGTCCGCCGGAATAATCCCCGGAAGCACGGCAGGCATCGATTTCCGCTAACCGGGCGTCCAGACGTAAGGGAGAATTTTCCGGAACGAGACGGAGAAGCTTGATGGCCTCAGCTGGATTTCCCAGGGCTAACGCGCTTTGAGCGGCGTAATAAAGCGCGTTATCCGCGAGGGGATCCTTGGGATATTTCGTGGCCATCTCCCGGAAAGCGGTCAGGGCCTCTCCATGGTTCCGTTCCTCATAGTGGGTCTGGGCAATTTGGAAGGTGATGGCCGGGGCCAGCGTGCTATTGGGAAAGCGGGTGAGAATCTTGGTAAACTCGACGCGGGCCTGGGCGCCAGTCAGTTCCTTGGAGCGTAGACGGGCCTCGATCCCTGAGGCCAAGGCTTGGGGGAGAAGAGGGGAGTTGGGAAACGCTTTCTCAAATTCGGTAAAGGCAGCAATAGCCCCGGGATAGTCTCCGCCCCGAAGGAGGGAACTGGCCCGGCGAAGCGTGGCCTCCGCCTGGAGCGGATCGGAGCCGGGAAGTTTGGCCACCTCCGCCAAAGCGGACCGGCTGGCCGCCGAATCCCCTTGAGTTTCGAGCATACGTCCCCGCTCCAAGGCCAGACCGGCCCGGCGGGAACTTTCAGGGAAGCGCTGGCTGAATTCCTGTTCCAGTCGGAGAAACGAAGAGCCATCGGAACCACGGGCGGCGGTGATCGCCGCATTGTATAGGGCCTCCTCCGCCAGTTTCAGGTCTGTGGCCGTGCGGTAGGCCGCGTCCCAGGCGGCCGAAGCTTCTGCGGCTTTTCCTTCCTTCATTAAAATATCAGCCTGTGCGGCCTGAGCCTGGTAAAAAATAACAGGATCGAGTTTGGCGGTCTGAAGGAGGGTTTTGATTTGCTCCTTGGCTGCGGGCTCTTGTCCCTGTTTGACCAAGGCTTGGGCAAGAAGCAGGCGGGCAGAGGGAATGGCCGGCGAAGCGGGGTAGGTACGAATGAGTTGGTCGAGATCGGCGGCCGCGGCTTCCGCGTTGCCGGCCGCCAAAGTGGCGGATCCCAAAAGCAGGAGGGCCGGAGCATATCGTCCACGTTTATCGTTTTCTTCCTCCCGATCGCGAACGGAGTCCCTCAATTTCAAAGCGGCCGTGGGCAGGGATTGAGAGGCTTGGGCCGCGGCCAGATATTCCCGGGCGGCGGTGAGATACGTTTCCGGATTGGAATTCTGGTCGAGAGCTTTTTCGAGCGAGTTGGTGGCATCGGCCGGTTTATTGCGGGAGCGGTCGATCTTTCCCAGAGCAATCCAGATGCGGGCCATCAAGTCGGCCGAGGCACCGTCTTTGTTGTCGAGGATCTTGCGAAACTGGTCTTTGGCCTCATCGCCTTTTCCCCGGCTGAAAGCAATTTCCGCAGTCCAATACTTGGCTTCCGCCTTAATGGGAGAGGGAGTGTCTTCCGGGAAGGAGGCAAGTTCCTTGTCCGCCTCGTCCAGTTTTCCATCCGCGAGATAGGTTTTTATCAGAAGCAAGCGGGCGGCATGACTCTCCGGATTTTTTGAATCCTTGATCAAATCCTTGAGCTCCGCGAGGCCGGCGGCGGATTCCCCTTGGTTGAGGAGAGCGGTTGCCAAGCCCAAGGTGGCCTTGGAAGAGAGATCATCGCCGTTTCCTTTGCTCTTACACTCCTTCCAGATCGGGGTGGCCTCCTTCCATCGCCCCAGCTCGTTCAAAGCCGAGGCTCGGATAAAGCGAGCCCGACCCTCCCATTCCGGGCCAGGGGTTTTGGGTAGTTCGTTTAAGGCCTCCTCGGGTCGCCGATCCGCCAGCAACGCCTCGGCGAGCAGAAGCTGAGCGTAGGGCTGGGCGGCTCCGTTGTTTTTTTGTAACCAGCCACGGATTCGGGTGACCGCATCTTTTCCCAGGCCGTCCTGAATCATCTCCTCGGCGGTGCGAAGTTCCTTGGCTTGTTCGGTTGGGGCGGCAGTCAGCAGGGGAGGGAAAAGAAGACAGAAAAGAAAGCGTTTCATCGTTGGGAAAGGACTCTGCCAGTCAGGCTCTCGTGGATCCGGGCCACCTCCTCTGGTGTGCCGCTGGCGACGAGGCGACCCCCCGATTCGCCGCCGCCGGGGCCCAGATCCAGAATGTGGTCGGCATGACGGATGATGTCCGGATGGTGTTCCACGACGACGAGAGTATGCCCTGCTTCACATAAGGCGAAGAAAACTGACAGTAATCGGTCGACTTCCGCCAAGTGAAGGCCTGTGGTGGGTTCATCCAGTAGATAAAGAGAAGGTCCACGGGTCCGCCGAGCCAAAGCGGAGGCCAGACGAACTCTTTGAGCCTCCCCACCTGAAAGTTGGTCGGCCGGCTGACCGATGGGAAGATACCCCAAGCCCACGCGTTGAAGGGCCTCCAAAGCCTCCGCCAAAGGAGGGATGGCCCGAAGGAGGGTGAGTGCCCGGTCAACGGAAAGATTCAAGATATCGGCGATCGAGTGGCCCCGGTACGTGACGGCCAATGTCTCCCGGTTGTAACGCCGGCCCTCGCAAGCCGGGCAGGGGGAGACGGCTTCGGGTAGGAGTTGGAGTTGCACGGTGATTTCCCCGTGTCCGGAACAGGTTTCGCAACGCCCGCCCCTGAGGTTGAAGCTGAACCGAGAGGCGTTGAACCCGCGGGCTTTGGCGGCAGGTAGGGCGGCGAAGATGTCCCGCAAATCGTCGAAGACCCCGAGCAGGGTCAGGGGATTGGAGCGGGACATGCGGGGCAGAGGGGCTTGGTCGATGACCAAGGCCCGGGAAATCAGGTCGGTTCCTTCCAAGGAGGTAAAGGCGCCGGGAGTTGGGGCGGAGTTAGGCCCGCCGAAATGGCGGAGAAGAGCGGGGGCTAGAGTGTCGAAAATCAAGGTGCTTTTTCCGGAGCCACTCACCCCGGTGACGCAGGTGAAGCTGCCAAGAGGAATTTCCGCATCGACCTGTTTTAGATTGTGGGCGGAGGCACCCTTGAGTCGAAGCCATCCGATGGGTTGAAACTTACGCTTGGGAAACGTGAGTTGGCGTCGGCCGGAGAGAAATGCGCCCGTGAGCGATTCCTTGTTTTCCGCAATGTTTTTTGGGGACCCCTGGGCGATGATCCGTCCCCCCTCTGAACCTGATCCTGGGCCGAATTCGATCAGGTAATCCGCACGGCGAAGGGTTTCTTCGTCGTGTTCCACCACGAGAAGCGAGTTGCCGAGATCGCGCAGGGAAAAAAGGAGGTCGAGCAGCCGTGAGTGATCTGCCGGATGCAAGCCAATGCTGGGTTCGTCGAGGACGTAAAGAACTCCGGTGAGTCCGCCTCCGACCTGGGTGGCAAGGCGGGCCCGTCGTGCCTCCCCGCCGGACAGGGTGTCCATGGAGCGATCCAGCGTGAGGTAGCCCAGTCCGAGTTGCTCGAGGAAGCCGAGCCGCTGGAGGATGGCCTGTCGTAGTGGATCAAAAGCATGGGAGGAGGGACCTGCGGGAATGGGGAGTGTGGTCAGCCAATTCTTAGCCTTGGTGACAGAAAATTGGCAGAAAGAGGCGATGTTGTGGCCCACTCCGGGCGGGCCTCCCAAGGTCACGGCGAGGGCATGGGGATTGAGGCGCAGGCCTTGGCAGGTCGAACAAAGGCCGGGGCTAAAAAAACGTCGAAGACGGTTTCTGGCTGATTCCGATTTGAGCATAGCCATCTGACGGTCCAGTTCCGCCACGATCCCTTCAAACGGCTTTTTCTCACGGATCAGGCGACCGCCTCGGCTGGTCTGCCAGGTGATGGAGCGGCCTTTGGAGCCGTGCAGAAAAAAAGAGCGGGCAGAGTCAGGCCAATCGGATACAGGGGCCGTAGGGGAGAGGTCGAGGTGCCGGGCCATTTCCCGGGCAAGGGTCCGGTAGTAGGAGCGGATGCGCGGGTGAGCCCGATTCCAGGGGGCGATGGCGCCGCGTTCGAGGGAGAGAGCCGGGTTCGGGAAAATCTTTTCCGGATCCGGGGAGAGGCGGTGACCCAAGCCGGAGCAAACGGGGCAAGCTCCCTCGGGGCTGTTAAAGGAGAAGTGCCGGGAAGTGAGGCGAGGAGCGCGGTGACCGGTCTCGGGATCCTCCGGTTCCGTGGAGTAGTGGAGGTCGGCCTTTTTCAGATTTTCAGAAAAGTCGGGCTGGGTGAAGGCTACGCGCAACCTTCCTTGGCCCAAACGAAGGGCGAGTTCGACGGAATCACTCAGGCGGGAACGGTTCGAGTTTTGGATTTGGATGCGGTCGATGACCAGTTCAAGCGGATCGACGGTCCCGAGGATTTCCGTGAGGTCGGGGAATTTGTTTTTTATCCGAGCGCGAAGAAATCCCTCTTTTTTTAAACGGGCGGGATCGGGGCTGGATATCGGGGCAAGGAGGATGATGAATTCCCCGGCGGCCTTCGTCAGAATATCGTCCACGATCTGCTGTGGCGATTGGGCGAGGAGGGGGCGTCCGGTTTTTGGGTCGTGGGGAGTGCCGTTGGTGGCAAAGAGGACGCGGAGGTGGTCATGAATCTCGGTAGAGGTCGCCAGGGTTGAGCGGGAGGAGGCTCCGGAGTGGCGTTGTTCCACTGCGAGGGTGGGAGAGAGACCTTCAATGGACTCAACGGAGGCGGCGGGCAGGCGCTCCAGATGGATCCGGGCATGGGCGGAGAGGGATTCGAGGTAGCGGCGTTGTCCTTCGGCATAGATGGTGTCGAAGGCAAGGGAGGATTTGCCAGATCCTGAGGGTCCGGTGAAAACCACCAATTGGTGACGCGGAATGTCGATATCGATCCCCGCCAGGTTGTGCTGGCGGGCACCGCGAATGCGCAGGAAGTCGCCGGGTCGGCTCACGGGCGGGCCGAGGGGGCCCCGATACCGGGCTTAGGAAGCCGCGGCGGGCGAGGGGTCGATGTGGATGCGGCGGTTGCTCCGGTCGAAACGAACTTGGCCGTCCGAAAGGGCGAAAAGGGTATGATCCCGGCCCATGCCGACATTCTGGCCGGCGTGAAACTTGGTGCCGCGTTGGCGGATGAGAATGGAGCCAGCGGGGACGACTTGTCCGCCGAACCGTTTCACCCCAAGGCGCTGGCTGCGGCTGTCGCGTCCGTTCCGTGTCGATCCCTGACCTTTTTTATGTGCCATGGTGGAATCCTCCGATTATTTTCCGGCGTGGATCGTTTTGATTTTGATCCGAGTCCGTGCCTGACGATGGCCGACGGTGCGGTGATAACCTTCCCGACGGCGATACTTGAAAGCAACCACTTTGGGGGCCCGATCGTGGGCCACCACTTCGGCCACGACCTTGGCACCGGAAACGGTGGGTTTGCCGATTTGGACCTTGGAGTCCTGAGCCAAAAGGAGCACGTCGGCGAACTCGGCAGAGGAGCCTGGTTCAGCGCTAAGGCGTTCAATTTCAAGGGTCTCGCCTTCGCGGACCTTGTATTGTTTGCCTCCTGTACGGATCACGGCGACGGTTGCCATAAGTTTTAAATCCTATCCCCTCAATGGCTGAAGGCAAGGATGTTCGTAGGGTGGAAGGTGGAAGGCGGGAAGCGGGAGGCGGTAAGGATGAGGATAAAGATGAAGGAAAAGTTACGCGATTGGGACTAGGGGAGTTTTGGGGCTTTGGCGTAGGTAGAGCGGACAAGGAGGACATCCTCGTGTCGGGCCCGGCGGCGTTGGTATCGCTTTTCGACCTCTTCCACCAGCCGGTCCCAAGTTTCCGAGGGAAGCATTTTTGGGGTTTCCCAGGATTCGGAGCCCTGCTCTTTTCTCTGCCATCTCACTTCGCCGGCAAAGAGGGAGACGCGGTAGGTGGTTTTTGCGCGGTCGCCTTCCGCCTTTTCCGTCCATTCGATGGAGCGGCGCACGCGGGTAAAAAAATCAGAGTTCGCCGCGGGAGGCAGATTCCCGGGCGAGACGTTCGGCTTCCTTGAGACGCTCTTTTTCCGCCTTGGCGGTCCAGTCATCCCAGGATTTTCCAAAAGCGGTGTCCTCGCCGGTGAAACGGACCTGCGTCACGCGGTCGGCCGAAAGGATCTGGGGAACGGAGTCCTTGCCTTGGGCGACGAAGAGGTGGACCTGTCCAGGTTTTTCGTCGTAGCGGAAAACAAAACCCACGACCTGCTCCCCACCTGTAAGGTCCAACGTAACATCACCGCGATAATCAAAGGCCGTCTGAAGAGCATGGACCCGGGACTTGGCGTCGGAGCAGGCGAGGGTCGTGCCTTCGATCGAGCCCGGTTTGTGCGTCGGGAGATCGTGTTTGTCGGCTTGGGGCATGGGGTCAGGACCTGACGGAGCGGTCAGGTTCCGTAAGCGATGGCTGATTTGACGGTGCGGGTGAAACCAGCAATCGAACCAAAGGTATCGTCGACCGAGCTAGGCTCGTAGCCGCAATGGACCATGCAGTCGCGGCACTTTTCGTTTCCACTTTTGTGGCCGTACTTGTCCCACTCGGTGTCCTCGATCAGTTCCTTGAAGGTCGGGACATATCCCTCCTGCAGGAGATAGCAGGGTTTCTGCCAGCCGAAGATGTTGTACGTGGGGTTACCCCAGGGCGTGCATTCGTAGTCGACGTTGCCTTGGAGGAACTCGAGGAAATTGGGGGAGAGGTTGAATTTCCAGGACTTCTTCCGGTTGGCGAGAATTTGATGGAACAGTTTTTTGGTTCGTTCGCGGCCGAGGAAGTGCTCCTGGTCGGGGGCTTTTTGGTAGCTGTAGCCGGGGGAGAGCATCATGCCTTCCACGCCCAGCTTCATCATTTCGTCAAAGAAGAGTCGGACGCGGTCGGGGTTGGTGCCTTCAAAGAGGGTGGTGTTGGTCGTGACACGGAATCCGCGTTTTACGGCTTCTTTGATGGCTTCCACGGCGGTGTTGAAGGTGCCGTCGCGGCAGACTGCGGCATCGTGCTCGGCTTCCAGACCGTCCATGTGCACGCTGAAGGTGAGGAATTTGGTCGGCTTGAAGAGATCGATTTTTCGTTTGAGCAGGAGCGCGTTGGTGCAGAGATAAATGTATTTTTTGCGAGCGACGAGGCCTTCGACGATCTTGTCGATCTCGGGGTGGATGAGGGGTTCGCCTCCGGGGATGGAGACCATGGGGGCGCCGCATTCGTCGGCGGCAGCCCAGCACTGTTCGGGGGTCAGACGCTTGTTGAGAATGTGGTCGGGATACTGGATCTTACCGCAACCGGCGCAGGCGAGGTTGCAACGGAAGAGGGGCTCGAGCATGAGGACAAGCGGGTACCTCTTGTTGCCGCGCAATTTCTGCCCGAGAACATAGGAAGCAACGGTCCAAGCTTGGCTAACTGGAACTGGCATAGGAGAAGTTCAAAGGCTACAAATCCAGAAGGAGATGTCAACGGAACGTGGAAATCATGAAAAACCGATTTAAATCATTGATCTGGAGGATTTCATGAAAATTGGCCTCCTCCAGATGAACTTCACGATCGGGGATTTTGCAAAAAATGCCGAAAAAGTCCTGACTGCCTACCTGCGGGCGGTGCGTGAAGGAGCCGAGCTGTGTGTGGCCCCGGAACTTGGGCTTTGTGGGTATCCCCCAAGAGATTTGCTCAACCGGAAAGACTTTCTGCAGTTCCATGATCAGGCTTTGCGGGGTTTGGCGAAAAAGATCGGCAAGGTTCCGTTGATTCTCGGCGGGATTGAGAAAACAAAAAAGAAAGACGGTCGCTCGCTGCACAACTCGGCCTTTCTTTTGGAAAAAGGAAAGGCCCGGGTGGTGGCGCAAAAGAGTCTTTTACCAACCTACGACGTGTTTGATGAGGATCGGTATTTTGAGCCTGGGACCAACAACCAACCGGTGCGAATCGGAAAGCAAATGGTGGGAGTGACGATTTGCGAGGATATCTGGAACGATGAGGATCTTTGGCCGGAGCGAAGGTACCGGAGGGATCCGGTCAGGGAATTGGCCAAGAAGGGAATCGATCTGCTGATCAACCTTTCGGCCTCACCATGGAACACCGGAAAAGAAAAGGTGCGGCATCGGTTACTGGCGGAGGTAGCGAGGCGGGAAAAAATCCCCGTGGTGCAGGTCAACCTAGTGGGTGGGAACGATGAACTGGTCTTCGACGGAGAAAGCATGGTGGTGGGCCCAAAAGGCGGACTTCTGGGTTTGGGGCAAGCTTTTGCCGAGGAGGTCCGAGTGGTCGATTTACAGGGGAAGGAAACGAAGCCGGTCTGGGCGAAGGAGGAGGAACAGGTTTTTCGGGCGCTGGTTTTGGGGACCCGGGATTATTTGGAAAAGTGCGGCTTCCACGAGGTGGTGTTGGGTTTGAGCGGGGGAATCGACAGTGCGCTGACTGCGGTCATCGCGGTGGAGGCTTTAGGCAAGGACAGAGTGCTGGGGGTGGCGATGCCCAGCCGTTTTTCCAGTCCCGGAAGCGTGGCCGACGCCGAGGCCTTGGCCAAAAATCTGGGGATCCGCTTGGCGAAGATTCCCATCGAGGACTCTTTTGAGGCGATGCTTCGCTCCGTTGCCCCGGTGCGGGCGGGGAAGCAGGGAGGGCTGACGGAGGAAAATCTACAATCCCGAATTCGGGGGGTGATTTTGATGGCGATCTCCAACGACTCCGGTCGGCTTCTCCTGACCACCGGAAACAAAAGCGAGTTGGCGGTGGGATACTGCACACTTTACGGAGACATGTGTGGGGCGATGGCGGTGATCGCCGACGTGCCGAAGACCATGGTGTACCGGATTTCCCGGTGGGTGAACCGGAACGGGGAGATTATTCCCCGGGACTCAATCGAAAAGGCGCCGAGTGCGGAGCTACGGCCGGATCAAAAAGATCAGGACAGTCTACCCCCTTACGAGGAGTTGGACCGTATTCTGGAGAGTTATGTGGTGAACGAGGGCTCGATGGAGGCGATGACCAAAAAAGGCATCAGCAAAAAGTTGGCGCAGGAGATTGTCCGCAAGATCGACCTATCCGAGTACAAACGAAGGCAGGCCGCCCCGGGGCTGAAGGTGACGACGAAGGCTTTCGGGGTGGGGCGCCGGGTGCCGATCGCCCAACGGTTCGATCCCCGTTTGGCCGGCTAACTTTGACGAATTTGGTTTAGATGACTTTGAGGGCCAGCAGCAGAGTGCGGGCACTGACCAGAATCAGCAGGGCTCCCACCAGGCGCATCATGGTTTTGGCGGGGAGGATTTTGCAGAGTTTCGCGGCAAAGGGGGCCGCGATCACACCTCCCAGAATCAGCCCGGCAATGATCGGGAGGTTTTCCAGCTTGAGAAAAAAGAAAAAGGTCAGCGCCTGGGTGAGGGTGACAAAGAACTCCGCCATGTTGACGGATCCGATGACGTATCGAGGAGGATGACCTTTGGCGAGAAGGGTGGAGGCCACCACGGGTCCCCAACCGCCCCCACCCACGGCATCAAGGAATCCGCCGGTCAGGGCCAGGGGGATGGCGTGAGTGGCATCGGGTTTGACCGAAACCGGTTTGTGGTTCGAGCGCCAAAAGATGTATCCCCCCATCACGATCAGGTAAGCACTGATCCAGGGTTTGAATCTGGATCCGTCAAAGTTTGAGAGAAGATAAGCACCGGTAACGCCCCCGATCACCCCGGGAATGGCGAGCTCCAGGCAGAGGGCCTTGTCGACGTTTTGGTGAAAGATATGGCTGACCCCGCTCACCCCGGTGGTGAAGATCTCCGAAACTTTGACGCTATAACTGATCAGGGCCGGGGCGATGCCCAAGGCCAAAAGGAAGGTGGAGCAGGTGACCCCATAGGCCATACCCAAGGTCCCGTCGACGATCTGACCGGCCAATCCAACGAGGATGGCGAAAAAAAGAGTGGGAGACATCACGGACAATCTTACGTTGAGGCGAAAAGTTGGGCGATGGGAAACCGTGTCATGGCTGCTCTATACTTTGGCGGGGCGCCTCGGGGTGGTGGAAAAGCCGTATTTTTTCATCATGGGGCCGAGTTCGTGACGGAGCCAATCGACGGAGAGGCCGAACTCCCGAAGGGAGTACTTATGGTTGCTCTTGTATTCCAGGGATTGGCGGGCGGCTTGAGTAATCTGTCGTGAAGCGGCGGCGCCCAGGGGAATGCGAAAATGACGGTAGATGGAGCGGACCGTGTCGGCCGGATCGGAAACAAGGTCACGATACAGGATGCGCAGATAGCGGTCTCGGTCGGCTCGGCTGTCTTTTTCCTCAAGGTGCCGGAACCAAGCGGCGGCCAGCTCCGCGTATTCGAAAGATTCCCGGCTCTTTTTTGGCAGCGCCGGATCGACCCACTTCCAAACAGGGTAAAACACACTGACGTGGGAGGCGATCGATTCGGCCGGGTTGCGGAGGATGTTAATGATTCGTGCGTCGGGAAACTCCTCGCGCAGGCTCAGGAGCGAGCCTGAGAGTTGGGTCGCTTTGGAAAGGAGCACCTTGTCACGCCCATGGAGGTAGAGGTGTCGCTGCAGGCAAGTTCGGTAGTAGCGCATGACGCGCCGGCGTTGGGGTAGGGGAAGGTCATCGGCAAAGCCGGCCCCCCAAAGAAGGCGGACGTAAGGAAACAGGAGATAGATCGCTTCGGTGACGAAGGTATAGACAAAAAATCCATCATCTTCTTCCGGTTGGTTGAAACGCATCTTGTGCATGTTGTCCCAGCCCCCAAAGAAATGACGCTCCACCCAGCCGAGAAGTCCGCCCATAAGCCCATCTTTTTTTTCTCCGAGGCTGGCGATGGCCAGGATGATTTTCTGCAGGGTGATACTGGGAAAGATGGTCTGGT
>CAZZMY010000031.1:0-12830 GCA_964655385.1 uncultured Akkermansia sp.
GGAGGTTTTGCAATGCTTCATGGGAAATCGAGCCTGGCTTCTCCTCAGGCAACTGAAACCGGCAACGAGTCTCATCCACCGTAAACGTCTCCGCCATTCCTCCGGGCCAAACCTTCATTCCACGATTGGAGAGCATCTCCAGCTTCATCCCATCGGCGGCCAACGGCTGTAGCTTGGCGGCCAGCTGATCCATCGTTTCAGTCGGCCAAAACACAAAGATATCGGCTCCCACCAATTCCCGCTTGGCCGTGTCGCGCTTATAAGGGGGGCGCGTGGTCAATGGACGAGTCGGAGCTTTGGAATAATCTACCGGCTTCAGCTTCGAAGGCTTTTGTCCAATCCGGGCGACCACGGCTTGGCCAAACTCCTTGGTTCCCACCCTCTGTTTAGAAACCCCCTCGCGGAAGATGTCGTAGGTGTGGACCCCATCCTCAATCGTTTTCAGCCAAGCATTGTGGACTTTCTCCGCCACATCGGCCTGACCGATGTGTACCAGCATCTGCACCGCTCCGAGAAATAGCCCGGAGGGATTGGCCAAATTCTGCCCCGCCCGCCGTGGCGCCGAACCGTGAATGGCTTCAAACATGGCACACCCGTCGCCGATATTGGCCGAACCCGCCAGGCCCACCGACCCGGCGATCTGTGCCGCCACGTCGGAAAGGATGTCGCCGTACAGATTGGGCATGACGATGACATCAAAAACTTCAGGCGTGTCGGCTAGTTTGGCCGCGCCGATATCCACGATCCAATGCTCTTTCTCAAGATCCGCATATTCGGCCCCGATCTCGTCAAAGACCTTATGAAAGAGCCCGTCGGTCATCTTCATAATGTTGTCCTTGGTAAAGCAGGTCACCTTCTTGCGCCCGTAAGCCCGCGCATACTCAAAAGCATAGCGAACGATCTTCTCGCAACCGGGCCTGGAAATCAGTTTCAGGCATTGGGTCACATCATAGGTCCGGCGATGTTCGATGCCGGAGTAGGTGTCCTCTTCATTCTCACGCACGATGACCACATCCATCTTCGGATGCTTGGTCCGGATAAAGGGATCATAGCTCAGACAAGGACGAATGTTGGCATAAAGACCAAAGGCCTTGCGGGTGGTGACATTCAGGGACTTGAATCCCCCGCCTTGCGGAGTGGTGATCGGGGCCTTGAGGAAGACTTTTGTCCTTCGGAGGGAATCCCAGGCCGTAGGCTCAATGCCCGCGGGGTTGCCTCGCAAATACACCTTCTCTCCTATCTCAATCTCCTCGATGTCCAGTCGGGCTCCGCCCCCCTTTAAAATGGCCAAAGTGGCTTCCATGATTTCCGGTCCGATGCCATCTCCGCGGGCGACTGTGATAGGTGTGTTTTTCGACATAAGCTGTAAAGAATTGCGGGTCAGCATGGTTCGGTCAACGCCAAACCCCCCGCTTGAGCCACCCCCAAATGAAAAGTAGCCTTACCGCATGCGTGTTCTGCCGATCTTATGCGGTCTCAGCCTGTTAAGCCTCCCCGCTCAGGCCCACGATGTGGTTCTGATCTCTGGCGGACCCGCCCTCCGCTCTTTCGAAAAATTCAAGAAGGCCTCCCACGATAAGTACTGGGGTAACTTTATCGACTCCGCTTTGACCCGCGCCGAGGAATTGAAAAAGGATCTCAAGCCTGGGGACGAAATCGTGTGGTTCGTGTTTCGCCCCAGCTACACCAGCCGGACGGCCGAGGACCAGCAGGACTATCTGAAGATCATCGAAGACCGTGGTGCCAAGATCGGTCTCTCCCCCACCTATTTCGACAACAAGACCCAGCTTTTCACCCTCCTCCGCCGGGACGGATCCAAGGAAAAGCCGAAGATTTCCCGTCTCGAGTACTTCGGCCACTCCAACAAGAAGTGTTGGATGTTCGACTATAGCAACCGGGTGGACGGCGGAGCCTTGGAACCTCTGGTCGTTCATGTCGATGACCTCGAGAAAATCTCCGGCTCCAGCTTCACCCCCAATGCCGAATGCGTCAGTTACGGGTGCCATTCCGGCGAGGAATTTTCCCAGCGCTGGAGAATGATCGTGGGACGCCCGATGGTTGGGGCGGTCGGCAAGACCGACTACAGCGATGGTGGCATGCCCAAACTCTCCAACGGCAAGGAGGGGTCATGGGTCTACTAATTTCACTTTTCGTGGGTCTGCTGATCCCCGCTCTTTGCTGGGCGGCTCCGTTACCTCTACGCACTTCAGATGCTCCCACGACGGCAACCGACTCCACCCCACCTCCGACGGACAGCGAACCTCAGAGCGACGAGGAAGTTCGCAAGCCCGTCGAGGAAAAGGTGGCTCGTGCCACCCTCGCAGCGGCTCACACCCCAGCCAAACACGGGGAAACAGAGGGAGAGTCTTGGATTGCCCAAAGAACCATGGTCGAGGACTACTGCGGCTGGGGGTGGGTCAAGAAAGACAAAGAGTCTTGGCGCCAAGCCCGCTGGGTTGCCCTGGAGGGAACCCCTGGCGTCTGCCCCCTACCCCACACTTTCCTTCCAAGGCCGGAGGACGATAAAAACTACCAGTACCGATTCTTTGGCACGTTTGCCCCGTACCGCGCTTATGAACCCCAAGCTGATGTCTGGGTCGACGTCTTCATCCTGAAAGGCTTTTTGAGTTTGGGCCCGGCCAAAGAGGAGATCCGTCGCGCCCCCCCCGCACAAGCCAGCTCAGGGGTGAACCGTTTTGCTGAGCGGGGGCCTAACTTTCGGTAGCCTTGACCTACACCCCCACCTTGGGCAACCTTACCCCATGCGCGAACAGATCATTTTCGAGTGCACCGAAGCCCGGGCGGAGGGTAAACCCCCATCCCGCTATTTCGGCACAAAGAACAAAAAGCTCCAAAAAGACCGTATTGAGCTGAAAAAGTTCAATCCCTTTCTCAAGCGCTACACCCTCCACCGCGAGAAAAAATAACTCCTGCTTACGGGCCCTCGGTCGGCCCTATCTCTGCCCCTACAGGAACCAGGACGGCGTCTTGCATCCCATGGATTAATTTTTTGTCCGTGGGGCATAATGTCGCCAGAGCCCCCTTCAACTCCACCCGATCCCCCGTGACCAGGTAGTATGGACAAAGCCTGAGCCGCCATTTGCCCTCCTCCATTACCCCTCGCCCTTCATTCCAAACCGGGTGAGTCACTGAGGCCGGATGGGCAAATTTTTGTAAAAGATGCGGGTGTTCCAACCATTCCCCCAAGGCTCGCCGCACCTCCTGAACCCACCGATCCTTCGGATGATCACTTCCGATGAAAACCCCACGGGATCCCCAAGCACGTGGGGAAAAACCACTGATCTTAATGACCAGATCCCTCGCCTTTTGACTAAACCCCTCCAGTTCGCTCCAAGATTGGATTCCCAGTTCCGGCAAGACTCCCTCGGGAGGTAGTTCCATCGGACGCAACGGCCATGCCCTTGGAACCAAGGCTCTCAATTGCCTAAAGAAACCCTCGCCCAGCTCTTTTTTCCACCACTCCTCCAGCGGCTTCATCCAAAAGATTGCCCACCATAACTTCTCCTCCAGATAAGCCTTGGGAGGAGCATCCATCTTCACTTGGGGACTCCAACTCGAACGAATATCCGTGAGGTTCATCCAGTCAAACATCTCGAAAAATCGATAGACCTTTTGTTTTCCTAAACCATAGCCCTCGGCTGACTTCACCCTACCCGATCCCAGCAGCCACTCCCATTCTGGCCGATAATCCGATGCCTCCTTCGAAACAAGCACCTCCCCGGCATCCCCCAAGACCTCTCCCACCATCTCCCTCATCCCACTTCTCCCACCCAACACATTATGCCCCATGCCTGTGTACTGTTCCTGAAGCCACGCCGTAAGCCCAATTCCACCCGGAACAGAATCAATTTCTGTGAGGGCCCAACCTTCATTTGTCCGAATCAGATCCGGTCGCAGAATTCTTGGGGTCGCACCCCTCAGATCCCGCCCCAATCGGACAACCTCAGGCGGCTTCCCCCGATCCAACCATTCAGAAATCCACGCCGGGCCCTCTCCTGCAGCACTGGAGCGATAGATGGTATCCGCTGCTTGGAGAAAGGAGTGCAGGCGCCTGCCCAGGCCCTTGAGGAAAAGCAGATCCTCACCCTCCAGAACCAGGGGACGATCAGACCAACGCCAGCTTTTCTCCTGAAAGAGTCCCCCTGGGGGAAGATTCCCTCTAAGGGCCTCAACCCAATCCGATTCCTTCATGAATCGGATTTCTTGGCCAGGCGGTGCGCCAAGCGGATTGCGGCAATGAGACTATCGGGTTTGGCCAAGCCACGACCGGCAAGGGAGAACGCCGTGCCATGGTCCGGCGCACACCTCACCACAGGAAGACCTGCCGTCACATTCACGGTGGAATCAAAATCCAGCAGTTTGGCGGGGATCAAACCCTGATCATGATAAAGGGCGACTACACCATCGAACTCCCCTCGATAGGCCCGCCAGAAAACCGTGTCAGGGGATTCAGGTCCGGAAATCGGGAGCTTGGTTCGTCTCCTCAACTCCTGGACGGCGGGTTGCACGATTTTTTCTTCCTCTCGCCCAAAAGCTCCGCCTTCCCCCGCATGGGGGTTCAGTCCACAAACGGCGATTCTGGGCTTCTTGAATCCCAACCGCTTCAAAACATCGGCCAAATGAATACCAGAACGTAGAATGTTTTTTTTCTTCAATCCCTGCACAGCTCGGAGGAGCGAAAGATGGGTGCTGACAAGGGCAATTCGTAATCGAGGACCCATCATGAGCATTGTGACTTCGTCCGCTTTCTTGCCAAAGGCTTTCGCATAGAACTCCGTCTGACCGGGATACGAGAATCCTGCCCTGCGGAGCCATTCCTTGGATACCGGTCCATTCACTACAGCGTTCCAGCGTTTTTCCTTCAGACATAAAACACTCTCCTCCAGAGCTGCTTTTGCCGTGCGAGCCCCCGCCAAACTAGGCCGTCCGGGTTGTACTTTACCCACTTGACCCAACACCTCCGAAGAGATGGAGGAACCAAGCTTACCCAGGGCCTTGCGAATCAGTTCGGGTCCGACCCCGGCCGGATCCCCCAGAGTCAAGCCGACCAACGTCCGATTCTTCCTCACAGGAACTTCTCAATATAGGCATCCCGCTTGAGCCGATCGATCCAGTCGCGCTGGACTTTTTCGCTCTCAGCCGCTTGGAGAGTGCTCTCAATCGCATCGCGGATGCTGTTGAGAGGCGTCACGGTGGCCTTTTTGACCTCCTCCACGTTCAGGATGTAGTAGGCCGACCGACCATCCGCAGTCGGCAGGGAGATCAGTCCACTGGACTGCCCTGGCCTGAGCTGGAAGGCGACCTCCGCCAATTCACTTTTTAGACCCTCCCGCTCCGCCCATCCGTTATTATCCTGGAAGAGACCCCCACCGGCCCGGTTGTATTCCGAGTATTTTTTGGCCAAATCCGCAAAGTCTTCACCCGACTCCACCCTCGCCAAAACCTCCTTGGCGGTGGCCTCCACATTTTCACTACTGCCTGGGGCCAGATAAATCATCCTCATTTTAACCCGGTCCGGCTGCAAAAAATCCCGCACGTGCTGCTGATAATAAGCTTCGATCATGTGAGGCGAGATGGTGATATACCGTTTGGCGTTGATGATTCGCATCTGCTGCACAATAAAAGTTTCCCGGACGTATTTTTTCCAATCCGCCAAAGTCGTGCCTCGTTCCTCCAAGGTCTTCACCAGAGCCTGACGATCTCCCCCAAACTGATCCCGGATTTTTTGCCTCTCCTCCCGGTCAAAATAGTAGTCGGGAAAGTTATACCCTTTCTTTTTGTAGTCCTGAAGGATCAGCTTCGTCTCGATCAGGGAATCCAACACGGTGTTACGACGGGCCCGGATCTTTTCCTTTCTCTCTTCATTGGTGATTTTTCCGTTGGCCTGCTGAGCCTTTAAGTCGTCCTCTTCCATCTGCGTTTGCGCCAGAACATCCCGCAGGGTGATGGCCTCACTGTTAACCACCGCGGCCACACCGTTGGGGACCGAGTTTTGGGTATATCCATGGTGGATCCATGCCCCAACCGCCCAAACGGCCAGCCATCCTGCTTTTCTCATGCTTTTAGCCATCCCTCAATCTGGGCGAGCTTATCGGGGGCGGTCGGACCGGTCAAACGGGGCAGTTTTGTCCCCACCATTTCCAGCTCCAAACCCTTCCAGATGCGCATCTTGTCGCCCTCTGTCTCCAGACGAGTCACCCCGGTTGAGCCGGCCTGAATCCTGACCCGATGGTAGGCAAGCAGAAGCATGACTTCCACCGGCCAAGGTCCGTATCGATCCCTCCAGGCTTTCCCTAAATCACCGATTTCCTTTAAGCCTCCGGCCTCGGCGATGGATCGATAGGCCTCGATGCGTTCACGCACATCGGGAACGTACCCGGCAGGTAGGAAAGCTCCGGCCACCCCGTCTCCCACATCCGCCGCCCGCAATGTTAAGAAATCCAAACGAATCTGGACCACCGGAGGGGGTCTCCATTCACCTTTTTTCATGCGTGCCACTGCCGAACGCAATAAACGACAGTACAGTTCAAAGCCTATGACCGCCACGTGCCCACTCTGCTCGGTTCCCAACAAATTTCCCGCCCCTCGGATCTCCAGATCCCGCATGGCGATTCGGTATCCCGCTCCCAGCCCTCCGTGCATCTGCAGGGCCTCCACCCTTTCCCCTGCCTCCCCACCCCTTCTCTCCCTAGGCACCAGCAAAAGGGCGTACGCCCGGTGCTGGGCTCGTCCCACCCTCCCCCTCAACTGGTAAAGATCAGCCAGCCCAAAACGATCGGCCCGATCCAAAATAATCGTGTTGGCGTTGGGTATGTCCAAACCGCTTTCCACAATCGTGGTGCAGAGAAGAACATCGGCTTGGCCGCGGACAAACCTCCCCATCACATCTTCCAACTCTCCCTCTCCCATTTGACCGTGGGCCATCGCCACTTTGGCTCCCGGAACCAACTCCCGCACCTTTTTTGCCAGAGCCGGCAGAGCGGCCACCCGATTGTGCAGATAGTATACTTGGCCCCCACGGGAGAGTTCGCGGCGGATCCATTCCCGAACCAGCCTCTCGTCATATTCGGCCACCACCGTTTCGATCGGATGCCGTCCGGGAGGCGGGGTCTCAATCTGGCTGAGGTCCCGGGCCCCTAGCATGGCCAGATAGAGGGTCCGGGGAATCGGTGTCGCCGAAAGGGTTAGGACATCCACCCTCCGGAATCGCTCTTTCAGTTTTTCCTTCTGTTTGACTCCAAACCGTTGTTCCTCATCGATCACCACCAATCCTAGGTTGTGAAAGACGACATCGGGAGAAAGCAATCGGTGGGTCCCCACCACCACATCCACACTCCCGTCTGCCAATCCCCGGACCGCACGGCTCTGCTCCCCAGCCGTACGGAAACGGCTCAGTTCCTCCACCGCCACCGGCCAATCGGAAAAACGGTCCCGAAGGTTCCGGGCATGCTGCTGGGCCAAGACCGTGGTCGGAGCCAGCAACACCGCCTGCTTCCCGGCCAAGACCGCCTTGAAGATTGCCCGGATGGCCACCTCGGTCTTTCCATAGCCCACATCTCCACAAACCAACCGGTCCATGGGCCTTTTTCGCTCCATATCCGCCTTGGTCTCAGCGATCGCCTTAACTTGGTCCACGGTCGGTTGATAGAGGAACTCCGATTCAAATTTCGCCTGCCATTCGTGGTCGGGGGGGAAAGCATTGCCCGGCAAGGCCTCACGCTCCGCCGCCGTTCGCAAAAGAGTCGCCGCAAAGTCCTCGACCGCTTTTTCCGCCTTAGCCTTCGCTCGTTCCCATCGTCCACCCCCCAGCGTGTCCAGCATCGGGCGCTTTCTTCCCACCCCCACATACCGAGAAACAAGGTACGATTCCTCCACCGGAACGTACAAGCGGGCCCCCTCCGCATATTTCAGGAGAAGGCACTGCCCCTTACCTCCCGGCTTATCTCCCAGACCCTCATAAATGGCCACCCCGTGTTGGAGGTGAACGGCGTAGTCCCCCAGTTTCAACTCTCCGGGATCAAAAACCGGCCGTTTCCACCGATCTGCCAAGCGCCCCGCTGAACGACGATGGCCTCGATAACTTTCCGTCCGCCCCAACAACTCAGCTCCGGTGACGATCACCCACTCTTTTTCCGGACAGGCAAAGCCCCGGGACAATCCGGATAGGACAAATTCGATCCTCTGAATCTCTGCCGGTGAGACATCACATTCCACTAACCACTCCTCCAAACGAGCCGCTTCCCCCTCGTTGACGCCAGTCATGACCACCCGCCAGCCCCGGGCCAACCAAGCACGCACCTCCGACCCAACCCGTCTCCTCCTCGCCTCCATTAACCCGGCTTCCCGTACCGGCTCACCAGTAAATCCATGGCTGACGGCAAAGCCTTTTTTTGGTTCTCCTTCCTCACCTTCCGTGCTGAGGATTTTTCCCCATGTGCCCTTCAGGTACTGATTCAAGGATCCTTCTCTGGGCATGTCGCCAGGCCGACTAAGAAAAATACTGGTGGAGGCAATCTCTCCGATCCCCACCTGCTCATGGAGATCAAAATGCCTGATCGATTCGATCCGATCCCCTCCCCACTCGATACGTACCGGAAGATCGGCATGAAGGGAAAAAATATCCACAATTCCCCCGCGTCGGGCCACCTCACCGCGTTCCGCAACTGTATTCACTTTCTGATAGCCGGCTTGGATGCATCCTTCGGTGAGTTCCAGCGGATCAAGTATTTCGCCACGCTGGATGTTCCGCAGTCCTTTGGCCACGAGTTCGGGAACTGGGTGTTTTTCCCTCAAAACCTGCTCCGTGACCAAGATCAGTCTCGGATGGGGCTTCTCCAAACAGCGCCCTAAGGCGCCAATCCATTCCGCCTGGAGATCCGAGTCAGGCCGGACCTTCGCGTCCCCTCGATAGGCCTCGGGAATAACCAGGGGTTCCCCACCCCAGGCTTCAATTTCCACCCCAAGTTCCTCCTGCTCCTTGGGTCCTCGGGCCACCACCAACCAACCTTCCTTTTTTGATTCGGCGGCCAGGTTCACCACCGAAAAAGCCATCGCGGAGGGGCTAAGTCCGGTGCCAGGGCATACCTCTTCCGCGTCCCACCCAGCCACCAACTGTCTTCCACCCAGTGTACCGAGGAGTTCTTTCAACTGCCTTCTTGGAACGGACTTCAGCAAAAACCTTCGTAAGGCTACCACGAACCGTGGGTGGGGGAAGATCCCGAGAAGATAAATCGACCGCCGACATGCCCGGACGGGCGCAGGGCAAACTAAGCGTTCTGCAAACCAACCGCTTGCGCGGCGGTTGTTTTTTCTTCCACCAACTCCGCCACGGTTGCCTCGAGCTTTTTTTGCCCGAAAGAGTCCAGTTGTAATCCTTGGACGATTTCCCATTTTCCCCGACCCAGAGCCTTGATGGGGAAAGAACACATCAAACCTTTCGGCACGCCGTAACTCCCGTCAGAGCAAACGGCCACACTGGTCCAATCTCCGGGGGCCGTCCCTTGGTGAAGAGTCCTTACGGTGTCCACCGCGGCATGAGCTGCGCTCGCCGCACTCGACAAACCACGTGCCTTGAGAACCTCAGCCCCTCGCTGTTGCACGGATTGAAGGAAGGCCCCCTCCAACCAAGCCCGATCTTGGATCACCTCCGTGGCGGGTTTTCCCCCGATCCGCGCGTGGGTGAAATCCGGAAACATGGTCGGGGAGTGATTTCCCCAAATAGCCAGGCGATCCACTTGGCTCACTCCTACCCCGGCTTTTTCCGCCAATCTGGCCTTCGCCCGATTCTCGTCCAAACGGGTCATGGCAAACCACCGGTCGGAGGGCAAAGACTTGCCCGATTGCATGGCGATCCAGGCGTTGGTGTTGCAAGGATTGCCCACCACGAGCACCCGGGCTTCCTTGGAGGCCACCTCCGCCAAGGCCTGCCCCTGCTGCACAAAGATTTTCCCGTTGAGACCCAGCAGATCGGCTCTCTCCATTCCAGGTTTTCGCGGTATGCTTCCCACGCAAAGCGTCCAATCCGCACCCTCAAAAGCACGCTTGGGATCACTGGTGGCGACAATATCCTCCAATAACGGACAAGCTCCATCCCTCAACTCCATGACCACCCCCTGCAGGGCGTTCTCCGCTTGCGGCACTTCCAACAACTGAAGCCTGACCCGCTGTTCCGGGCCAAAGAGCCCTCCATTGGCAATACGGAAGACCAGGGCATAACCGATCTGCCCTGCGGCTCCGGTGACAGCTACTCTTAAGGTTTGGCTCATGGCTTCTTCTTGGCCTCCACGGGGGCGCTGGGAAGTTTTCCTTCCCCAGGTCCGAGGGAATTGGTGCGGTAGGGTTGGAATTTAAAAATCACCTCACCCGGACGTGCGACATTCAGGGTGTCCCGGGACATGCGTTCCACTGTGAAGGGATCGTCCTTCAAGCGACCCGCCTCCTCCTGAAGATCGGAAAGCTCTTGTTTCTTAAGATTGATGTCTTTCTGCAGAAATTCGGCTTGGGTCTTCATGCGTTGCCCTCTTTTCCACGTGGGATAAAAAAGGGCCAGCACGACCGCCACGAAAAGAAGGCCGACCAGGGAGTAAACCCAAGGCTGAACCACTCGCCAAAAATGCCCCTTGGCGGGAGGTTGACCAAGGCCACGAGGATCAAACAGCCGCGAGTTGCCCGCCATAAATCGCTTTGGATCCGAGCTCTTCTTCGATTCTCAGCAGTCGATTGTATTTGGCCAGCCGGTCGGATCGGGAGAACGAACCCGTTTTGATCTGGCCTGCGTTGGTGGCCACGGCCAGATCCGCAATCGTGGAATCCTCTGTCTCCCCGCTGCGGTGACTGATCACCGCGGTGTACTTGGCGGAACGGGCCAGTTCAATCGCCGCCAGGGTCTCGCTCAAGCTGCCAATCTGGTTCACCTTTACCAG
Source organism: uncultured Akkermansia sp. (assembly GCA_964655385.1). GTDB lineage: Bacteria > Verrucomicrobiota > Verrucomicrobiia > Methylacidiphilales > Verrucolacustridaceae > Verrucolacustris. The sequence goes on from CAZZMY010000031.1 coordinate 10,944, forward strand.
AATCGAGTTGGCCACTTTCTCCTGAATCCCTTTCTTGAGGAACTCCACATTCGTGACAAAAAGATCGTCTCCCACCAGTTGGGTCTTGGCCCCCAACTTCTGCGTCAGGATCTTCCATCCGTCCCAATCCTCCTCTGCGGTACCGTCCTCAATGGAGATGATCGGATATTTCTTTTGCAGCGCCGCATAGAAATCCACCAGCTCCGCGGCCTTCAGCCGGCGTTGGTCGGATTTCTTGAAGACATATTCTTTGGTTTTCCCATCAAAAAACTCGCTGCTGGCCACGTCCAGGGCGAAGAAAACCTGTTTCCCCAAGGAATACCCGGCCTTGTCCACAGCCTCGGCAATCACCCCCAAGGCTGCCTCCGTGGATTCCAGACGGGGGGCAAAGCCGCCCTCATCCCCCACTGCCGTGCCAAGTTTTCGGTCATGCAGAATCTTTTTGAGCACCGCAAAAATTTCAGCTCCGCAACGAAGGGCTTCCCGGAAGGTGGGTAAACCGCGCGGCACAATCATGAATTCCTGAAAATCAATGGGGGCGTCGGAGTGCGCACCCCCGTTAATGATGTTGGCCATGGGGACGGGTAAAACGTCGGCCTTTTCGCCACCCAACCAGCGATACAGGGGTTGCTGGTGCGCGGTGGCCGCCGCCCGAGCCGCCGCCAGGGAGACCCCCAAAACTGCATTGGCTCCCAATGACTTTTTGTTCGGGGTTCCATCCAGCTCCAGCATGGCCCGGTCAATTCCTTGGGTGTCCGCCGCATCTTTTCCTTTGAGCAGCGGGGCAATCTTCTCCTTCACGTTAGCCACGGCCTTGAGCACCCCTTTGCCGCCGTAGCGCTTGGCATCACCATCCCGCAGCTCCAAGGCTTCATGAATCCCGGTACTGGCTCCGCTGGGCACCATGGCCGAACCAAACGCACCTCCCTCCAGAAGAACATCAGCTTCCAAGGTAGGATTGCCACGGGAATCAATCACCTCACGCGCGGTGACAGCCTGAATCTTGGTTTTCATCGAAATCGAGCTCCGCGAATCAGGAACGGTAAGCCCGAATCGAGCGGATGATCACCTTGGTCTTGGGACCCTTCTCACTGGGAAGTTCGGCCTGTTCCCCCTGCTTTTTCCGCACCAGGGCCTGTGCCACCGCAGTTTGGTAAGAAAGAATTCCACGCTCCGGATCACTGTCCCATGCCCCAAGGATGGTCACGGTGCTCTTGCTCCCCCCTTCGACATGCTCGTATTCCACCACCGTTCCGATGGCCACTTCATCCCCCTTCACCCCGTTAAAGTCGGTCCCCTGCGCCGAAACGATCATGGACTCCAGCTCAGCCTTCCGCCGCATCAGCACAGCCTGCATCTCTTTGGCGGCCTTGAATTCGTGGTTTTCCTTCAAGTCCCCGTAGGAGCGCGCCACCGCGATTTCCTTGCTGTTGGCCGGGATCTTTTTACTGACGATCTCTTCCAGTTCCTGTTTTCTTTTCTCCAGACTTTCCCAACTGACAATCGGGGCTTCCACCACGGTGGTCTTGTTTTCCCCCGCCACCATGGAACTAATTTCCGGATACAGTTTGACCAGAGCTCCGATCAAGGATCGTTTGTCCAATTCCTCAAAGGCCGTGGAGGCGAGCGAAGCGCGGGTCACGTCCCGAACCTCTTCCGGCGAGGACGGAGCCAACAGATCGCGAATCAGTTCTTTGTCCTCCAAAAGAAGATCTCGCAGACGCGATCCACGACTGGAGTCCAAAAGCTGTTCATTTTCCAGCACGGCCAAGGCTGTCATGAAGAGCGTGGGGCCCGCCAATTTCGAAAGCTCCCCCGCACGGTTGCGGCAAAGCCAGACGATAAGGTCTGGATGCGTGAGTCTTTCTCTCAAAAGACGATCCAGTG
>CAZZMY010000032.1:0-12649 GCA_964655385.1 uncultured Akkermansia sp.
GGGAAACGCCCGCCTCTTTCGAACCCACCCTCGATTACGTCGTCACCAAGATCCCCCGGTTCACTTTCGAAAAGTTTCCCGGGGCCGAACCCGTCCTGACCACCTCCATGAAAAGCGTGGGTGAAGCCATGGGCATCGGCCGCACCTTCCGCGAATCCTTCATGAAGGCTTTGCGCTCCCTGGACCTGAAGGGACTGGAGGGTCGACTCGATCTTGGCACCAAAACTCCCCCTGTATCCGAGGATCAGCTGACTCATCAGCTCCGCACTCCCCATCCCGCCCGTCTTTGGTATCTAAGCCACGCTTTGAACCAAGGTTGGTCGGTCGAGCGAATCCATGAAATCACCCACATTGATCCATGGTTCCTCGACAACCTGCAGGAGATCACCGAGATCGCCCGGCGGCTGGAAAAAGAGACTTGGCTCGGGAACCCTACCGCCCTTCCTCTTCTGCGGGAAGCCCGTCAGGCTGGCCTCTCCGATATCGACCTTGCCCGACTCCTGCCTGGTCCCGCCACCGAACTGCTGACCCGCGCTCGCACCGTTCGTGCCTGGCGGGAAAAGCAGAACCTCCTCCCTACCTTCCGCCTGGTCGATACCTGTGCTGCGGAGTTCGAGGCTTTTACCCCCTACTACTACTCGACCTTTGACCGAGACGACGACGAGTCGCGTCCCACCAAGAAGCCGAAAATTCTCATCCTCGGGGGCGGGCCCAACCGGATCGGCCAAGGCATCGAATTCGACTATTGCTGCGTCCACGCCAGCTTTGCCCTGCGCGAGGACGGGTTTGAAACCATCATGGTGAACTCGAACCCCGAGACCGTCTCTACGGATTACGACACCTCCGACAAACTATATTTCGAGCCCCTCACGGCCGAAGATGTCATCCACATTTACCGCGCCGAGAACAAAGACGACCTGGTCAAAGGAGTCATCGTCCAGTTCGGCGGCCAAACTCCCCTGAATCTGGCCTCTGAGCTCCAAGCGGCCGGCATTCGGATTCTCGGCACTACCGTGGAATCGATCGAGAGAGCCGAGGACCGCAAGCTCTTCTCCGCCATGCTCGACAAGCTTGGATTGTGCCAACCTCCCAATGGAACGGCCACCACCACCGAGGAGGCGTTGGCCACCGCCAAGAAGATCGGTTTTCCCCTGCTTCTCCGTCCGTCCTTCGTTTTGGGTGGCCGGGCCATGCGCATCGTTTACTCCGAAGACGAAATCCGCACTTACATGAAGGAATGCACGGAGGTCGCCCCGGGTCGCCCCATTCTTCTCGATCGCTTTTTGGAGGATGCCACCGAAGTCGATGTTGACTGCGTGGCCGACGGAAAAGACGCGGTGATCGGGGCCGTCATGGAGCACATCGAGCAGGCCGGCATCCACTCCGGCGACAGCGCCTGCGTCATTCCCTCCCACTCCCTGCCCAAAAAAGTGATCGATGAGATCCGGCAAGCCACCTTGGCTCTCGCCCGGGAACTGGGGGTTCGTGGCCTCATGAACATCCAGTTCGCCGTGCAAAAGGACACGGTCTACGTCCTGGAGGTGAATCCCCGGGCATCCCGGACGGTCCCTTTCGTGAGCAAGGCCATCGGCAAACCTCTGGCGAAAATTGCTGCCCGGGTCATGTCCGGCAAGACCTTGAAGGAACTCGGCTTCACCACCGAGATCATCCCCACCCACTTCTCCGTAAAAGAGGCCGTCTTCCCCTTCGCACGTTTCCCCGGCACCGACATTCTGTTGGGCCCGGAAATGAAATCCACCGGCGAAGTCATGGGAGTCGACCGCTCCTTTGGCTTGGCTTACGCCAAAAGCCAGATGGCCGCCCAGCCTTCTCTCCCCAAATCAGGCACTGTCTTTTTGAGCGTTCGCGATATCGACAAAAATGCGGCCGTCCGCCTGGGCCAGGGGCTACACGACCTCGGCTTCAAGATTGTTTCCAGTAGCGGCACCGCCAGGAAGCTCGCCGATGCCGGGATTCCGGTCACCCCCCTGCTCAAGCTGTCCGAAGGTCGACCCAATGTCGTCGACTTGATCAAAAACCGCGAGATCGTCTTGGTCATCAATACCCCGGCCGGAGCCGTCGCCCGGACGGAGGAAGTTCAAATCCGCACCAGCGCCCTCCAGAACAAGATTCCGGTCATGACCACGGTGGCCGCCGCCCAAGCCAGTCTGGAAGGCATCAAATCCCTGTGCACCCATGGTCTCTCCGTCCAGGCCCTCCAAGATTACCACGCCTAAGGGCAGAGCTTCAGTTTGCTCCCAAATCGAACCACGAAACATCCTGCCTGTAGTCCCTAGTCTTTAGGCGGTAGTCTCGAACCAACATGATCCGCAATATCATCTTCGACTGGTCCGGAACACTGGTGGACGACCTCACACCCGTCCTCGAAGCCACCAACCGGGTCTTTGCCGCCCACGGGAAACCCCCGTTCGACCGCGAAACGTTCCGAGAAAGATTCTATCTTCCTTATGAGGGTTTTTACCGAGAGCACATACCCGAAGTCCCCCTTGTGGAACTTGAAAACATCTTTCGGGAAGTTTTCCGGGAACTACACCACACCGTCTCCCTCCTCCCAGGGGCCCGTGAAATCCTGGAGTATTGCCGTTCACAAACGATGCCGGTGTTTCTCCTGAGCACCGTTCATGCCCGCGATTTCGCGGCCCAGGCTCGCCGACTGGAAGTGGAGCACTTCTTTCACGGGGTTTACGCCAGCGTGGCGGACAAGCGCCACGCCATTCATGAGCTTCTCCAAAAGCACAACCTACGACCGGAGGAAACGCTCTTTGTCGGCGACATGGAGCACGACATCGCCACCGCCCGCCATGGGGGCGTTCGCTCCTGCGCCGTCCTCACCGGCTATGATTCACTGGCCAAACTACAAAAGGCCCTGCCGGACCATGTGGCCGACAACTTGGAGGCTGTTTTACAGCTGGTGCAACGCCATGCCGCTCCCGAGCCCATTCCACCCACGCCCACCGTGGGCGCCCTCATCGTCGGCCCCGATCAAAGACTGCTCATGATTCACACCCTGAAATGGTCCGGCCTTTGGGGAATCCCCGGAGGCAAGATCAAGGGAGGGGAAACCGCCGAGGAAGCTCTTCGCCGTGAAATCCTGGAGGAAACTGGCTTAACGCTCCACGACATCCAGTTTGCCCTCGTCCAGGACTGCATCCGATCCAAAGAGTTCTATAAACCCGCCCACTTTGTTCTCCTGAACTATGTCGCTCATACCAAGCAGACGGACATAACCTTAAACCCCGAGGCGGATGAGTTCCGCTGGTGCTCCTTGGACCAGTGCTACCAACTTCCCCTCAATACCCCCACCCGCATCCTGCTGGATTGGTATAAGGGCAGAATAAAGGTGGGGCGGGCTCGATGAGCCCGCCTGCGTCCTTTCTACAAAAACTGAGTTTTCAATTCAGGCGGCCTCATCGAGGCCGCCCTACCTAAACCTCCACTTTCCACCTGCACCAACTTACGCTTTCTTTTTTTTAAGCACCGTTGGATGATGCTCCGATGAGCTGGCAATCCTTTCCCTACAAAATCGATGCAAAATCGGGTCAGACCTTCGCCTTCTGCACCTGCGGCCAATCCAAGAACCCGCCCTACTGCGATGGTTCTCATAAAGGGTCAGGCAAAGCCCCCAAGGTGGTGACCATCGAAAAAGACGGCCCCATCTGGGCCTGCGGTTGCGGCAAAACCAAAGCCTCCCCTTTTTGCGACGGCAGCCACAAAGGCTGAGAGCACTTTCGTTAAGGTGGGGCGGGTTCGATGAGCCCGCCTGCTTCGTTCCCACAAAAACTGATTTTTCAATTCAGGCAGCCTCATCGAGGCCGCCCTACCTAATCCTCCCGCCTTCCGCCTGCCCCGAGAATGCGGTGATTCCGCTTCCCGAAATCAGCGCGTTCCCATCCCGACACCCTGCACGGTTTGAAACAACTTCCCCTCTGTTTTGATCGAAGGAGCAATGATGATTTCGGTTTCCTGAAACTCTTTTAGGCTCTTGGCCCCGACGTTACCCATGCAGGTGACGATCGCTCCCACGAGGTTTTGCGAGCCGTCATCCAAGGTGGCCGGTCCAAAGAGAATCTGCTTCAGGCTGCCCGTCACACCCACCTTGATCCGCGTACCCCGCGGCAGGTTGGCATGCGGTGTGGCCATGCCCCAATGATTTCCGTTCCCCGGAGCTTCTTGGGCGCGGGCAAAGGCACTGCCAATCATCACGGCATCCGCCCCGCAGGCAAAGGCTTTGCAGATGTCCCCACCCTTGTTCATACCGCCATCGGTGATGATGGGCACATAACGGCCGGTCTTCTTGTGATACGCATCCCGGGCAGCCGCACAATCCACCGTGGCCGTCACCTGGGGCACGCCCAGTCCCAGCACACCCCGTGTGGTGCAGGCCGCTCCGGGCCCGACCCCCACCAAGAGCCCGGAAATTCCCGCTTCCATCAACTCCAGGCTCACCCCGTAGGTCACGGTGTTGCCGACCACCACCGGAATCTTCATGGTCTTGCAGAATTTGGCCAGATCCAAGGTCTTGTACTCGGTCGAGACATGGCGAACCGTGGAGACGGTCGACTGAATGACAAAAATGTCAGCCCCGGCCTTTTGCGCGATCGCTCCGTACCTCTCCGCTTTTTGGGGAATCGCTGAGACGGCGGCCACAATCCCGGCCTTTTTCATCTCCTTGATTCTTTTGGCAATCAGCTCTTCCCGGATGGGAGGCACATACATCTTCTGAATCAGGTGGGTGCAGGCCTCCTTGTCGGCCTTGGCGATCTGTTCCAGCACGCTGCTGGGATCCTCATAGCGGGTTTGAACACCCTCCAGATTCAGAACGGCCAGGCCGCCCATCTTGCCCATAGCAGTGGCAAATTTCACATCGACCACCCCATCCATCGCCGAAGCCAGAATCGGCACCTTGAAAGTATGTTTTCCGATGGAGAATTCCGTGTTCACCTCGTTTGGATTCACGGTGACGTCCCCCGGAACGAGGGCGATTTCGTCAAACCCGTAGGTCACCCTTGCCTTGCGATTTCGTCCAATCCACATGCCCATAATTCAGCTCCTTTCAGTTTTGATGGGGTTGAGGGGCCGCCGTGCACCGCATTTTCTGCAACGCAGCGAGTGCCAGGCATGCTCCCGGGGATTCTTGGCGCCGCAGACGGGACAAACCACCGTCTCCTTGAACTTTCTTCGGCTGAGCGACGCTTTCCATCCTCCAACCATCCACAAAGAAAAGACGATGCCAAGAAAAAGACACAGGTAGACCAGAAGAAGTTGTGAACCGGTAAGGGTCACAGTTTCCCCTCCCCGGCTGGAGCCTCGACCGCCCAAAGAATCTTCACCCGGCCCCACTCCACCCACTTCCCGGATTCGGGCTCAAATCGCCAGCCCCGCAAAAGATTTGAGGCCTCCCGGTCGGCCGCCGGATCTCCTGTTGTTCCCTCCAAAAATACAAAACGGACCGCCCCATCCTCATCTACCCCCAAACGGGCCGTCGTCGGTTCCAAGGCATGGGTGCTTTGCAAGGAGGGGAGGGTCAAAGTTTTGGCTCCCAGCCGGTTTTTCAGGGCCCCATCCAGATCAAACCATGTCTTGGTCACAGCCCGGCTTTCCTTACGGAGCCCAAGGAGGGGTTGGGATCGGTACGACCCCATGGCGGTGGCCGCTTTCACCGGCAAAGGGGCATCCGTTCCCAGCCCGTTGGGGTGAAATTCCGGTACGGGTGCGGTCCCTTGCACCGACCATCCCACATCGTTCCAAGGCAAGGTCACGCTACCGGCAAGAAGCGGAGGTCGTGCCTTGGGAAACACGATCGCCGAAGGCTCGTAAATGGCCGCGAGTCCCTCCTCCGCACCTTCCCCGCCCTGCAGGGTGACCTTTCCCGGCCCGTGGGGCGGAATCCGGATAAAATCCCCCGGATCCCGGAAGAGAGAAAAAGCCAAGGCGTGCGCCCCCAGGGAGAGCGCCACAAAAAGGGTTAGCTGTCCTCGGAGTCTGGAAGGGATTTTCACGGACTCGGTTCGCTGGAACGGGAGGCCAACACCGCGGAGAGCCCGTTCTGCACCACCGCGTCCAAGAGCTGGGCCACTACTCCGTGCCGCAGTTCCCGGTCCGCCCGCACCACCACCACCGCTCGGGGCTCCGACTTGGCCAACCGGGCCAACTCCACACGCAATTTGGCGAGGTCGGTCACCCGGTCGTTGAAAAAGATCTGCGGTGTCGCTCCCGCCGTGGCGGTAATCACATACCGGGTGTCGTTCACCCCCCCTTTCGACTGCCCCGGCGAAGGCGGATCGACCACAATTCCCGGCTGGAAAACAAAGCTAGACGTCAGAAGAAAAAAGATCAGCAAGAGCAGAATCACATCGACCAGCGGGGCCACATCCAACGGACCCCGCAACACCCGGACCTGGGTCCGGATTTTCATGGAGTCGGCTTTTCCGTCTTCAAGGCCGTGGTCACCGGGGTGCTCACCGCCGTCGGACGGAAACGACCGCCCTCCTTGAGAATCTGGATCATCTCGATTCCGGCCCGCTCCATGTCGTTGACCTCGGAACTCATGCGCGAGGCCAGATAGTTATAGGCCACATAGGCCGGGATCGCCACCACCAGCCCCCCCGCGGTGGTCAACAAGGCCTCCCACACCCCCCCGGCCAACTCTCCCACCGGCACCGTCCCCCGGGCTCCACTGACGGTCTGGAAGACATGAATCATTCCCGTCACCGTCCCCAGCAAGCCCAGCAACGGCGAGATGTAGCCGACCGTCGCCAAAATCGACAAGTTCTTCTCCAACCTCGGGACCTGCAGTTGCCCCACCTCCTGCAGCGATTCCCGCAGATCCATCAACGGCATGTCTCGTTTCAACAAGGCCGCCTGGATGACCCGCACCGCCGGACCGTGGGCTTCGTCACATCGCTCCAGCGCTTCTTGAAAACGCCCCTCCTTCACCAGGGAGGCGATTCCGTCGAGGAAAGGATCCAGCGGGATGCTGATTTTGCGGTACTCGAACATCCGCTCGGCGAAAACCGCCGCCGCCACCACGCTCGCCCCCAAGATGACCCACATGATGGGACCACCCAAACGCATCAATTCAAAAAGGGTTGAGGGCATATTTCTTTTTAGCCTTTTCCTCTTCCGGAAGCGATCCTGCGGGCGACCTCCTTGGCCATGTCCCGGGTCCCCACACTTTTCTCCCCGGGAGCCACAATATCCGCCGTCCTCCAGCCGTCCCGAATCGCTCCGGCCACCGCCTCACGGATCGCCTGTGCCGCCTCGGGCGCTCCAAAACTCATCTCCAGCATCAGCGCCACGGAGAGAATCTGGGCCAGCGGATTGGCAATTCCCTTCCCGGCGATGTCCGGAGCCGAGCCTCCCGCCGGTTCATAAAGCCCAAAACTTCCCTGCCCAAGCGAGGCACTCGGCAACATTCCCAGGGAACCGGCGACGGCCGCCGCCTCGTCGCTGATAATGTCGCCAAAAAGATTCTCGCAGAGCAGGACGTCAAAACGCCCGGGCTCACGCACCAACTGCATGGCTGCATTGTCCACGTAAATGAAATCCAGGGTGATGTTCGGATGCTGGGCGGCGATTCCCTTGACCACCTTCCTCCAAAGTAGACTGGTCTCGAGCACGTTGGCCTTGTCCACCAAGGTCACCCGTTTCTTTCTCCCAGCCGCCGCCCGGAAAGCCACTTGGGTGACCCGCTCAATCTCATGAGTCTCGTACACCATCGAGTCGACCGCCCTCTCTCCTTGGGCTGTTTTGACCGTCTCCTTGGGTTTGCCGAAATAGAGACCCCCGGTCAGTTCCCGCACCACCAACACGTCGAATCCCCCCGCCACCCGATCCGGTCGCAAGGGCGAACATCCCACCAATTCGGGATAGAGCACCGCGGGTCGAAGATTGGCATATAGCCCAAAAATCTTGCGCAAGGGCAACAGGGCCGCCCGCTCCGGTTGCTCGTTGGGCGGAAGGGATTCCCATTTCGGACCTCCCACGCTTCCGAAAAGCACCGCTTGGGCGGAGCGACATAAATCCACCGTCTCGTCCGGCAAAGCCTTGCCCCGGGCATCGATCGCCGCTCCCCCGACCAACCCCTCCTTCCACTCCAGCTGGAATCCGTGGGCCTTTTCTACGGCCGTGCAAACCTCCCGGGTGGCTGACATCACCTCGGGTCCAATTCCATCCCCGGCTAACACCGCCACCAATCCTTTGGGTACTGCCATCTACCATTGTTAAATCGTCCCCCCTCCTGACTCAAGCATTGGACACCCAAAAAACCCCTTTCTATCCTCTACCCATGACTCCCTCCCCGGTGGAATCCCGCCTCCACTCCGCGCTCTCCGAATATTTGCTCACCGTTCGCCAAGGGGGGGCAACCTCCACGCAGGACGACTGGACGGAAAAGTTGAAATCCTGCCTTCACACCCTCGAAACTCTCGAATCCGAGCTCTCCCCGCACCTCGATCCCCGCCTGCGGCATTTCATGGAATCGAAAAGTTATCGCAAGGCCCACGACTACCTCTCCGCCCTGCTTTCCTCCAAGCTGGCCAATCCTCCGGAAACCCGCCAAAGTTGCTCTCGATGAGCTCCACGCCCCGATACTACTACGTCGACGCTCAAAATCAGGCCGCCGGGCCAATCCCCATTGCAGAGCTCCAGACTCTCCACACTGCTGGAACAATCACCGAAACCACTTTGGTGGTCATGGAGGGAGGTCAGGACTGGGTCGCCTTCTCGACGATCAAACCAGCCTCCCAACCTGCGGGCCAGCCTGCTCCCCAGCCATCCTCGCTTCAATCCATCACTCCCACGGCGGCCTCCCCCAAACCCTCCTCACAATTTGCTTCCTCTCCGTCCCCATCCGGCTCGGCGGAGCCTGCTTGGGCGACACAACTCCTGCAGAAAATCGACCAACTTACTCTGACTGCAGAAAAGATTGTCGCCGCCATCGAGAAAAGTGCGGCTCCCCGCCAACCCATGGGACCCGTCCCGGCCACCGCCGCCCTTCATGCGGAAAAAGTCAGCCTAAATCCGATACCTAAGCCGGGTCTCGCCCAAGCCGCCTCACCCACGGCTGCCCCGGGTGGCCCCTCTCCCAAACCCGGCGTCTCCACCCCTCTCAGTCCCATGGCCGTACCTGCCAACGCCGTAAAGCCCGGCCTTCCCCTGCCCGCTCTCGGCAAACCCGGCACCCCTGTCGCCACCCCGGAAAAATCCGGCAACCTGTTCAGCAAGTTCCTTAAAAAATAGCTTCTGCGCCCCCCTTCTGCCGGGAAGTCGGTTTTTTTCATTTTCCGCGCATCCTTTTTGCTTTTCCCCGGTTCTATCCCGCATGAAGACACAACACTCAACCTATCGTGGCGCGCTCGCCCTCGGCTTGCTCGCCTTCACCCTGATCCCTTCCACCCAACGCCTGCTGGCGGAGACCACCATGGATGGCGACAAAATCGCCCGCCTCCTCAAACGGTTCGACGCCAATCAAAACGGCCAGCTCGACCCCGCCGAACAGGTCGCGGCCGAGAAGGCCCGCCAGGAAGCCTTTCAGCGCCTCCACGGCAAGTATGACACGGACGGCAACGGCCAACTCAGCGAATCGGAAAAAGCCGCCCGCCGGGCCGACCTGCAGGCGAAACGCCAGGAGACCTTGAGAAAGTTCGATAAGGACGGTGATGGTCGCCTCAACCGAGAGGAAAGGGCCCAAGCCTTGGCCTCTCGCAAAGCCAATTCCAAGACCAACGAAGACAAAAAGACCGGAGCCTGATCAGGCTCCAGCCGTATTCACCCGTGACCGGACACGGGTGGATCGGACTCTTTTTGCTCTTTGGATCTCCAGAAGCTTCTTCTCCCTGGAAAGTTGTTTGAAAAGTGCCTCACTACTTCTCGCCTCCCGGGCACTTCGTTTCCTCCATGCCACCGCCAGATTCACCGGCAAACGACTCCGGGTGTACTTTCCCCCTTTTCCCATCTGATGCTTTTTTAACCTATTTTCCAAATCATTGGTCCAACCCGTATAAAAAGACCCATCCCGACACCTCAGGACATACACCCAGCAGGTTTTCAGCCGTTTTGGCCTTAACTTTTTAGCCACGGGAAACCCACTCGTTCGATCTTCCCTTCATCACGAAAGCCCCAGAGGCTAATCACCCTCGCGGGCCAAATTTCTCCTTCCCGCCTTGATCGCCGCCCGTCGTCGCTTCCCCTCCGTCATTTCCCTCTTCGAAATTCGGCCCCTTTTTGCCTGTCGACTCCTCTCCCTTGATCTTTCAGCCTGAATCCTCAATCGCTCCCGTTGTCGGCGCAATTCCAACGCCGCCACCAACCTCTTCCTGGCCCGTATGCGGTTCGCCTCCCTCGTTCTCTCCTCTTGGGCGACCACTGTGATGCCACTAGGCAAATGCCGCAAAACGACCTTGGTTTCGACCTTTTGCACATTCTGACCGCCCCTGCCCCCCGACCGTGAAAACTCCTCCACCAAATCTTTATCTTCAATCCTCATGATTCATGATTTTAGGTTGGGGGGGCTCGGTGAGCCCGCCTGAATGGAAAAAGGATGATGAATCGTCACAGGCGGCCTCATCGAGGCCGCCCTACCTAAGCGGGTGGAAACGTCTCACTTCTTCTTCCACTTTCCGTTTTGGTCCTGCACCCACTCCCCGGGATAGCTTGCTTCCCGCGCCCGCTCGGCAAATTCCTTCGCGTACTGTTCGGCCGTCTTACCCTCCACCTCCGCCTTTTCTTGGAAAAGTTTCTCCCGCGCCGCGTTCTCTTTCGTGATAACCCCTTTGGCATAGTCCGCGTAAACCGCTTCCTTCGGCGTCTCTTTCAAAACCAGCAACCCGTTGTTCGCTTCTCCAACCTTGCGATCGTTCTTTAGCTCCTGGACCTGGTGCGAGAGCATCCGACGCTCCTCCGCCACACTAAGCACAGGCTTGTCTGCTTTTGCCGTTGACCCCCCTTTTTGCTCCACATCCACCTTCATGTTGATGTCCACCTGCAGGGGCTTGGGAGTGCCCAGCTGAACTTGGGCGCACCCCGAGAGAAAGGCCACCATCAGAAAAACCAGAAATTGGATCACTGAATAAAGTTAATCCCTCTGGGTACCTACCTCAATTCCCAATCGCCCTCTTTGCAGATCCCTTTGCGTTCCCTAAGATACCCGTTCAATTCGCATGAATCGTAAGCTCCTCCGCCCCTCTTTGTTTTTACTGGCGGTTGGCATGTTCTTCACTTTGGCCTTGCCGGCCGTTCCTTTGCGGATTCTCCTATTGCTCTCCCGGGCCCCGGTTCAATTGGAATCCGCCGCCTGGAAAGGATGGGGCCTGCTGGAAATCCGCCGATTGGAGTACCGCGACTCCCTCCGCATGGAGGCCATGGTCCTTCGCTTTACTCCGGCCACTCTTCTCGGGCGGATCGAGGAGGTTCGTATCTATGGGGCCGAAGGATGGCTAAGCAGGCTTTCCGATTCGCCCGGCTCTGGCGGGGGTATCCCCATTCGGATCAACCATCTGCTGGTGGCCAACTCGGTGTTGCAATTGGACAACTTGGGGCCGGGCATCCCGTCCGCCCCCCTCCGGTTGGGGGATCCCACCCCGCTTCTCTTTACCGATGTACGCCTCGGTTCACGGATTCCCGGGGAAGCCGCCTCGGCACTGCAAAGCGCCACCATTGAGCATCTCATTTTTTACTCCCCGGTGGATCCTCTGGCTCCGGTGCTCGATTTCACCCGCATCGACGTGGCCTTCACTTGGGAGGGAATCACCCAGGGGTATTTGGAGAATCTCCGCTTTGCGGAGCCCGTGATCTATCTTGGGGATGACCTTTTTGCCTTCGAAGAGCGCATCACCGCGAATGCCGCCGCCTCCACGACCCCCACCGAACCCTTTCACATCCGGCGTTTCGAAATCGAGGACGGCCGTCTGGCCATCTCCTTATATGGACAGCCCGTCCTTAAACTTCCCATCCGCTTCGCCGCCGAGCAAAACGATCTGGTCCTGCGCGATTTCACCGAAATCCAGCTCGCCACCAAAATTGTCATCCCACCCATCGACCTCGATTACCCCGCCTACGGCATCTCCGTCCGGAATCTCCGGGGCAACCTCTTCTTCAGCTTGGGACGGGACGCCTCCGGACAACGCGCGGAGAACATCGTCCCCACCGTCTTTGCCGATCAACTGACCTATGAGGGACTGACCGCAGAGAAACTTTCCCTCTCCGTCACCGTCAATGAGGACGGTATTTTTGGCCGGGCGGATGCCCGCTTGGGGGGAGGCCTCTTGGATGGGGGCCTCTCTTTATATTTTAAAAATGATCTCCCTTGGACCGCCTGGTCCACGATCCGGGGCATGGAAAGCCGGGTCGTTACCGATGCCCTCTGCCCCACCTCCGTACGGTTGACCTCCAAAGTGGATGCCAATGCCTACGTCTCCGCCCAAGGGAAGGAAATCCGGGGCGGCTTTGCCTCCATGACCTTTCATCATGGGGGACGACTCCAGATCCCTGCACTTGATGGAACCGCAAAACGCATTCCCAAGGATTGGGACTGGATCAAGCAGGGCGCGGCCAAGGCCGCTCTCGAGGTGATTCAGAACTACGGTTTTGATTCCGGCGAAATTCGCGCCACCTTTCAGCCCCCTTCGGC
>CAZZMY010000033.1:0-12521 GCA_964655385.1 uncultured Akkermansia sp.
GATGTGGCCACTTATGACCATGAGTTGCAGCTATTGGGTGGCTCTTTGGCCACGGCGCGGGCTTTCGACAACAAGGTGGGGGCCTATGTGGTGGGGGAGACCTTGATCCGGTTGGCCCAATGCAAAAAGAAGATCGCCGCCAAGGTGGTGAGTGTGGCCACGGCCCAGGAGGAGATTGGTGTTCGGGGAGCCACCACTTCGGCCTATGCGGTGCATCCGCAGTTGGCGGTGGTGGTGGATGTCGGCCACGCGACGGATCACCCCGATTGCGACAACCGGAAATACGGAGAGACCAAACTGGGGGGCGGGCCGATTCTTTGCCGCGGCGCGAACATCAACCCGGATATTTTTTCCCGTCTAAAACGGGCGGCGGAAAAAGCCAAGATCCCATATCAGGTGGAAGCGGATCCGAGGCCCACGGGAACGGATGCACGGGCCATTCAAATGGTGCGGGGCGGGGTGGCCACCGGGTTGGTGAGTATCCCCCTGCGTTACATGCATACCCCCAGCGAGGTGGTGGATCTGGAGGATGTGGAACGGTGTGTTCAGCTATTGGTGGAATTCATTTCCGAGCTCCAAGCGGGAGATCAAGGCCACTGGTGATTTTGGAAACCTCCTCTAGGCCTGGCTTGGATTGTGGCGGGGTCTGAGGTTAGGATGCGGCATGGTACGCGCAGGCATCGTCGGACTTCCCAATGTGGGAAAGAGCACCCTCTTCAACGCGGTCACCCGAACACGTAAAGCGCAGGCGGCCAACTATCCGTTTTGTACGATTGAACCCAATGTGGGGATCGTTACGGTGCCCGATGCCCGTTTGGACTGGTTGACCCAGATGTCAAAAAGCGAAAAGACCCTTCCGGCCACCATTGAGTTGGTCGACATCGCGGGGTTGGTGAAGGGAGCCAGCCAGGGGGAGGGGTTGGGGAACCAGTTTTTGACGCATATCCGGGAAGTGGATGCGATCGTGCAGGTCGTGCGATGTTTTGAGGATCCGGATATTCATCATGTGTCCGGGAGTGTGGATCCGTTACGGGACATTGAAACTATCGTCACTGAACTGGTGCTGGCCGATCTGGGCTCCGTGACGAAACGGTTGGAGAAGCCCGGCAAAGCGGCCAAGCAGGGAGATGCCACCGCCAAGGCGGAGTTAGCCTTACTGGCGCGCCTCAAGGAGCATTTGGACAAAGGCTCCCCGGCGCTGACTTTGGAGATGAGCCAGGACGAGGCCAAATTGGCCAAGGGTTTCTTTCTCCTGACCTCCAAACCGACCCTGTTTGCCTGTAATGTGAAAGAGGAGGAACTGGGATCACTCACCAAAGGGGAACGGGCGGGAAAAACCGGCGAACAGGTCAAAAAGGTGGAGGAATATTGCCGGACCCGTCTTTCCAGCAAGTCGGTGATCGTCAGCGCGCAGATTGAGTCCGAGTTGGTCGATCTTCCCGAGGCGGAGGGCAAGGAGTATCTCGCGGGACTGGGGGTCAAGGAATCGGGAGTGGGAGCGTTGATTCGGGCAACCTATGAGCTTCTGGGACTTCGCACCTATCTGACTACCGGTCCCAAAGAGACGCGGGCATGGACGATTCACTCCGGAGACAAGGCACCGCAAGCGGCCGGGGTCATCCACACCGATTTCGAGCGTGGTTTCATCGCGGCGGAGACGGTGGCCTTTTCCGATCTGCAAGCTGCTGGAACCATGGTGAAAGTGAGGGAGGCGGGAAAATTGCGGGTCGAGGGCAAAGAGTACGTGGTGCAGGATGGGGATGTAATGGAGTTCCGCTTCAACGTTTAGTTGGCCGATGAAAAAGAATTTTCACGTGGTCCGCCATCCGATGGTGCAGCACAAGCTTTCCTTGATGCGCCAAAAGGGAACCAGTGTGACCGAGTTCCGCGCTTTGGTGGGGGAGGTGGCGATGTTGATGTCTTATGAAGTGACTCGGGATTTGCCTTTGACCCGAAAGAAAATCACCACCCCGCTGGAGACCATGTCGGCTCCCGTTCTCAAGGGGGAGAAACTGGTTTTGGTTCCCATTTTGCGTGCGGGGATGGGCTTGTTGGATGGAATGTTGCACATTTTCCCCTCGGCCCGGGTGGCTCACATCGGAATCTATCGCGATCATCGAACCCTCGAGCCGGTGGAGTATTATTTCAAGGCATCCAAAACCCTGCGGGGTCGGGATCTCATTTTACTGGATCCGATGTTGGCCACGGGAAATTCTGCGGTGGCGGCTACGGACCGCTTGAAGAGCGCCAAACCCAGGTCCATTCGCTTCATGTGTCTGGTGGCCTCGCCCGAGGGGGTTCGCCGCTTTCAAAAGCATCATCCGGATGTGCCGGTTTATGCCGCCGCCTTGGACCGTAAGCTCAACTCTTGTGGATATATTTTACCTGGCTTGGGCGATGCCGGTGACAGGATCTTTGGGACGATTTAGGGAAACGCAGGCCGGGCCTAGGCCCGGCTTCCACTTTTGGGCTAGGATGGGGGTTGGTGGGAGTGGAGCAGGATGACACCAGCGATGACAAGGGATAGGCCCAAGATTTTCATCCAATTGAAGCTTTCGGCGAAATAAAGGATCCCAATGATCGCAACCAACGCGGTCCCCGCACCAGACCAGACCGCGTAAACGGTCCCAATTTCAAGATTTTTAAGGCAAAGTGACATGAGGGTGAAGGTCGAAAGATAGAATATGACCACGCCGACCACAGGCAGGGGGCGGGTCATGCCATGGGAAAGTTTCAAGCATACCGTACCGCAGACTTCCAATAGAATGGCTAGGGAGAGAATGAGCCAAGGATTCATGTTGTTAGGTTAGGATAAAGATTATGATGAAGAAAATACCATTGAAGGGAGACCGGGCCTAGGCCCGGCCTCCAAAGAAGAAGGGTTGGTTTGGGGGGTGTTTGAGGTTAAAGATGATTGGATGATGCTTTGGCGTAAGGTTTTGACATTCGTTCTGCTGGGTGGGGTTTTGGGTGGGTGTGGCAAGGATGGGCAGCTAGCCGAGGCCAAGAAGAATGTGGTTATGGTGGAAGTGACCTCCCAGACGTGGGATTACCGTTTGCCGTGGAATCCAGGCACAGTGAGTTCGGCCCGGGGTGCGGGTTTTGTCATTCGGGGAAAACGGATTCTGACCAATGCCCATGTGATCAGCGGGGCCCGGTATATCACGGTCCAAAGGGAGGCCGATCCCCGCAAGTATCCAGCCAAGGTGAAGTTCGTCGCCCATGACTGCGATCTGGCCATGGTCGAGGTGGAGGATCAGGAATTTTTTAAAGGCACGACCGCTTTGTCCCTGGGGGATATTCCGGAGTTGGAATCGGTGGTCAGTGTGTACGGTTTTCCGATTGGAGGAGACCGTCTTTCTGTGACCCGGGGAGTGGTCAGCCGGATAGATTATAACGCCTACACCCACTCCGGAAGAGAGTCTCATCTGGCCATCCAGATCGATGCGGCGATCAATCCCGGCAACAGCGGCGGACCCGTGATGCAGGCCGACAAGGTGGTTGGAGTGGCGTTCCAAGGCTTCCGCGGAGATGTGGCGCAAAACGTCGGTTACATGATTCCGACGCCCGTGATCCGTCGTTTCCTCAAGGATGTGGAGGATGGAAAATACGATCATTACGTGGATATTGCCATACGCTGGATGACGTTGGAGAACCCGGCCATGCGCAAGTATCTGGGGAGGCCGGACGACGGCTTGGGGGTGGTGGTGACGGATATTTTCTCCGAGGGATCCTCGGATGGCATCCTGCAAAAAGGGGACGTGCTTCTTTCAATCGATGGTCATCCGATCGAGAGTGACGGGTCGGTCAGGCTCCAAGGCCAACCCGTGCAACTGGAAGAGATCGTGGAAAGAAAGTTTGCGGGCGATCCCGTGGAACTGGAACTGTGGAGAAACCGAAAAATGGAGAGGGCCACTCTGAAGCTCCGCCCAGCAGAAATGTTTTCCATGTATGAGATTCTGTATGAACCGCCCCCTCGGTATGTGTTGTATGGGGGTTTGGTCTTTCAGCCGTTGACGGCCAACCTGATGGGGGTCTTAGCCGGCTCGGCCGATCTCCGGTTACGTCAAACCTACTCCCTTTTTGGTCAGGACCAGATTTACCGCGAAACGCCTGAACCCGTGATTCTTTCCTCGGTTTTGCCGGATCCTCTGAATGTTTATCTCCGTGGCCTGGCTGGGCAGGTCGTGAGGGAGATTAATGGGAAGAGGATCCGCACGTTGGCGGATGTGGAGCCGGCCTTGAGGGAAGGGGGCGGGCGTACGGTGATCCGTTTTGAGGGAGATCAGCGGCCTGCGGTCCTGAAGAAAACCGAGGTGGACCAGGCCATGCCCAGAATCATGGCGCAATATGGGATTACCGAAGTCAGCCGATCTGCGGTGGATGGGCGGCGATTGGCGAAGGGCTCCTATTCAAGAACGGAATCCAAATGAAAGATATGTGTCGCCTACTGATTCTTGTTTCCCTGGTCCTCACGCAAGTTGGAAACTCGGCTGCACCTAGCGAGTCGCGGGGTTCTCTGGTGAGAGTCAGAACCTCCATTCAGCCGTATGACCAGTTCCGGCCGTGGCAAAAAAAATCTCCCTTTGGATTGAGCGGAACCGGGGTGGTTCTGCCAGGAGGCAAGGTTCTGGTGACGGCTTCCTTGGTGGCCAATCGTACGGAGGTGGGTTTGGAAAAACCGGGTTCGGCGGAGAAATGTGCCGCCGAGGTGGAGGCCATTGACTACGAAGCCAATCTGGCCTTACTCAAGCCGACGGATGCAGCATTTTTGAAGGGTTTTTCCGGAGTGAACCTTGGTGCCAATCTCAAGGCAGGCGATACGGCGGAAGTTTGGCAGTTGGAACGTAACGGAGAGATGTTGAGAAATCAGGCGGAAGTTCTCTCCGCAGGCGTCGGGCGTTATCCTTCGGATGAGGCGGGTTTCCTTGTTTATGGGGTGAGAGTTTCCCTGCCCAAGCGGGATGACAGCTACACGCTTCCTTTGATGAGAAACGGCATGCTCTCCGGCATGATGATGGCTTACGACCGGGATTCCCAAGAGGGGACCGCCATCCCCGTGCCCATGATCGAGCACTTTTTAAAAGACTCGGCTGACGGGAAGTATGAAGGATTCCCCACTTTGGGTGTCAGTTGGTCTCCCTTGCGGGATCCAAACCTGCGGGAAGAGGTGAAGGCTCCGGGCTCCGGGGGTATTCTTATCACCCGAGTTAATCCGATCGGAACGGCGGGTCGGGCCGGTTTAAAGGAGGGGGATGTGCTTTTGTCGGTGGATGGATTCAAACTCGACGAGGATGGCAACTACCGTGACTCCCTTTACGGCCCTACTTCGATTGGAAACCTAGTTCGAACACGCCCTTATGTTGGAGCCAGCGCTAAGTTCCTCATCTCCAGGGATGGAAATGAGATGGAGTTGACCGGAAACTATGACCGGAGGGCACGGGACGAGGTGGCGGTTCCCAGCCTCCAATTTGATATGGCACCCCGATATCTCATTTTGGGGGGGTTGGTCTTCCAGGAATTGACCGGAGCCTATTTGCAGGAGTGGGGCGACAAATGGTCGGAGCGGGCTCCCCAACGATTAGTGCAGCTTTTCAGTTTTCAGCAGGAAATGAAGCTCGATCCAAAAAAGAAGGTCATTTTTCTTAGTCAGGTTTTGCCGTCCTCGATGACCGCCGGATATCAGCACTTATCAGGACTCGTCCTCACCGGATGTAATGGAAACATAGTGGGAAGTTTGGAGGATCTGGCCTCGATCGCGGATGCAACCACCAGTGGAGATCTCGTTTTTGAGTTCATGGATGATCCTGGAAAACTTGTGCTGGATGCCTCGGAAGTAAAATCCGGTGGCGAGAGGCTGGGTAAGGCTTACGGAATATCGGCCCTGAGAAAATTGTAGGGTAGAAGGTGGTTTAATTGGGGCCGGGCACCACCGTGTCGCCTGGTAGGACCGGTCCCCGCACCTTGACTAATTCGCATACATCCATGGTTTTGGCGGCCTCCCCGGGAAACTCCACCAAAGCAGAGCCGTAGTCTTTGTGGGAGGATTCTTTTTGAATCTGAACAATGGTGCCTTCGCGCATCTTTTCGTCATACGCGGATATGACCTGATCCCCGGGTTCTAATGGACCGAGGAACTGCCAAAAGCAGTCATCCAGCATTCCGTTGGTTTCTTTGAGATTCTTCTGCAGGTCCTCCTCAAGATCGTCTGGCTTGATGGCCTTCATGAGCCCCTCAATCAAACGGGCCTGACGGTCCAAAATGGCATACAGTCTGCGTTCCGCCTGCTCAATTCGGATCTCGTTGGCTGTCATCGCTATCACCGTCGATGCAGCGGGCGAGGGTTGTGTCTGAGATATCTTCTTCAAGGAACGAATGAAAAATTAGGTAATGCAAAGCTCTTTGGCCAATTCATATATCTTTGGGGACGAAAGGCATTTTGCTCGGGACCAGAGCGGGCCATCCAGGAGAACAATTCGGTGGCTGTTTTCATGAAGTGCATTCCCACGCGGCTGACCATGCCGAAGTCGCCATAGCCGTGGCCAAGGAATACTCCTTCCACGCAGGCGTTGCGCGCCGTTTGTAAGTCGATTTCGCTGTCCCCAACAAAGAGATGGCGTCCCGCCGGTGCTCGCATCCGTCGGAGAGCCAACTGGAGTGGGAGGGGGTCTGGTTTGCGTGCCGTCTCCTCACCGCTGACCACCACTTTGATCCAACTTCCCCAACCTAACTCCTCCACCAGAGCCCGAGCCGATCGGCCATCCTTATTGGTGCATAGACCCAATTTCCAACCTAGGCAGACAAGTTGGCGTAGTCCCTCCTGCACACCCGGGAAGGGGAGAGTCCCTCTTTTGGGATTCATTCGATATTCGTGGAGGTATTCGAGGGTAACGCGGCGTGCCAAATCCTGGTCGGCAGGATCTCCAGTGGAGATCCAGGCCCTTTCGATCAGCGTTCGCGGCCCCTTGCCGATCAGATCTCTTGTCTCCGCCAAAGAAACCGGATTGCGACCGTGGTTTTGGAGGACGCGTCCCAAGGCGCGAGAAATATCGGATAAAGAGTCGGCGAGGGTTCCGTCCAAGTCGAAAACGGCCCAACCACTGAGTCTATTTTTGGAAGGAACCACCGAGGAGGGCGGTCAACGCCGACGAAGCAACGAAGAGCCGGTCATGGCATCGGGTTTGGGTAACCCTAGCATTTCGAGGAGGGTAGGGGCGACATCGGCCAAAATTCCATCGACCATCTGGAACTCCTTGGAGTTGGGTGCCACGTAGAGGCAATGCACCAGGTTTGTGGTGTGGGCTGTATGAGGTGATCCGTCCGACTCCCTCATCTGTTCACAGTTGCCGTGATCTGCCGTGACCAAAGCCTTACCCTCCACCTTAGCCAAGGCCTCCAATACCCGGCCCACGCAGGTATCAATCGTCTCCACGGCCTTGATCCCAGCTTCCAGCACCCCGGTGTGCCCGACCATGTCGGGATTGGCGAAGTTAAGAATGATGAGGTCATCCAGCCGTTTTTGAATCCGATCAACCACCTTGTCGGTCAAGGGAACGGCACTCATTTCGGGTTGTAGATCATAGGTCGCAACCTTGGGCGAAGGGACCATCACACGTTCCTCGCGGGAATTCGGCGTTTCCTTGCCCCCGTTAAAGAAATAGGTGACGTGAGGATATTTCTCAGTTTCGGCCATGCGGACCTGGGACAGTCCGTGAGCCGCAACGACCTCCCCCAACAGATCCTTCATCTCGATTGGAGAAAAAAGGTGGTGAACCCCTAAACGAGAAAAATCCGCCTCATAGGGAGTCAGGGTCAAGACTTTGACTTTGGGAACCCGAGCAGAGGCAAAGGAATCAAAAGACGGATCTGCCAAGGCGCGCACAATCTGGCGCATGCGGTCCGCACGGAAATTAAAAAAGAGCAAGGTATCCCCGTCGAGGATGAGAGGCCCGGTGGTTCCCTTGATCCGAACGGGTTTGACAAATTCATCCGTGATCTCCCGGGCGTAGGAACCCGCCAAGGCCTCCACCCCACTAGGGAGCTCTGCTCCAACCCCTTCGACCATAAGATCCCTAGCCAACTTGACCCTCTCCCATCTTTTATCCCGATCCATGGCAAAGTAGCGACCGACCACGGTCACAAGTCGACATCCCGGGAGGGTGGCAGCTTTTTGTTCGATGGTTCTTACGAATTCTTTTCCCGAGGTCGGAGAACAGTCGCGGCCATCCGTGATGGCGTGGATCAAGATCTCGCGAACCCCGGCCTGCGAGGCGATCTCCATCAAGGAGAGGAGGTGATCGATGTGAGAATGTACGCCGCCATCGGAAACCAGTCCCATCAGATGAAGTCGGTGGGGGCCCACCGATTGTAAGGTCTTTTGCAGGATTGGATCTTTTGGAAGTTTGCCTTCCGAGATGGCGAGGTTGATCCGGGTCAATTCCTGATAAACTATACGCCCGGCACCCAGATTTAAATGACCGACCTCGGAGTTTCCCATTTGGCCCTCCGGTAGTCCCACCACCAAGCCACTGGCTTGGAGACGGGAAAGCGGGTATTCGAGATAGAGACGCTCGTGAACTGGGGTGCGTGCCAAGAGGGTGGCATCTCCCTGCCTCTCGGCTCCATCTCTTCCAGCAGGGTTGATACCCCAGCCATCTCGAATCAGCAGAACTACTGGATGCTTCACCTATGCAATATACCTGAAAATTCGTGCAAATCGAGAAACGAAAATGAGCTGAAAACCTTTGGACGAATATCGGGAGAAAGGGGATAATCGGAATGTGATTGAGTCCTTTGTCTTTAATGAGGGACGCCAGGTTGGGCACAACCTGGAGAGGGAGGCTTTACGTTTGGCGCGGGCGGACAAAGGTCTGATCTTGTGGATTGATCTGACGGCTCCGACTCCCGAAGAAACCAAAGAGGTGCTGGAGCTGCTTTTTGAATTTCATCCCCTGGCCATCGAAGACTGTGTGACGCTAAGCGAATTACCAAAGATTGAAGACTACGAGGACTACCTCTTCATGATTATGCATAGTGTGGCGTTCACTTCCGAAAAAACGTTAAAGATCTCAGAGTTAAATCTGTTTTTGGGGAAGGAATTCCTGGTGACTTTTCACCGAGAACCCATTCCCGGGGTCTCCCTGATCCAAGAGCGACTCATGAAGGGGACTGGACAGCCCGTCCGGGCGGCAGACCGTCTGGCCCATCAAATTCTGGATCAGTTGGCGGACTCATATCTCCCCGTGGTTGAGGGATTGACGGAGGATATGGAGGAAGTGGAGGAGAAAGCCCTTTCCGGGGTTGGCAAAGAGGATCTTTCGAAGCGGATTTTGCGAGCGAGGCGTCGTCTTTCGAGTCTGCGTCAGGCCCTTCGACCCCAGAGGGAAGTGATGGCGAGGCTCACTCGAGGAGAGTCGAAACTGATTCGCGCGATGACTTTGCCCTATTTCCGGGACGTGCAGGATGCCATGACTCAAATTGATGAGCGCTTGCAGGGATGTAATGACCGGATGATGGTGGCTTTCGACGTTTACACCAACCGATCGGCGCATGAGGCGAACGAAGGCATCAAGGTTTTGACTGCGCTAACCGCGATCACCATTCCTCCGGTGGTTGTCGGGTCATGGTATGGAATGAATTTCCGCCATATGCCCGAGTTGGAGCACCCCCATGCTTACCTTGGATTAATGGCGATCACCTTGTCCTTGATGATCGGCATGGGACTCTGGATGAAGTTTAAACGATGGTTTTAAACTGGATCCACCCTGGGCGATGAAACCCTCGTTTGTTGAAAAGCTCTTGGAGCGTGCCGGCAAGGTGGATCCCAGTGAGATGCAGGCCCACCTGGTTCGCTTGGCTCAGGATCGAGGGTTTTTAGAGAAAATCTTCAACACGCTACAGGAGGGTGTGGCCGTGGTTGATTCTGAGGGCCGACTGACCTATTGGAATCGCTCCGCCGGTCGGCTCCTTAGTCTGCCGGAAGATATGAGTGGCAGTGGGTGGAGTTTGACCCGAAGCCTTAAGGGGGTGGACTGGAAACATCTTTTACAGGAAAAACGGGTCTCTTCTGGGACGATCGGATTGAGCTATCCGGAAAAGAGAATACTTAATTACTATTTAGTCCCCCTAGAGGAGAATGGGGATAGCGCCCTTCACGTGGCGATTTTTCACGATGTCACACAAGAGAAGGAGAAAACGGAGGAAGCTTTGGAGGTAGGGCGTGTCGAGGCGCTTACTCTTTTAGCCGCTGGGGTAGCCCATGAAATCGGGAACCCGCTGAACAGCCTTCATCTCCAGTTGCAGGTTATGCAGAGAGACCTTCGGGGCTTGGAGCACGATTCGGCGCAACGGCTGGGAGAATCCATCGCGGTGTGTCAGCAGGAAATCCGCCGATTGGACGGATTGATCAACCAATTTCTTCGGGCCATACGTCCCCAACCTTTGCTTCGATTTCCAGAAGATCCACGTGAGGTTCTGGAGGAGGCATTGCGCCCTTTGCAAGGGGAGTTGAAGGATCGTAAAATCTTAATGGAATCCGAATGGGGTAAAGACCTGGCTAAGGTGCCGATGGATCGTGGTCAGATGAAGCAAGCCCTTTACAACGTGGCACGTAATGCGATGCAGTTTGTGGGAGAAAGCGGATTGATCCGCGTGGTCGTCAAAAGGGAGGATCCTTATTTCCTGTGGGAATTCCGGGACAACGGACCCGGAATCGATCCCAAAGATCTCCCCCATCTGGGGCAACCTTTTTTCACCACGCGAAATGATGGCACCGGGTTGGGGCTTATGATTGTGCAGAGAATCATGCGGGAACATGGCGGGGATCTGCAATTGGAGAGCACCCCGGGAAAGGGGGCCGTGGTTCGGTTGCGCATTCCTCTTTTGGATAAGCGGGTCTACCTTCTTGAGGAAACACCCGCCGACCCTAAGGGGGCAAGCCATGTCTGAAAAAAAACCGGCGTTGCTTGTGGTGGATGATGAGAAAAACACCCGGGATGCTCTCCGCAGGGTTTTGGAGGATTCTTTTGAGGTTTTTGCCTCCGCAGATGTGAAAGGGGCGAGGGCTCTTATGGGGAGTGAGTCCATGGATGCTGTGCTGACGGACTTGCGGTTGGGAAATGAAAGCGGAATGCAAATCCTGGACCTCTGTCGAAACGAAAAGCCACCGATTCCCTGTGTGGTGATGACGGCTTATGGCTCTGTGGAGACGGCGGTGGAAGCGATGCGAAAGGGAGCCTACGATTATGTGACGAAGCCCCTAGATCTCCAAAGGGTGGAAATGCTTTTGCGCAGGGCAGTTCGCTCGGTTCGGGTGGAGCAGGAGAATATCCAACTCAAAGCCCAACTGGGGCAATCCTATGGCCTGGAAAAGATCATCGGTCGATGCCAGGCGATGCATGAGGTTCTGGAGCGGGTCAGACAAGTGGCGGATTCTCGGGCCAGCGTCCTGATTGAGGGGGAAAGTGGCACGGGGAAGGAGTTGGTGGCGCGGGCGATCCATGGTCTTAGCCCGAGAAAAAACTCTCCCTTTGTAGCCGTCCATTGTGCCGCCCTGTCGCCCCAGTTGCTCGAGAGCGAGCTTTTCGGGCATGAAAAGGGGGCCTTTACTGGGGCGGTGGATCGGAGGGTGGGTCGAATCGAGCAGGCCCAAAATGGAACCTTGTTTTTGGACGAGATCGGTGAAATTGATGCGGCAACGCAGGTGAAGTTACTTAGGGTGCTAGGGGAGCGAACACTGGAGAGAGTGGGGGGAAATCAGTCGATTTCGGTGGATGTGCGGTTAGTCGCTGCCACTCACCGGAACTTGGAGTCGATGGTTCAGGCGGGCAGTTTTCGTGAGGATCTCTTTTTTCGAATCCGGGTAGTGGAGATCCATTTGCCGCCCCTGCGCGAGCGTACCGAGGACATTCCTGTTTTAGCGGAACACTTTCTTCGCGAGTTTTCCAAGGAGAATCAAAAACTCGGACTAGAGCTTTCCCGGAGTGTGCGGGAAAAATTTGAACACTACTCGTGGCCGGGCAACATTCGGGAACTGAGGACGGCCATCGAGCATGGGGTGGTCATGACCAAGGGCCCCACCATACAACTGGCAGATTTGCCCCGCGGAATCCGTGATTTCCAGGCAGGAATGATGCCCCCCTCCAGTGTCCGTTTAGGGAAACTAGAGGATCTGGAAAGGGAGGCCATTCGTGGGGCCTTAGTGAAGGCCAACCACAACATCACCGAGGCGGCCAAACAACTCGGAATAAGTCGTCGCACTTTGCATAGAAAATTGGCAGAGTCCGGGAAGGGGGAGAGAAAGAAAAAATGAGGACTTTGCAGGATTGGGTGTACGAAGTGGAGGCAGGTTCGGTCCGCATCTGGTTAGTTCGATTGGCCCTATTTCTCTTCGTGGCGGCCCTGGCCGCATGGATTGGGCTACGAGAGTTTAATGGTCTACGAACCATGGAGGCCATGGATCTCGCTCAGCAAGGTCGGCAATTGGCTTTAGGTAAGGGATTCACAACGAAAATGATCCGGCC
>CAZZMY010000034.1:0-3010 GCA_964655385.1 uncultured Akkermansia sp.
GACCATCCGGGACTCCGACCCGTTCGGGACGAACCTTGGGAATGTTTGGTCAACTTTCTTTGCTCTTCCCTAAAGCAAATTGTGCAGATCCGGCAGATCAATGCACGGCTGCGCGCGGTTTTTGGCGGAAGCCAAAGCGCGTTTCCCTCGGCTCATGTTTTGGCTGAGGCAGGAGAGCACGCACTTCGAAAATGCGCTCTCGGATACCGTGCAAAACATGTGGCTGAAACGGCCCGTATCGTGGCCCAGTCACCTGATTTTTTGGCCATCTCCTCGTCTCTGCCAACCTCTTTGGCTGCCCAACACCTGGAACAACTCCCGGGAGTAGGACCCAAGATTTCCCGGTGTGTGCTCCTCTACGCGTATAGCCGTTGGGATGCTTTTCCAGTGGACGTCTGGGTCGATCGTCTGATCCGCGAGCTCTATTTTCCCCGGCGCCGAAAACCCTTTGGGCTCGAGGAGCTGGACCAGTGGTCCCATCAGAAGTTCGGTCGAGGGCGAGGTCTGGCCCAACTGTGGCTTTTCCACTGGTACCGCAGCCGCCAGCGTCCATCACGTGCCAAGGCTAAAGGGAAGTGATTCCGGACTCCTCCAAAAGCTGGTTGGCCAAAATCATCTTGCCCCCCTCTCCAAAAACAAACAGCTGATCGCCGCTTCGAATAATTTCGCCTGGACCGGGAGAAATCAGGCTTTGGCCTGCTCTCTCAATCGCCACAATCACCGCTCCCGAACGGGCTCGGAGTCCCGTCTCCTGAAGGGTTTTTCCAATCCAGGTGGAGTCCTCGTGAACCTGGTACGACCGGACTTCTGCATCCCCGGGGAGCTGGATGGAATCCTGCATGGGTGCGGTCTCCCAAGTTTCCCGAATCGCCGCTTGCCCGGAGGCATAAAGCTGAACCAACCGTCGTCTCATCACCAGGGCGGCCATGGCCGTCAAGATCACGGCTAGAATCAAAATTCTTGTCGAGGGAAGCAGGGGCGAGCTGATGAGTAGAAGATAGAATCCCAGTAGCAGATAACCCACGCCGGAAAGAGTCACGAGGGTCAACCGCCGTGCCGATTCCACATTTCGCTGGGTTTCACCTCTCGGAAAGGTCAGCTCCGACAATAACATCACCAAGGCATGGTACTTGCGAACCCAAGCCACAAGGATCGGTAAGGCCAGCAACATGGCTCCCGACCAATAAACCAACTCCATCCAACCAGAGGCCTCCGCTTGGGCAGGCATGCGTCCGTGATAGGTACGCCATAGCCCGGCGGCCCCAAGAAAAGGAGCGGTAACCAGGGCAAGTTGAATCGCCAATTGCCCAATCAGCTTCCGGACAAACACATGGGCCGCATGGTGTTTGCCTCTCCGAGTCCCCTGCAGACTACGAAACCACGCATGATAGGTCCTCCAAAACTGAGTCAGGGACCGAGGCCCCCGCCGCTCCATCCAGTCCGCCAGAGGGTTGGAAACTTGGACCAGATACGGAGTGGTCAGAGTTGTGATGGCCGCCACCATCACGGTTAGGGAGTAAATTCGCGAGGAGGTGGCGCCCAAGGTGACCCCCAATGTGGAGATGATAAAAGAGAACTCTCCGTTATTTCCCAGACTCATGCCGGTGCGGAGCGCGGCACGAAAATCACAACCGCCCAAAAGAGATCCGAACGTGGTGAAGATCGGTTTACCCAGGATCACTGCCAGCGTAATGGCCCCCACCTGTCCAAATTCGCTCGGGAGAAGATCAAACTTCATCAACATGCCCGATGAGATAAAGAAAATGGCACTGAACAGATCCCGCACCGGTGCCGCCAATCGCTCGATCCGCCGCACCTCCCTGACTTCCGCCAACACCGCTCCCATGAGAAACGCCCCCAAGGCGACGCTGAAACCGATCTTTTCCGCGAAAAGTGCCAAACCAAAAACCAGTCCCAACACCGTGACCAAAAGAACCTCGTCCATGCGCGTCTGACCAGCCATTCGAATGAGACGTGGGACCAACAGAAAACCACCCACCGCCACACTGGCAAAGAAAGCGACCAACTTCACCAACGTGCCCACGGTTACATACCAACCAGCCTCCCCCGTCGTGCTCAAACTGGTCAGAATTCCCATAATGGCAATCGCCAGCACGTCTTCGACGATGAGAATTCCAAAAACAACCCGGGCGAAGTCCTGCCGGATGAGTCCCAACCCCTCCAGCGTCTTGGCAATGATGGTCGTGGAGGAAATGGCGATAATGGCCCCCAGAAAGACGCTTTCCATCCTCCCCCAACCGAAGCAATGGCCGAGGGATTGCCCCAAAAAGAACATGCCGCTGATTTCCACCACCGCCGCCACGATGGCCACCAAGCCTACCTCTTTTAGTTTTCGGAGGCTGAAGTGTAATCCCACCGAAAACATCAGAAGCACCACCCCCAGGTCCGCGAGGGTTTTGATCTCTTGTTCGTTGGAAATAAAACTGAAGGGGGGGGTATTCGGGCCGATCAATATTCCGGCCAAAATGTAACCCAGAACTACGGGTTGTTTGAGTTTTTGGCAGATCACCGTGGCCACGGCGGCCGCCGCCATAACCAGCGCCAAATCCTGAACCAACTCAATTCCGTGCATACGGCCACTTTGGCAGATTCACGCCATCCGCCCAACCGCAAAGGGGCTTACGGCTTCGCGGGTAAGGCGGTGGCCTGAAATTGAAGAATTTTCCAACCCGCGGGCCTTTCGATCATGGTCATACAGAACCGGTTCACCCCCTCGATCCCCTTTCCACGAGCCTCTACTTTAAGGGAAAACTTTCCGGTGACCAAAGCAAAGTCATCCCAGGCCCTCACACGCACGTCTTCCAATCGAATCGGTTCATACTTGCGGGCCCCACTTTGGAGCGCTTCCAGAAACTGACTGCGACTCTCCTGGAGTCCAGTCCCATGGATGTGCTCGTAGTCTGCATCCAAGACCTCGTCCAGCCGATGCGGGTTGTTGCTGCCCACGCCCTCGGCCCAGCTCTCCGCCAAGCCAAGAATTTTCGTATCC
>CAZZMY010000034.1:3110-7191 GCA_964655385.1 uncultured Akkermansia sp.
CGTTTTTTGACACTCCTCCGACTGACCCCTAGAATGCATTTATGATTCAGATCACAGATCGGGCAGCTCAACACATCCGCCAGCTTACCGAGCGTCACGATCCCACGTATGGCCTGAGATTGGCGATTGAAAAAGGCGGATGTGCTGGACTCTCATATGGGATGACCGTGGCTCCGTCACAACCGGGCGACCAGTCCTTGGATCACCATGGAGCCCGGCTCTTCTTGGCGGCGGACAGCGTCAGCCTGCTCGAGGGTTGCACCTTGGATTTTGAGGAGGAGTTGACCCACACTGGCTTCAAGATTATCAACCCCAAGGCCAAACAAACCTGCGGTTGCGGCACTTCCTTCGAGGCCTAACCGCTTGGCTTCCCCCTGGTCCCTACAGGACGCTCTCCGCCCAGGAATCCTGGCGGTTAGAAGATTTTACCGGGTTTTTCTTTTTTTTCAGACCATCGCGATTGCACTCTATTTCGCTTATCACCACCTTCCTGCAGTGCAGAGTTCCTGTGACTCTTTTGCTGCATGGAAAAAATCGGGGGGCATCCCCCTCTCCGCTTTTCTGACCGCCGTTGCCGGAACCATTCTTCCTGAATTGGTTCGTACGGTGGTGGGGCCCGATCGCACCTGGGATATGGGGCGACTGCGTCGTTTAGGATGGAATTTTCTCTTCTTCTCCTTCAATGGCCTGCTGGTGGATCTTTTTTACCTGCTTCAGGCCACACTTTTCGGCATCGGTACCTCTTGGAAGGTGGTTCTCCCAAAAATTGCCCTGGATTTCTTTGGTTTCATTCCTTGGGTCGCCCTCCCCATGAGTGTCAGTTACTTTCTTTGGCTGGAGCTGGATTGGTCCCCTCGCCGGATTTTCAGGGCCTGGAGCTGGAATCTCTACCGTGCCCGGGTCTTGCCTTTGATCATTCCGGATTTTGTCTACTGGGGTCCCATCCTCGTCTTTCTCTACGGGCTTCCCCTATCCCTTCAGGTTCCCTTTTTTCTCTTGGCATTTTCCGGTTGGAGTTTGGCCTTCGTCTTTATCGGATCCCACGGGCTGGAGAAAAAGGACTAGCTCTGTTGGAAATTGGCCCGCCAGAGAAGGAAAAACCCGTAGCCCTGAAGAATTAAGTTCGGCAGCCAGACAATCAGTTCGGGATAAGCCCCCCCCCGATTCTTCAATCCCTCTGCCAGAAGAATCAACGCATAGTACGCCATCACCACAAAGAAGCTGATGACCACCCCCACCGAGGTCTCTTTTCTTTGTACCCGAATTCCCAACGGGATACCGACAAGTAGGAGGGTGAAAGGGGCCAAGGCAAAGCTGATCCGTTTCTGCATCTCGGTCAGCATGGGATACACCAACTTTGGATCCACGTATCCCTCCACGGGACTAAGAATTCGGTTCGTTAAATCCCCCAAACCGGCAATTCGAATATCCTGCAGATCCTCCGGATTGAGGAACCCCCGGAGAGAGATTTTCAGGGGAAGCTGATCTGCACTCAAACCGGCCCGAATGCTGCTGAGGTCGTTGGGATTCTCCCCCCGTTCCTCCTGCCGCGCCTTGAGTAACGTGATGGTTAGACTTAAGTCATCGAGATCGGCAGAAAGAGAACCTTTTTCCGCCCGGATATTTCGCCGGGGAACCCCGTTGGGACTTAATTCCCAGATATTAATATCCGTCAGTTCGGTTCCATTTTTTTGGCCAATATAGATGCGATAGCCGGGAAAACGATCCATCGCCTCCCCGGCCCGGATCAAAAAGGCAGGGTTGTCTCGCCCGATATCCAGTAACACCGACTTGAACTTTTGTAGCGTAACCGGAACCAGGACTGCATTGTTGTAAAAACAGACAAAAGAGAGGAATAGTCCGAACAGAATCACCGGAGCCACCAGGGGAATCAGACCGATGCCGGCCGCCCGCACCGCCTGCAACTCCAGATCCTGCGACATTCGGCCAAAGACAATCAAAGCCGCCACTAGAATACCCCAAGGCATGGTGAAGGTGAGGGCCTGCGGAATCAGCAATCCCACCATTTTAAAAATCAGGGAAAGTGGCAGCTCATCGTTCACCAATAATTCAAAAATCTGTTTGAAGGCATTCCCCAGAACAATGATCAGGGAAAGCACGGCCACGGCCCCGGCGGTAGCGGCCATCATCTGGGTCGTCAGATAACGATAGAGAATTCTCACGGTTTCTTCTGCTGGCGGGTATACTCCAGCCTGTCGTGCCATGAGGTGGGTTGTCCACTCTTCAACCCCCGACATTCATAAAAATGGAAGGTCGGACCGGTGGGTTGACCCCAGGTCGATCTGCGGTAGGTGGAAACAACCCGAACTTGCTCAAAATCCCGAAGAATGGGCGGCAAGGCGTTCGGCTGTTCCGCCACATAGAGCCCGGTACTTCCGCTGGGAAACTTTTCCCGATAGCTCGGCCATAGGGAGTATTGGGTCATGACCTGCGGCCAGTCGGGGGTAAAAGCCCGAGGCTGGTCCGGCAGGTAGAAGGAGAGTAGGCTTGCGGTTTGGTATTCGTCCGCGATGACAAAGTCAGCCCCCACCTGTTGCCTGACTTTCTCCGCCTCCCCTGCCAAATCCTTCCATCCCTTGGCCCGATCCAGGGGGTTGTTTTTGAAATGCAGAGGAAGAAAATCGTGCAGCAAGGCGGTCTCCACCAAGCCGATCGCCAAACCCAATATCACAATCCATTTCCAAAACTTGGCGCCACTTTGGATTTTATGGATCGCCCAACCGCTGCCGAGAATCAGTCCCGCGATGAGCGCCGGGGCCGTCCAATTTCCATTGGCTGTCTTATTGAGGCTGATCCATGCATAGGCCCCAAATAGCGGCCAAAAGAGTGAGCAGAGATAGGTTGATCCTTCCCTTCCAAATTTTCCTGAAACGGGACGCAGAGATCCGGTCAACATAAGAAGAAAAAGCACCGGCGAAACCACCACGGCCTGCAATAACCAAAACCCGGCAAACTTTCCCCAATCAGGATGAAACCCCCGATCCAGATCTCCCCCCTCAAACACGTGCAGGGCGGTCACCCACCCATAAAAAGCATTCCAGATCACGATCGGAAGCGCCAACAGGGCGAAAGTGGACAAAAGCAGGAGCATTCGTCCAGAGATCAGAAGCTTTCTCCGCCCGGGGGACAGAATCAGGAAAAGTAGAAAAGAGGCCAGTTCAGCCGCATTGGTGTATTTACACTGAAAGCCCAATCCCACCCAGAGGCCGGTCAGAATCCATTGCCTTTTCTGTTGGCTTTGCATAGCCGACCAAAAGGAAAGTGCCGCTGCAGCCCAAAAGAACACGCTCAAGGGATCGATGGTCATCAGAATGCTGCCGATGGCGAAAAGTGGCATCACGGATGCTGCCACCACGGCGGCCAAACCGACCCGGTCGTTATAAAAGGTCCTTCCCAGCAAGAAGATGAGCCATCCCGTCCCGGCCGAAAGCAAAACCGCCGGAAGCCGAACGACCCAAACATGCTCCCCCAACATCAGGGTGAAGATCCGGATGACGAAGGCGGCCCCGGGTCCCTTTCCGTAATGATTCCAATCCAGCGACCGACCACACTCCCAATAATGGGCCTCATCACCGACCAGATCGAGGTGGGGCGCAAACCAGAGCCGAAAACAGGTAACCACTCCTATCCAGATCACCGCCCACTTGGCTTCGGGACTCTTCCAGCTCATTCATGTTTCTAGCCCCTTTTTTAGTTTCTGGGCAAAGATTCCGTGCTTCCCCATTGACCCAAGGCCGTTGCATGGGTTGAGTGGGTTCATGAGTCTATCTGCCAAAATCGACGAACAGATCAAAGAGGCCATGAAAGCCAAGGAAGCCGAGCGTTTGGGCGTCCTTCGCATGCTGAAGTCTGCGGTTAAATATGCCGTGATCGAGAAATACGGGGCCGAGGGCGCAGCCAAAGACGAGGACGTTCTGGCCGCCGTCCGCAAGGAGATCAAAAAAAGGCAGGATTCGATCGAGGCTTTCTCCAAAGGAGGACGAGAAGATCAGGTCAGCAAGGAAAGAGCCGAGATGAAGATCCTCGAAGCCTATCTTCCTGCAGCCATGCCAGAAGCAGA
>CAZZMY010000034.1:7291-12408 GCA_964655385.1 uncultured Akkermansia sp.
TGTCCCCGAAGAGAGGTGATCAGTTTCCACGGCGGGCGGAAGACGGCGACCTCCTTATTTCCCATAAAATAGACTGGATGATCGATGGATTGCCCGGTTTTAAAGGCCGGCCAAAGGTCTCGGCCATCGAAGTTTGGCGTGGACCCCATTTTGACCCCAGTCACATCCAGGATTGTTGGAAACAGATCCGCCACGCAAAAGAACTGATCACTTTTCTGTCCAGCGGGCAAAGTGCCCGGCCAATTCATCGCTCCGGGAACACGAATACCCCCTTCAAACACAGTTCCTTTGCCCTCTCGTAGGGACAGATTTGTGGAACCCTTGGTTAAATCTCCTCCGTTATCCGAGAAAAAAATCACGAGAGTGTTTTTTCGGATCCCCTGCTTATCCAACTCCTCCAAAACCCTTCCGGCGGCCGCATCCAGCGCCGTCATGGCCTGGAGAAGCGTAGGTCGCCCCCTTCCCTGTCGTTCGTCTCCCACCCCGGGTGGGGCGGAAATCGGGCCATGAATGGCGTTGAAGGCCAGATAGAGAAAAAAGGGTCGGCCCGTTTCCCTTTTTTGAATCAACCCGATCGCTTCATTCGCCAAAAGATCGGTGGAATAACCCTTTTCCTCTGCTGGCTTTCCATTGCGCCACCAGTCGAGTTCCTGGGTTCTTGGTTTCATGTGGGTGTTGTAATCCACCGCTCCACCCAAAAGCCCGTAGTGATGATCGAATCCCCGGGCGGTCGGAAGATATTCCGGACCGGATAGGCTGTTTTCCCGATCCCCTCCCAAATGCCACTTGCCGCACATCCAAGTCTGGTACCCCGCATCTTTGAGAGCCTGCGGAAGCGTCTGATACTTGAGATCCAAACCCGAAAAGTTTTCCACCCCGGTTCGCAGGGTATGCATCCCGGTCATCAGCGCCGCCCGGGTCACACTGCAAATGGGATTCACATAAAACCTGTCCAAGCGAACCCCCTCATCAGCCAAACGATTGAGATTGGGGGTTTTAACCTCGGGATTATTCCAACCGATATCACCCCATCCCTCATCATCCGCGACGATGATCACAACATTCGGCCGGTTCTCCGCCTGCAGGCAGAAGCTGAAAAATAGGAACGCCGAATAAAACCAACGTAGCTTCATGGCTGATGAGGAGGCGGAGGCAACCTCTTAGAGCCCCGATCGGATCCCTCGGCATACTTTTGCCACATTCTCATCGCGGTCTCTTTCAGCTCCTGCAGCGAGATCGCCCCATCCTGGTCGGCATCCACTTCGACGAAGTGCTGGCGAATGAATCCTGCCATCGCGCTGTGCACGCCTCTCTCATTAGCCTCTTTCTCGGTGATCTTGCCGTCATCGTTTCCATCATACCCTTCAAAAACCTTTTTCACTTCTGCCATCATTTCTTCTTGGGAGAGCTTTCCGTTGCGGTCCGAATCCATCTCCGAAAGATGATTTTCGATCCACGGTTTTCGATTCGGATCATTTTCCCGGGGAGGCCCCCGCTCCCCTTTATCATTTCCCTTGGCTCCATCGGGAGGCTGATCTCCCGTTGCCTTTCCTTGACGTCCCTGAACTCCGGTCTGTTCCCGGGTTGTCCCGTCCGGATTGGTGAAAGTGAATTGGACCTGCCGGTTACCAAACACCTGATAGGCAACCGATCCCTTCCTTCCTCCCTGCACAAACTCCACCCGATATCTGTTCTGCTCCGGAGATGACTCAAACCCGGTGATCTTGGCTCCAGGCAAAGGGGAGGTTGCCTCCCGGACAGGAGTGGCGTTGGGTTGGGGCTCCACCCCGCCGCCCTGGACTGAGACCTGCCCGTGAAAACCTCCGTTGATATAGGGGTAACTTTTGCTCGCATGGTAGTGATACTCCCCCGTGGCATTGGTATGGCCATGAAACGAGTCGAGACCCGTGGCAGGACTTCCGTCCGGTTCGTTCAACCCGTAAATAGGATATCCATCGAGCGCGTAGGCCAAGGGAAGGTTGGGTCCCAACTTCTCCGCCAAATGCCAAGGGGCCACATGGTAGTGATAATCGTCCGCCCGACCGGCATGGCCCCCGTACTGATCCAACTCTCCCGCCAAATACGTGTCGGTCCGACCATCGTTTTTGATCGGATTGAAAATGGGGATTCCGTTGGCCGCCACGGCAATGGCCCCACGAAAGAAGTTCGTTTGGGCCGACACTCCCTCCGCGGCAGGCACGGGATGCAAGGGAATCGACCAGGCGTTTTTCCCATAATAGGACTGAGGCAGGGGCACCTGCTGCTGCCAGGCGGTGATCCCTACCATCATGGGGTGCGCCGGCATACCGTCCGAACCCACGTAGAGGTATTTTTCATCCCAATCCACCAGGACCGATTCCGGAAATTTTAGAAAAGGTTCCGCCGTCTTGGGCGCCGCATCTTTGTGCGCCAGCGCCTGCCTTTTCATTGCCTGATAATCCGCCTCCTCGATCAAATGGGCTTGGACTCCTTGGACTTGCCCCAGAACAAAAACCAGAATCCCCAAGCTAGGGAGGAATTTCATGGAGCAGGAGGCCCGCCACCGCCCTGACCGCCGGGAGAGGGCAAGGACTTCGCCTCCTCGCCGTCGATCAACCCATCCCCATTGGTGTCATGCTGGGAAAAGTTGGCTTTCATCATGGGGGGCGCCTCATCCATCGAAATCTTTCCGTCCCCGTTTTTGTCAAACCGTTGCATGGGATTTCCCTTGGCTGTTTTCATGTCCCGGCCAGTGCCCCCACTCCCTTGGTTCCGACCTCCCCCCGGACCTCCCCCGGGTGGTCCCCTTTGAAAACTCGGGTCGGGAGTACCTTTTAACTTCCTCGGATAAAAAGGAAACTCAGCCGTGGCCACATAATAGTAAGTTCCCTCCGGATATTCCGCGGTCTTGCCGACCCGTCCGTTGGCCTCATCCAAATCACCCGATCCGGCCATAAATTCATAGTCTGCCTCATAGGTACCATCATACGCCCCACCGGGACCGGCCGAACCTCCCGGCCGGCTTCCGCTTTTCAGCCGATAACTGGACCTATTTTCGGAAGTCCCCGCATAGATGGGAAATCCGTCAGCCGCATACCCGATGAGCTTGGGCTGGTTCCCGGATCCAAGATTCGACATCAAACCCGTCGGAATCCCGTGATAGTGATACGCCCCGTTCGGCTGTACATGCGCATTGTTTTGATCCAAACCGAGGCTCCTCTTTCCCCCAATCGCCTCCACGTGCCATCCGGAGGTTCGATCATTCTTCCAGTACTCCGCCGTCCCGGGGTCAAAGGGCACGCCATTGACCGCCACCCCGATGGCCTGTTGTTTGAGCTGGGTGAAGGTGGAGTTGGTCTTGGGATGAAGAGGCATGCGAAAAGTGTAGCTTTGGGCCGAGGCCGCGTTGGGACAGCCAGGGCCGGGAAATTGCCCGATTTCATGATCGGGAACCCCGTTGGCCTTGATCACACGGTACTCCCCCTCGGTCGTGATACTCACTTGTGGGGCGGGCAGGTTGGCGGCCGTCCCTGCCGAAGTTTCAGGATCCGCTTCATGCCCGGGATGCCCCCAAACCGACCCGCCGGCCAAAAATAGTCCGACCCCGAGTGCACCGAGAATAGAACTCATATCGTGATTAAACCACCAATGCGGAAAAAGGATGCGTAAAAAAGTAACTTTTTATCGGCCTGCTCCAGCCCCCTTGGGACACACAGGCAGATGAACTTCCGACCTCTTCAAAAACCAGATCATGAAAGGACTGTTCCAATACACCGCATAGGCTTCCCCTGCCGGCTCCCAGTCGTTTTGTCTGCGAACCCACTCCTTCAATTGGGCCTGATTTTTTTCAAAACTCTCGCGCGAATAGCCCCCCCGAATGCCGATCGAAGCCACCGTTCTTTTCTCCACCTCTTTTCTTTCCACCCCTCCCACTAAGTTCAGGTCCTTTCTCTTGGAGGATGCCGGATCGAGATAAAAAATCATCGTCCCGGGTTGAATTCCCGCCTCCACGGGGGTGGTCATGGGAATCTGATTCTTCTGGATGGTTTCAAAAAGTTTTCGAAAAAGTCCGTTGTTCTCGCGGAAATATCCCCCGTCCGTCCGGGCCCGTAAAATCACGCCCGCGGGGAGAGTCTTGATCTCACACACCCCTGGCTCCGTCATGGGATAAGCCTGCTCGTACGCCATTAAATCGGATCCTAGACCCAAACCAACCCAAACCAAGATTCCCCAAAGAGATTTCAGGAAGAGCCCTCACCTGGCGACACCACTTTGCCGCTCAAAGGCCAGGGCAAGGGCCCCTCCAATGGACGATGTGCCTCCAAGAGACCGGATCCCTCCTCTTTGCCCCTCGCATAACTCAAACGCAACATCTCGATCTTGGCGTCCATGTTGTCGATATGGTGCAACAAAAACGCCTCCGGGGTTTTGGGGGCCACCGGGGAACCAAACTCCTTTGTTCCGTGATGGGACGCGATCAGGTGCAAGACATGATCCCGTAACTCCTCCGACGCAGGCTTCATCTCCGACCACGACTTCCCCTCCGCCGCCTCTCCCTCGCGCCAAAGCAAGTTGGCCACCTCGATGCCCAGCGAAATATGCCCGATCAGCTCCCCACGTCGGCTGGCCACGGATCCAAATCCCCTCTCCCCGGTGTCATTTTCCCAAAGTTTTCCCAAATCATGGAAGATCACCCCGGCCGCCAGCAGGTCACCATCCACTTCCGGATAAAGCGGGGCCAAAACCTTGGCCACTCTCAACATCTGGGCTGTGTGATCCAGCAGCCCGCCCCTCCGCGCATGGTGGTTCTTGCGGGCTGCCGCCGCCCGTTTCCATTTCTCCGGAAATTTTTCCAAGGCCCGCACGCATATCCAACGCAAACGGGGATCCCTGATTTCCCGCGCCTGCTGGAGACAAAAATTCCATCCCCCCTCAATCTGCGCCCGACGCTCCTCTCCCCCCGCAAAAAAGGCCTCCACCTCCGCCGGTTTCAGCGCCCGGGCCGAAGGACCATCCACGTTCGGACCGTAATCACTCGGACCGAAAACCCCCGAGAGCTCAATGCACTCCCCCACCTCACCACCGGTGAAATACTCGTACGCCGGCGATCCGGAGAACATGTTGAGCGAGACACGCTC
>CAZZMY010000035.1:0-1179 GCA_964655385.1 uncultured Akkermansia sp.
ACCTCCTCCAGCTTGAAGGGCTTGATGATCGCTTCGATTTTTTTCAGGGACATATGGATACCTCAGCTTTCCGGGGCGAACCCCTGATTAATAGATATAACCCTTTTCTTCATGATCGCTGACATCGAGACCTTCGCGCTCGGCCTCGGCGCTCGGCCGAAGACCCAGGAGGGCCTTGATGACGAAGGCAATCACGGCGGTACCCACCACCGAGAGAACGATGGTCAGGGCCATCGCCTTGAGCTGCTCGATATAGAGCGTCTTGCCTACGATGTCCTTGAGATTGGTGTTCAGGTTTGAATTCACATCCGCCGTGGCCAACACGCCGGTGAGAAACGCGCCCAGGGTTCCGCCGACGGCGTGTACTCCGAAGGTGTCCAACGCATCGTCATACTTGAACCACTGCTTCACCCGGGTGCAGAAGAACCAGGGAACAAGACCCGCGGCTACCCCGATGATGATTGCGCCCGAAGCGTCGACGAATCCGGTTGCCGGTGTGATCACCACGAGTCCGGCCACCGCACCCGAGCAGAATCCAAGAACACTGGCCTTCCCCTTGTCGAAATACTCCGCCACCGCCCAGACAAATGAAGCCACAGCCGTCGCCATGGTGGTGGTCAGGAAGGCATTGGAGGCCACCCCATCGGCCGCCACGGCCGAGCCGGCATTAAATCCGTACCAGCCGACCCAGAGCATTCCCGTGCCGACCATGCAGAGCACCATGCTGTGCGGGGGCATCGGCTCTTTGCCGAATCCCAGGCGCTTGCCGAGAATGAGACATAACACGAGGGCCGACCATCCGGAGGACATGTGGACCACGGTCCCGCCCGCGAAGTCGATGGCTTTAATGGAGGCGCCGGCATTCCAGACGCCGTTCATCAACCCGGTCACGCCCCAAACCATGTGGGCCAGCGGGAAGTAAACGATGAACATCCACGCGCCGACAAACAGGAGCACCGCCGAGAATTTGATGCGCTCGGCGATCGCCCCAATGATCAGGGCGGGTGTGATGATGGCGAACATCATTTGGTACATGCTGAAGACATTGTGGGAGACCCAATAGGCATAATCCGTGTTGGGTGCGGACGTCACGCCCTTAAGGAAAGAGAACTCCAAACCGCCCAAAATCGGACTGTTGAATCCCTTGCCGAACACCAGGCTGTAGCCCACGACCCACCA
>CAZZMY010000035.1:1279-6695 GCA_964655385.1 uncultured Akkermansia sp.
GGGCGCCATCCCAACATACTTTGCATCGTCATACTGTTCTCCTTTGCTTGGTCTGTTGTCTTTCGCCTTGGGCGGACCTTGAGTGCAGACCTGTCACTTTGGGGTCAAGGCTTATGCAGCAAATTCCGTGCCAATTTTTAATAATTTATTTTTTATGCCTTAAGCTCTGACTAGCACAGTTTTGGGTCTTTGAAATCGGGTCGGTACACCCATGGAATTTAGGAAAAAATGGCGGTTTTCGACCTTGGAACCCCGAATCCTCGGTAGGGGCGATGGTCCCCATCGCCCGACAGCACGCCCTATTAAAATTCTATTGGATGACCGAAACAGTCGTCCCTACCGAGTAAAAATTAGAAGCGCAGATATAAACCATCAACCAGCCGCTTCCTCCGTCTTGGCACCGATTCCCTCTCCCACGGCGTATCGGGTGAAGCGACGCACCACGATGTTCTCGCCCAGCTCGCCAATCTTGTTGTTGATCACTTCTTTGATCGTGAGGTTCGCGTCCTTGACGAAGGCCTGCTCCAGAAGACAGGCGGTGCTGTAGTATTTCTCCACCTTGCCGGAAACAATTTTCTCCACCACCGGGGCGGGCTTGCCCTTGATTTGGGCAGCGGCCACCTCGCGCTCGTCCTGCAGAACCTTCTCTGGCACTTCTTCCCGGCTCACATAGAGCGGACTGGCCGCAGCGATCTGAAGGGTGATGTCTTTCACCAGCTCCCGGAAGATTTCGTTTTTGGCGACAAAATCGGTTTCGCAGTTGATTTCCACCAGCACGCCAACCTTGCCCCCTAGATGAATGTAGGAGGCGATCACGCCTTCCCGCGTTTCCCGGCCCGCTTTTTTGCCGGCGGAAAGGTTGAACTTCTTGCGTAGGATTTTTTCCGCTTCGTCGGGATTGCCGTTGGCCTCCGTGAGCGCCTTTTTGCAATCCATCATGCCGGCGTTGGTCCGGTCGCGGAGTTCTTTAACGATTTTCGGGTCGATGGTGACGGCAGTGCTCATGAAGATTTTCCTTTCGGGCTCGATCAGGCGGCCAGGACGGCTTCCTTATCCTTGGAAGCCTTTCCCTTTTTCTCTTTTTTCTCGGAACTTTCGCTGGTGGCACCGTGGCGGCGACCTTCCTCGATGGCTTGAGCCATGGGTTCCATCACCGCACGAATGGAGCGAATGGCATCGTCGTTGCAGGGAACGGCGATGTCGGCCTGTTCCGGGTCGGCATTGGTGTCGGCCAAGGCCACCACGGGGATGTGCAGGCGGCGGGCCTCCCGGACGGCGATTTCTTCCCGGGTCAAATCCACCACCACCATGGCAGCGGGGATTTTGTCCATCTCAAGAACTCCGGCCAGATTTCGGGCCAGCTTGGCTTTTTCACGGCGAAGGGTGGCAGCCTCTTTTTTCGGCAATAGATCCATGGCGCCGGACTTTTCCTTTTCCTCAATGCTCTTCAGGCGCCCGACGCTCCGGCGAATGGTGGCGAGATTCGTCAGGGTACCGCCCAACCAGCGTCCATTGACGTAATGGGATTGGGTTCGTTCGGCGAGCTCCTTGACCACTTCCTGGGCGGGCTTTTTGGTGCCCACGAACAGGATTTTTCCGCCCTTGGCCACGGCTTCACGGAGAAAATCTGCGGCTTTACGTACCTGCTCGGCGGTGCGGGAAAGGTCGAGGATATAAATTCCGTTGCGGGGTCCGAAAATGAACTCCTTCATTTTGGGGTTCCAGCGATCGGTGCGGTGTCCGAAATGGACTCCTGCGTCTAACAAGCGTTTCACTTCTGCTTCGGTTGCCAACATATGCGTATTTCCTGTCCGTTTATGACCCCGATTGACCGGAGCTTCCCTTTCTAGGGAATATGGTTTCAGTTTCGTTGCCTGCTAGAGCAGGCGAGAATCCCTGGCTTCGACTTCCTTATTTCTATCGAAATTTGTCAGCGAAGCTTTTCCAACATAGGGATTTCGACCATATTGCCAAGCCCTTTGAATACCGAGGCCGGGTCTAAGCCCGGCCTGCAATCTTGAAGCCGGGC
The DNA here is from genome assembly GCA_964655385.1 of uncultured Akkermansia sp. Taxonomy (GTDB): domain Bacteria; phylum Verrucomicrobiota; class Verrucomicrobiia; order Methylacidiphilales; family Verrucolacustridaceae; genus Verrucolacustris. The sequence goes on from CAZZMY010000035.1 coordinate 3,309, forward strand.
CTAGGCCCGGCTTCCAATTACATGGATTTTACGGATATTAGTTGACAAAGTTTTTTAAGTGCTTAATTAGCTTGATTATGCGATGGGCAAAGTATCTGTTGTGTGCCTATTCCCTATTTGGAATTTTGTCGAAAGGCAATGCAATAGAATCAGTTACAAAACAATCAGCACCCACCAAGGCGTCCGTCCAACCGCGCGAAGCCACCACCCCTAGTTATCCGACTAAAAGAAATATCGTAACCACCTACTTTTGGATAGGCCAAGGCGGGTCCAGCATCAGTTCCACGCAAAATATCAAAAGTGCTTGGGACGAATTTTGGAAAAAAAACTTTGGCGGGATTGATTGCCCTGACGACCGCAAGGACGCCAAAAAGTTCCGCGAAGCGAGTTTGCCCAAAAAGTTTGCCCCCACTCTCAACCCCTTTTACGTGGCCCTCCCTTTTAACGACATCGCGTTCCCGGAAAAGTCCCGCAAATACGTTCCGTGGTGGAGCGAAGCTGACTTTAAAAAGGACCACATGGAATCCCAGTGCAAGGGTCGTTGGGTGATGATTAAGTTCCAAAACAAGGTCTGTTACGCCCAATGGGAGGATGTCGGGCCCCTGCGCTACGACCACGCCGAGTACGTTTTCGGGGAGGAACGACCCACCCGGTATTCTCGGGCCGGTCTCGATGTATCGCCGGCGGTGCGCGACTACCTCGGGCTAAGCGGACTGGACAAAACCGACTGGAAATTTGTGGAGGACGATCAGGTTCCTTTCGGTCCCTGGATCGAGTACGGGGAACAGGCCATTCTTTACAGCGCGATCAAAGGCCAGACGGCCAAGAAGCTGAATCGCGAGCTGTAACGCTCCCGAAACTTAGCGCGAGGCCCAGACCGCGAGGGCCGAAATATCCGACGGATTTACCCCTGAAATGCGGGCCGCCTGTCCGAAAGTCCGAGGGCGAATCTCCATCAATTTTTGGCGGGCCTCTTTTTTCAAGCCCACCACGCTCTCGTAATTAAAATTCTCCGGGATCTCACGGCCTTCCATCTCTTTCAGGGTTCCAATGCGTTCCAGGTCCCGAGCGATGTAGCCGGAGTATTTGACGTCCGCCTCCACCGCCTCGGCAATCTCCCCCGGCAACCGCTGGAACTCCTCGGGCAGGTCGTTCCACGTAACGTTGGGCCGGCGTAGCCAATCCTCCAGCGTCTTGCCCTCTCGCCTGACCTTCCCAAGCTTGGAGCGGCACTCGTCGATTTGATTCCGCTTTTCCCGCGTGCGCCGCACCCGCTCCGCCGGAGCCAGGCCAAACTCACCCCCTTTTTCCGTCAGTCGAAGATCTGCATTATCCTGACGCAAAAGCAGCCGGTATTCAGCTCTCGAGGTGAACATTCGGTACGGCTCTCGTGTGCCCTTGGTTACGAGATCGTCCACCATCACTCCGATGTACGATTCATGTCTACCGGGCTTCCACGGCTCCGCGCCACGGGAGGAGAGAGCCGCATTGATTCCTGCGAGGATCCCCTGCCCCGCCGCCTCCTCGTAACCCGACGTGCCGTTTAGTTGGCCGGCAAAATAAAGCCCCTTCACCAGCTTCGTTTCAAGGCTCGGCCAGAGTTGCGTTGGCGGGCAGTAGTCGTATTCCACAGCATACCCGGGACGCAAAAATTCAGCTGCACCCAGCCCCGGAATCGAACGAATCATTTCAATCTGCACATCAAAGGGAAGACTGGTCGAACAGCCGTTGACGTAATATTCGTTCGTGTGCCTCCCCTCCGGCTCTAAAAATATCTGGTGCCTTTCTTTATCGGGAAACTTAACTATTTTATCCTCAATAGATGGGCAATACCTAGGCCCAACACCTTGAATAGCACCACAATACAACGGAGACCTGCCAAGATTTTTTCGTATAATTTGGGCCGTATTTTCGGTGGTATAGGTGATCCAGCAGGGCATTTGTTCCACGTGGAACAGGCCGTCTTTCCAGTGATTCAGGGTGAAGATTTTGTCCCCTCCCCGCTCAATTGTGTCGACCATGAAGCTGAAGTTTGGGGCCGGATTATCGCCGTGCTGTGGGTCCAGCTTGTCGAAATCGATGCTCCTTTTGTTGAGCCTGGGCGGAGTGCCGGTCTTGAGTCTCTCCACCTGAAATCCAAGTTTTTTGAGCTCGTCCGAAAATGTGCTCGATCCGTCGCCCATTCGACCGCCGGCAACATTTCTGTCCCCGACGTGCATTAGGCCCCTCAAAAAGGTGCCTGTGGTAATAACAGTCTTTTTTGTATTATAGCGAATACCTAAATTGGTAACGATGCCACGAATCTCGCCGTCCTCCACGATTAGTTGGCTGACCTGACCTTGTTTAAGGTCGAGTCTAGGTTGGCTCTCCAGGGCAAATTTCATTCGGAACTGGTAGGCTTTCTTGTCGCACTGGGCGCGTGGACCCCTGACGCTTGGGCCCTTGCTTGCGTTTAGCATGCGCATTTGGATGGCGGTGGCGTCGGTGTTGATTCCCATTTCTCCACCCAAGGCATCGATTTCCCGAACGATATGACCCTTCGCTAAGCCACCGATTGCCGGGTTACAGCTCATCTGACCCACGCTGTCCAGATTCATGGTAAGCAGCATGGTCTCACATCCCATCCTTGCTGAGGCCAGGGCTGCCTCGATGCCGGCATGTCCCGCGCCTACGACAATCACGTCATAGTTCTTTGGAAATGCGAAATAGCCGACCGATTCCATATTTTTATACCGAAGGCGAGGGGAGCCGGTCGGTGAAAATAGTCTTGGATGCAGGCAGTCTGCCAGGGTGCTTGGGTTGCGCTGCGGGGATACCAACGGGCAAAACAAGTGCTATAGCTATATTTTTATCTTCATGTGCACCAATGATTTGCCTTACTTTTGTTTCATCCCATCCGTTGATGTAGCAGTTGCTAAAGCCTTTGGATTCAGCGGCTATGGCAAGGGTAGTGGCCATGATCATGGCGTCCTTGATCGCATATTCACGCTCGCGTTCTCCTAGGGCTTTTTGAAAGCCTGGTGCGTTTTCGCGTATCCAATCGGCGAATTTTTGCGGCCACGCTCCGGATGAAACACCAGTTTTCAGAATCTCGTCCATGTTCCTTTCCCAGCCTCGAATTGAGACGGCAAAAACAAAAGTCACAGGGGCTTCAAGGATCTGTTTCTGCCCCCAGGCGGCAGCAGCCAGAGCCTCTTTCTGCTCCTTGGAGCGAATCATTACGACGCGGGTGGGTTGGAAATTCCAAGAGGAGGGGGCGTCCTGCATGAGGGAGAGAAGCTCCTGGAGGACTGGTTCCGGGATGGGGTCGCTCTTAAAGGATTTAATGCTTCGCCGGGCACGAATGGCCTCCGCTGCCGTCAGATCAGATTTGCTCATCGCAAAATC
>CAZZMY010000035.1:6795-9731 GCA_964655385.1 uncultured Akkermansia sp.
CCCTCAATCGTGCCGACTTCAGTGTGCTCAGATTGGATGGTCCAAAGTTTCGCATAAAGGCCTCCGGAGCGGAGCAGGGAATCGTGATTCCCCATTTCAAGAATACGCCCGGACTCAACCACGGCAATGGCATCCGCCTTGCGAACCGTAGAAAGACGGTGGGCAATGATCAGACTCGTCCGTCCCGCAAGAAGGTGTTCCAGGGCCAGCTGGATGTCTTTTTCCGTGGCCGTATCCACGCTCGCGGTGGCCTCATCGAGGATAAGAACAGGGGGATCTTTAAGAAGAGCCCGCGCAATGGAAAGTCGTTGGCGCTCCCCAGCACTTAGTCGAACCCCTCGCTCGCCCACCTTGGAGTTCCAGCCATCCGGGAGGACGCGAACAAAATCCCAGGCACAGGAGGCTTTAAGTACTCGTTCGATATCCGCATCGGTGGCACTAGGGTTGCCCAGCATAAGATTTTCCCTGACCGTAGCCTGAAAAAGGAAAGGCTCTTGGGTGACCACCCCGACCTCGGCGCGCAATTGGGTCAGGGGAATCTGCCGTATCGGGACTCCATCGAGGCTTACCTCGCCGGAGGTGGGATCATGGAAACGCGCGACCATTGAGGCGAGGGTGGTCTTGCCGGCACCCGTGGGACCCACGAGCGCGAGGCTTGTTCCCCGGGGAACGGTCACTTCGATGCCATGTAAAACCTCACGACCTGTCTGGTAGGAGAAGTGCACATGGTGAAAACGCACTTCGCGGGCAGATCCTTTTCGAGGGGGAAGAGAGAGCGGGGGAGCAGACAAAGTATGGCCGGGTTCAGGCTCCGCATCCAAAATGGCAAAGACGCGTTCCCCAGCCGCTCTGCCGGCTTGAATCAATTGGTTCAGGCTGTGGAGTCGGGTGACCGGCTCATAAAACATCCCCACATAAAGAAGGAAGGCCACGAGTTCGCCGACGGCCATCCGGCCTTCCAAAACCGCCCGTCCGCCGAACCAGAGAACGAGGCAGGTGCCCCCCGCAGCAACCAGGGCCATCGAAGGGTTGTAAATAGCCCAAGCGCGCATGATTTTTAAGGAGGCCCCTCGGACATTCTGTGCGACATCCTCAAAACGGGCCGCACCCTCGTGCAACCAGTCGTACGCCTTGATTTGGCGAATGCCCTGCAGGTGGTCCATCAAAAGGGAGTTGAGCGCAGAAGAGGCTCTTCTTTGGATCCGGTAACGAGGATGGGCGGTGATGGTGTAGTAGAGGGCGCCCGCAGCCAGAAAGGGGATCGGGGCGAGCGACCAGGCAGCCAAACGGGGATCCAGACGAAACAGGATGAAACCGACCCCCACCAGCTGGATGAGGGCAACCAGTCCCTGCTCGATCCCATCGATAAGCATGCGTTCCATGTTCATCACGTCTTCGCTGACCCGAGTGAGAAGATCGCCGCTTGATCGTTGGTCGTACCAGGAAACCGGAAGTTTCTGAAAAGCCGTGTACAGATCGCGCCGAAGGTCGAGGATGACCTTTTGCTCAAAAATGTTGTTTAGCATGATCCGCAGCGCATTGAGCCCGTCGCGACCCAGGAAGACGGCAACCAAAACCGCGATCAACCACCCCAGCCGATCGGACTGCCCCTTGGCGATGACATCGTCGATGAGATAGCCGGTCAGGCGGGGATACATCAGGCCGAGAACCGTGGAAAGAAGGGCCGCCCCAAGGGTCCCAGCAGCAAAGAAGGGATATTTACGAAGATATCCGGCGATGCGAAGGGCAACAGGCATGGAGTGCGAATCCTAAAACGAAAACGCCCTGCAACAAAGACCCGACTGGGTGCGCCGCTAAATAGCCGCGGCCAAGCCAAGCGTCTTTAGTAAGGAACGATCGTCCGACTCCTCGGGGTTGGGTGCGGTGAGGAGTTTGTCCCCAAAAAAGATCGAGTTGGCTCCGGCAAAGAAGCAGAGGGCCTGGCCTTCGCGGGTCAGGGCCGTTCGGCCCGCGCTCAGTCGGATGCGGGCCCGGGGAAGGGCAATCCGGGTGGTGGCGATGAGCCGGACCAATTCAAAAACATCCACCATCTTTTGGCCGGCGAGGGGAGTCCCCTCCTGAGGCATCAGGCAGTTGATGGGCACGCTTTCGGGGGCGGGGGCGAAACCGCAAAGGACTTCGAGCATTTTCAGCCGGTCGTCTTCGGTTTCCCCCATGCCGAGAATTCCTCCGCAACAGACAGACATTCCGGCTTTCTGCACCGAGCGGATCGTGCGGAGCCGATCCTCGAACGAGTGGGTGGTGACAATGTTGGGGTAGTGCTCGGGCGAAGTATCGAGGTTGTGGTTATAAGCGGTGACGCCGGCATCCTTCAGCTGGCGGGCGGCTTCATCCGTGAGTTGTCCGAGGGTAACACAGACCTCCATGCCGAGCTGTTTGACGTCACGGACGATATTCAGCACCGATTCAAACTTGGCCTCCCCCTCTTTTACCCCCTTCCAGGCAGCCCCCATGCAAAAACGTCCCGCTCCGGCCGCTCTGGCTTGGCGAGCCTCCTCCAGAACCGCCTGACGATCCATGAGTTTTTCGGCTTTCACCCCGGTGTCATAGCGGGAGCTTTGGGCGCAGTAACCACAGTCCTCGCTGCAGCCACCCGTCTTGATGCTTAGAAGCCGGCATAGCTGAACCCCCTCCTTTTCCCCCCAATTTTCGCGATGAATTCGGCGAGACTGTTCGAGGAGGGGAAAGAGTGGTTGGCGATAGATGGGAGAAAGCTCGGCAAAGGTCTTAGGAGTTATGCCACCACGAGAAACCATCCTGAAAGGGTGGAGAATAAGCTGAAGAAGGTCAAAAACCGTTTGCGACCCGGTCCAATCAGGTGGAGAATTCCCTCATGAATAAATCCCTGCTTGCTCTGTTCTTCATGCCCCTCATGGCGGTCCTGGCTCCCTCGACATCACGCGCGGATTTTTTTG
>CAZZMY010000035.1:9831-12338 GCA_964655385.1 uncultured Akkermansia sp.
AATGAATGGCAACCCCCCACCGAGGTGTTGAAAAAGATCGAGGAGATTGTGGGAGGAAAGAAATAATGAGATACGTCCTGATTTTCTGTCTATTGGCCTCGTTGGGAGCCCCGGTTTGGTCAGAAACCTATGCCGAGTACGTGGCGCGGCACAAAAAAAACCAGAAGCTCCTGAATCCGATGAACGTGCCGGTAGCCAATGTTTTGAATGATCAGTGGGATGCCACCCCTGAATACGCGGATCCTAACAACCGCGTATCCACCCCGGGTCCCAAAGTGTTTTACATCAAATCATCCCGCGACGATCACGGGCGGGTGACGCGTGTCCCGGCTAAGTAGTCCGAGATAGTCCGGAGGGTTCCAACCGTTCCCAGCCACCGGACCAACTTGCCCATTCTATTCGTCCGATCAGCTTTGGATCTCCTCCGAAGCCAAAACGGTAGCTGGGGTTCGACGAGGTCGCCCAACTCCCAGGGGTGAAAGTAAAGCGAGAGGAGTCCATCCGTAGCTAACACCACCCGACAGGCGGCTTGATATAATGGCAAAGGGAGTAGGTGGAAGCTGGCCCAAAACAGGGGGAAGCGGATCAGGGGCAACACCGAGGCCGGAACCTCCCATAACTTCCCCTTTCGGTGGGGGAGCCTTTCTTGACCCCACCGACAATACCGTCCGGGAACCATGGCGGGATTGGAGGAGGCATCATAAACGTAGCCAGCCTCGTGAATTTGGGCCATCGGGACCTCCCGAAGTCTGGGCGAACGAAACCCCTGGATCGGGCAACCGGCCAGTGAGCCGAGCTTGTCCCGACTCTCTTTCAGCCGAAGGTTGGCCCCATTTTCGTGGGTCCATCCGTGGGAAGCAATCTCGTGCCCGGAAACGCGGGTCCTGGCCAAAAGATCGGGAAACTCCTCAGCCAGTCTCGCGGTTACGAATGTCGTGGCCGGAGCGTTCCATTGCTTTGTAATCCGCAGCCATTCCTCCCAAAGGATTCCTCCGCGGGATAATCCACCATCGCGCTCTTTGGGTGCCCCAAAGTCTTCGGGGGCGTCAAACTCTTCGATGTCCCAAGTCAGCAGGATCGACCGCATCAGGGGAGGTTATAGCCTCCCGTCCAGGACCACCAGCGAACGAGGCAAAAATCCATCAAGCACCGTAGGGAATCTTTCAAAAGTTTCACCTGGGAGGTTTTGTAGGTGTGCTGTCCGGAAACCTGGGCCGGAATTTGCCGGACTTTCAGGTGCAGCTTTTTGGCCAGATAGAGAAGCTCGGCATCAAAGGCGAAATCATCCAGCTTCTGGCGGGAAAAGAGTTTCTGGGCGGCGCTTTTTTTGAATCCCTTGAGACCCGCCTGGGTGTCGGGATATTCAAACCCAAAGATCCAACAGGCCAACCGATTAAAGCCCCATCCCAAGAAAGCCCGACGGGCCGGAAGGCCTCCTTGGGGTTGGGCGGTCATGGATCTGGAGCCGATCACGACGTCAGCCCCTTTTAGGGCTGCAATCAACGGTTTGAGATGGTCAAATGAATAGGCCAGATCCCCATCCATAAAGACCAGGAAGTCATGCTTGGCCCGGGCGAAAGCCAAACGAACCACGCGTCCCTTTCCACCGTTTTCAGGAACCGCCATGACCGCCACCCCATTCACACCCTTCAACCCCTGGCGGATCGCCGCCGCTGTGCCGTCCGTGGATCCATCATCCACCACCAGAAAAGAAATGTTGGGAAACTTGCGGGAGGCTTTCTTTAATTCATGGCAAATGAGCTTCACATTGGCCAATTCATTGTGCATCGGCAGAACAACAAGAGTCTTTGCTCTAGCTAAGGCCATTCAAAAATTAACCAGCCTGAAACGTGCGCCAACAAGCTTAATAGACAGGAAACCGGAATCCATGGCCCCTTGGGGATATGGTTAGACAAAAAAGAGGCGCCGGAAGAGAATTTTTAGGTTGAGGGTGGGGTACCGAGCTGTCCAACGCTTAAGCTCCCAAGCCGAAGTATCCGGCGTGTTCACACCCCGGTGCATGGTGCTGGCCGTTAGGAAGCCTGCTTCACGCACCAAATCACACACGGCAGAGCTGTAATCCCCATAAGGATAAGCAAAATGCTCAATCGGGATACCAAACCGGTCCTCCAACTTTTTTTTACTGCCGACAATCTCCTCTTTGGCTTGAAGGATGGAAATTTGCGAAAGCCTAGGGTGAGTGCATGTGTGCGCTCCAATCCAGTTTCCTTCCGCCAGCCATTCACGGACCTGGGACTCATCCATGAGGGGCCGGGCTTCGCCACCCTCAGCCGCCTCCCAATCGCTCGTTTTTCCCAACCGATCCGCAACGAGAAAGTTGATCGCCCGACAGCTATGATTCTTCATTAAAGGCATGGCGTTTTTCCAGTTGCTGAAAAACCCGTCGTCAAAGGTGATGGAAATGGCCCGGCTGCTCCGGGCGGCCTCCGGCAACCCGGGTGCTAGAAAATGGAACCCTGCGTTTTTTAATTCAGAAATCTGTTGGC
>CAZZMY010000036.1:0-5468 GCA_964655385.1 uncultured Akkermansia sp.
GGAGGAAAAGAGGCGGAGAACCGAGACCGTTTGAGTCAGGCGCGTCGACGACGCAAGGTCATGGCTCCGATGATCGAGAGGGTCAGCAAACTGGCGGTGGAGGGTTCGGGAACCATGGTGACGCTCAAGACGGTGCCACTGGTAGTGCCGGTATCGAAGGCTGAGTTGCTTTGATTGGTGTTGCCGAAGACCGTGTGACTTGAAATATCGGCGGACAATGGAGTGTAATTCACACCGTTGAAGCTGATCAGGCCGTTGGCGTCCGCCACATAGTAGGTCTTGGAGGCGGCCGACAGTAGAGCGGCGATATCAAAATTCAAACTATCCACATAAAATCCCCCCAAATAGGTCGTGGGACTGGTGGAAAGCAGATTCGAATTCAGGGAGCTGTCATTAAAGAAGAGGCTGATGGAGTTGGCGGCCGTGAAGGAACCCACAAAAGGGGTAGCCCCGGAAGTCAGGTGAAGGAGGTCATTGCGACTGTTCCCCGCTTGGGAATAGATCGGGGCTCCGGAGCCCGTGAACTCAAAAGCAAAATCCATTTCCCCCGTCAGATCCAGTTGGCCGGCGGTGAGAATGCCGGGGCTGTTGCCGGCGCTGAGCAGTCCACCGCCGCCGATCTTGCCAGTGGTACCGCCGGTTCCCGTGAGGGCAGAACCGGCACCGATGGAAAGATCGCTGGTGGTCGTGGTGGCGTTATTGGCCAGATTCAGGTTGGCGTTATTCGTCACGGCCAGAGTTCCTCCCACGGCCTTGCCGCTACCAGAGATGGTGCTGTTGGCGGTCGCAGTCAGGGTGCTGCCGGTGGCCACGTTGACTGTGCCGCTGCTGGAGACAGCCAAGGATCCGACCGTGTCGTTGCCCCCAACTCCCAAAGCTCCCGCAGTCACCGCCACTGTGGCGACATCGGCCAATTTGTTGCCGGCTCCCGTGTTCAGCGTGCCGCCATTGACGGTGATCGCCGTGGCCCCGGCGGTGCCATTCAGGCTGGTCGTGCCCGAGGAGGCGGTCACCGTGCCGGAGCCGAGGTTCGCATTCACGGTGCCACCATTCAGATTGTAGTTGGCGGCGGTGAGGGTGCCGGTTCCGCCGACCGTGCCTCCCGTGGTGGAGAGGGAGGCCACGGTATCGTCCCCGTTTAAGTTGAAGGAACCCGTACCGGACACGGTCACGGCGGAGGAGTTGGCGATACGGTCGGCGGCCCCGAGGGCAAGGGTTCCTGCCGATACATTGACCGACGCCGAACTGACCGCGCCATTCAGCGTGGCGGTGCCGGAGCCGATTTTATCGATCGAAGAGACCGAGGAAAGCACCGCTCCGTCCACCTTGGTGTTGCCCGACCCATCCAGGGTCAATGCGCGGGTTCCTCCGGCGCTGCCGGAAACCTGTCCAGACAAAGTTAGCAAGCCGGCGTCGGAGCGCACCGTCCCATTCGTGGACAAGGTCAATTGACCGGACAGGGTGTTGTTGCCGGCGATGTTGCGGAGTGCGCCGGAATTCGTCACCCCTGAGCCGGCGACCGTGACATTCTCCGCCACGCTGACGTTATTGCTGAAAGCCAAGGTGCTGCCGGAACTCACCGTGGTGGCTCCATTGGTCGATCCGAGGGCATTGTTGTGGGTCACCAGCAGGGTTCCGGCGGAAATCAACGTGGATCCGGTGTATGAGTTGCTCGAGGCAAGTTGCAACAACCCGGTGCTCTGACTTTTGTTGACCGAGCCTGTTCCGCTGATGTTTCCCGTAAAGGCATTGGTTCCGGTATAGAAGCTGACCGACCCGTTGTTCGTGATGTTCCCCACCAAACTGGCGCCGGAACCGCTCAAGTCGATGCCGGTGCCGACCGTGGTCCCTCCTGTGTAGTCGTTGACGGCATTTCCAAAGTCCACACTGCTTCCGGCTAATGCGGTGCGCGTCAGATTCACAGATCCGCTACCCGTAATTTTACTGCTGGCCGTGAGAGAAAAACCTCCGATCCCTGCCGAGCCGTTTAAATGGAGGTTTAATTCACTTCCAGCTGTGTCCACGGTGGAAAGGTAGGTGCTGCTGGTTCCGCCGATCCGGGCACTACCGGCCAAGACCACCTTGCTATCCAAATAGGCAATGCCGCTGGAACGGTTGGCATAAAGAGCGCCTTGGCCTGAGGTGCCGGTTCCCGAAATGGTCACCACTTCTCCCGGGGCCGCATTGACGTTGTTGTATTCCAAGGTGGCGCCGGATTGGACCGTGGTTCCCCCGTTGGTGGCGCCCAGAGCATTCTGATGAGTGACGACCAGCGTGCCCCCTTGCTGGACCAAAGTGGCTCCGGTGTAGGAGTTGGAGCCGGACAAGAGGACGCGACCGGTCGCGTTGGTGGCGCCGATGTTGATGCCACTCCCGCCGGAGAGAGTGCCACTCAAATTCACGGTTCCGCCGGAGGAGACATTTTCCAGTTGGGCGGTACCGTTAAGCGTGATGTTGCCCGAAAAGGTGTTGGTTCCACTCGAGGCCAAAGAGCCGAGCACCTTAATGCCCCCGCTGTTGGCCACCGTGATGTTGCCCCCGTGGGTCAGACCGCCCGACGAGGGCGCGAGGTAAAATTTGGCCACATTGGCGTCGGCTTGGCCGAGATTGACGGTTGACCCGTTGGCCAGACTTCCGCCGGTGTCGAGCCAGAGTTCTCCCTGACGGACATTATAAGCGGCGGCGGAGCCCATGGTCTGGGCCGCCGTGAATTTCACCTTGCTGTACTGCTCGATATCGAGAGCCACGGAGGAATTTCCGCCCAAGGCGGTATTCACGGTGAGCATCTTGCTGTTGGCGCCGTAGACTTTATAGCGGAGGTTGTTGTCGTTATAGAGGTTGCCGTTGAGGGTGAGATCGCCGTTGACCGGGTTGAGTTCAATTTGGGTCGCGCCGTTTTTGCCGCCGGAGAGATTCATGGATCCGATGGTGACGGACTGGGCACTGCGGTTTTCCAGTCGCTGATTGAAATTTAAGCCATTCCCATTTCCGTTGAAGGTGGTGGGGACTGCCCAAGTGGTTTCCCAAATGATGTCATTGATGTTGGCCCAACCGGCGAAATCATAAAACTGGTTGAGCTGGGACGGATTATTGCGGTAGTTGAAGACCAAATTTCCGGAGGAGAAGTTGAAGGAAGGGACCGTGTCGCCATACCAATTGTTGGCGTAACTAAAGTTACCGGCTGCATTGTCGCCATCCCAATTCACATCGGCGTGAGAATTCCCGGCAAAAAAAACGGTCACGACCAACGCGAAAAGTGCCCGAAAAGGGAGCTGAGAATTCGCCAACATCGGAATGCTAACAATCTATTTACGGAGGCAAATTTTTCAAGAGCGGGGTTGTAATATTTGAACTTTCTATTGATCTATTTAAGCCGTTCCATCAAAGTAGTTTAAGCATGAGCAAAAAGCCCGTGATGACGATAGCTCTTTTGGCCAAGGAGTTGGGGTTGGGCAAGGCGACCGTCTCTTTGGCCCTGCGGGACGATGCAAGAATCCGGAAAGAGACCCGCTTGCGGGTCAAGCATCTGGCGGAGGTGCGTGGATATCAAACCAACCCCATGGTGGCCCATGTGATGAGTCAACTCCGGTCGGCCCGGGTTTCCAATTATCGAGCGACTTTGGCGCTGGCCAATCTGGCCCCACGGGAGGGTGATTTGCAATCGAACACGACCTTTCATGCGATTCATGAGGGTTTCCGGGCGAGGGCCAAGGAGTTGGGATACTCCGTGGATGATTTTTGGTTGGGGGATCCGATTTATCATGAACCTGAAAAACTCAGGAGTGTTCTTCGTGCCCGGAGGATTGAAGGAGTGGCCATCCTAGCCATGAATGAAAAGGACAAGTTGCCCGAGGCGATTCTTAACATCATGTCCGACTGTGTGGTGGTGGGGTTGGGGGTCAGGCTCGTGCAGCCGCTGGTTCATTGCTGTTGCAACAATCAATATGGAACGAGTCTCAACGCGGTTCGGCAGGTGTTGGGGTTGGGGAAGAAGCGTTTGGGTTTAGTTCTGCAAATGGAGGATGACCAGCTCCTCAATGGGAAATTCAGCATGGGCTTTCGCTATGCCATGGAGGAAGCGGGAGACCGACCGGAAATGGCCGCCTCGCGGGTTTGGCCGTTTCAACCGGATGACAGGGATGGGTTTTTTCGTTGGCATGAAAGTTTTCGCCCAGAGTGGATTCTCACCAACCGAACCGGAATCGCGGATTGGTTAAGACAAGGCCCGGCCGCGGCCAAGAAAACCGCACTGGCTCATCTGGATGTGGATCCTTCGATGAAGGGATGGGCGGGCATGAACCAGCACAATGATCTGGTGGGTGTTTATGGGGTGGATCTGTTGACGGCCCACCTCTCCAGGAGGGAGATCGGGTTGCCTTCTTCCGCCAAAACTTTGTTGGTCGAGAGTGAATGGATCGAGGGAAGTTCGATGAGACCCGAGGAGTTTCTGGTTTAGACGAGGCCAAAGTCCGCAGGCTATGGGTGCGTTGCGGTTTCGTTAGTTATGGGGGGGATTTGAAGCATGGGGCTCTCCTCCATGACAAAAGACTAAATCGTTAGAGGGCTCTGAAAACGTAGCCCTGGAGAAGGGATGATGGGTCTTGGGCAAAATCAGGGCACCACTTCGACAGGAACACCGGGTCGAAGGGCATTGACCAGTTTGGTGGCGTTCCAATTGGCCAGACGGAAACAACCGTGGGAACCGGTGCGGGAGATGTCTTCTGGTTCGGGGGTGCCATGAATTCCGTAGCCTTGAAGAGAGAGGCCGATCCAGGCTGTGCCGACCGGATTGTTGGGTCCCGGAGGGAGAACGAGTTTATTGGTGATGCCCTCTTTCAGGGCAACATCGACGAGAACCTTGGGGTCGAAGGTGTAGTTCGGGTTGGGTGCGGTGCTGATCACCGTGAGGGGTTGATTGGGGATTTTGTTTTTATCCGCAGCAATGGAGCACGGGAAACAGGCGACCACCTGATTGTTGGTATCGTAGGCCAAGAGGGTGGTCTCCGCCAGCATGATGACCACACGTCCGATGGGCGGCAGTTTTCGGGTGCCCTCAAGATTGGGGAGGGTCAGGGTGATCCCCGGGACAAGGTTGGTGGCTCGGGGGTTGAGTTCCTTGAGGAACGAGGGGGTGGAGTGAGATTTTTCTGCCAGCATTTCCCAGGGATCGTTATAGTCCAAAGCCGTAACCTTGCTCATGGCGAGGAAACCCTTGGGGCGGGGGATGACCCGGGCGAGATCTTCGTCGGTGACGGTATAGTCAATATAGGCGTCCCCGGGTTTGCCGAGGCTCAATCGGGTATCGATATCGAGTTCGCCGGAGACATTCAGATTCCGGTTGATTTGAAACTGGGTGACGGCTCGTCGACTTCGTTTGGCAAAATGGCCGTCGATAGTGCCGCAGGAGAAGTTGAGGCGATCCAGCAAAGTCTGCCAACCGGCCATCTCGATGGTGTCCCGCGGTTTTT
>CAZZMY010000036.1:5568-12278 GCA_964655385.1 uncultured Akkermansia sp.
AGGCGATCCAGCAAAGTCTGCCAACCGGCCATCTCGATGGTGTCCCGCGGTTTTTCCGTAGGCAGGGTTTCGGCCCGGCGCACTTCCTTGCCCATGGGGGGAGCCGGAGGGCCCAACATAGGTGCCGGCTCAACAGGTTTTGGAGGGGGCTGGGGGAGAGACGGGGGAGTTGGGGGTGCGGTCGTGGCCTCTAGGGCTGGCGGGGGCTCACTTTTTTTTTATCCGTTTCGGGACCGGAGAAAACTTCGGCATCCGGATATTTTTTCACGAGATCTCTGGCTCTTTGGTCGGCCGGTTTGGGCTGGGCCTGGGGCCAGCGAAGGAGTCCGCGGTCGCGGAGATAAAGAAGTCCACCCACCAAAATGAGGGCCATCACAGTGACCCAAACAAAGCGGTCGCCGGCTTTTCTTCGACGGGCCATGGAGATTAGTAGACGTCCTTGAGATATCGCTTTTCTGTTTTGGCCAGCGTGACGGAGACATATTCCTCCGCCTGTTCGGGTGTTTTGCCGCCGTAGCGAGCAGCAATCCCCACCAAGGCGGCGTGAACATCCTTGGCCATGCGCTTGGCGTCGCCACAGACATAAAAATAAGCCCCCTGTTCCAGCCATTTCCACAGCTCGGCTCCTTCTTCCTGCATGCGATGTTGCACGTAGATTTTTTCGGCCTGATCGCGGGAGAAGGCGGTGGAAAGCTTATGCAGGTGGCCCTTTTTTTGGGCGTCGGCGAACTCGTCGCTGTACAGGAAGTCTGTGGCGGCATGTTGATCCCCGAAAAAGAGCCAGTTTCTGCCCGAGTGGCCGTGTTTCTGGCGGTGTTGGAGGAAGGCACGAAAGGGGGCGATCCCGGTTCCGGGCCCCACCATGATGATATCCCGGTCTGGCGGAGGGAGGTGAAAATGGCGGGTCGGTTGCACATAGACCGGCACGGAGTTTTCCTTGGCCAATCGGGCCAGGTAACCGGAAGCCAGGCCCTGTTTGGGGCGGCCGTGGGTGGTGTATTGGACCACGGCCACGGTGAGATGGACATGGCCTTTCTCATGATCGGGAGAGGAGGCGATCGAGTAGAGGCGCGGGGCGATTTTATTCAGGAGTTGGGGAATCTCTGCCGGGTCGATCTTGATTCCCGGAGCATCCTGAAGGACGTCCACGACGTCCCGATCGAAGACGTATTCCTCTAGTTGTTTTTCATCGGCACAAACGGACTGAAGCTTGTCGCGTGCCGGGCCGGAGGCTTTCTCTGCGACGGCTTTAACGAATTTCTTGCCCGCCCGGTTGAGGATCAGGGTGGAGGCAACGGTTTCTTGCAGCGTGGCGTCGCCACTGAGGCCAAGTTTTGCGAGGAACTCCTGCACGAGGCCGTCGGGATTGCGGGGGACGACTCCGAGGGAATCCCCACAGACATAGGCGGGTCCGGTGGAGCCCAGTTCGATGGAAATGTGCCGGGTATCCTTGGAGGATCCTTTTTTGTTAAGCTGCCGGTTTTCCTTTAGCTTGGCGGAATAGGGCTGGTTCCGGTTGTACGGAGAGGCGGCAGGCTTGGCGGCAACGGCGGATTCGGACATGGAGGGATTAGGCGTTGTCGCTGCCGATGGAGCCAGTGGGGCAAATATCAAGGGCGCGCTGGGCGGCGTCTAACTCCTCCGGGGTCTCGGGTTGTTTAAAGAAATACACGTAGGTCTGGTCTTCATTGTATTTCAGGAGCTTCGGAGCTTCTTCCAGGCACACGTGGCAGGGGGTACAACTATCATCCACGTACCATTTTCCTGGCACGTTTTCTTTTAGAATCCGGGTTTTGTCAGCCATTTCGGGTGAGAATATAGAATTTTAGGCTTTGAGCAACCTTTAGGAGGCCTCTGGCTGCCAGCGATACAAAACACCTTTAGCCAACAGCCGATCCAAGTGCCCGGGGCGGGGGTCGAACCCGCACGGGGATTTCTCCCCAAGGGATTTTAAGTCCCTTGTGTCTGCCATTCCACCACCCGGGCTGGAATCCTTCCATGATGCGAAGGTTTGGTGGGCGGAAAAGTCGGATGAGGAAGAAAGATGACCGATGCTAGGAGGAGATCATCTTTTCCAGGCCGGAGGTCAGTGTGAAAGAGGGCCTCCAACCGGTGGATCGGAGCCGTTCGATCGAGGCGGAGGAATGACGGACATCTGCCTCGCGAGCCGGAAGGTGCTCGATCGAGGATTGGGACCCGGTTACGGAGAGAATGGTTTGGGCGAGCTCCAGAATGGAAACGGAATGGCCGGAGGCGACGTTGTAGACGCCTTGGCATGAGGGTTGCATGGCCACGTGAGTCAACGCGGCGGTCACGTCTTCGACAAAAACAAAATCCCGGGTTTGCCGGCCATCCCCATGGATGGGGAGGGAGGTATGGGCCAAGGCGGCTTGGAGGAGTTTGGGTACGGCCGCCGCGTAAGGCCCCTGTGGATCTTGGCGAGGTCCGTAGACGTTAAAAAAACGGAGGGCCACGGCGGACAGAGGGGCCGAGGAGCAAAGTTTTTCTCCCTCCCATTTTGAATCGGCGTAGGGGCTGAGAGGAGCGGGTGGGAGGTCTTCCCGTTTGGGCATGGTGGGTTCGTTGCCATACACGGCGCAGGAGCTAGCCATGACCAAGCGTGTGACTCCCGCACGCGCCGAAGCCGCCAGGACCAAGCGAGTTCCCTCCACGTTGATTTGCCGGCAAAGATCGGGTCGTTGCACGGATTCGGGAACGCTCACCATGGCCGCCAAGTGGAAGACGTGGGTCACGCCTTGGAGCGCTTGCGTCAATTTTTCCGGTTCCAGAATAGAGTTTTGGATCAGGCGGCAGGAACTGCCTGGAAGGTTGCTTTTCCGGCCGGTGGTCAAATTATCCAAAACCGTGACTTCGCCCATGGGGGCAAGTCGGCGAACCAAATGCCCTCCAATAAAACCGGCTCCTCCGGTGACCAGAAATCTCATGAAAATCCGACAATCGCCGAAATAAACTCTTTTGAAAAGACCGGGAAATAGAGTTGAGGGTGTGTCTTAACTCTGCAAACTAAAGCTATGAATGGCAGGTGGTTTTTATGGGGCGGAGTATCCCTTGGTTTGATCTTTTGCGAAGCGGGGTGCGGAAAGAAGGAGACCCCCGCCAACCGGTCAACCTCCTCCTCCTCCTCAGGGGCGGCAAGCGGAAGTGGAGAGATGCCCTTGCCTGCACCCTCTGGGGAGGATCCTGAAGAAAAATACAAAGTGGCTTACGTACGTTCGGCCCAGGCTTTTGCCCGGAACGACCTGGAAGGAGCGCTTAAATATCTGGATACGGCGGATCAGGCCAAGCCCAATCAGGCGAACAATGCCAATCTGCGTGGGGCCATTTACACCCGGCAAAGGGATTGGGTGAAGGCGGAGGCAGCCTTTCGGGAATCTCTGCGGCTGCAACCCGACATGCCGATGGCGCAATTTAATCTGGGTGAGGTGCTGTTCCTCAACGACAAGTATGCAGAAGCGCGGGAACGTTTTCAGATCTTTCTCAACAGCCAACCCAAGAACGATTTGGGCTCCTACAAGATTTACCTCTGTGACTTGCTAGGGGGGGATCAAACCAAGGCGAACGAATTCCTGAATCAGTTGCAGCCTAGCCCCAACAGTCCCTTGTATTATTTTTCCAAAGCAGCCGAAGCTTTCTCCAAGCAGGATAAAACCGCTGGAATGGAGTTTGTGAGCTCGGCTTATCGAATCTATCCCCCGGATGCGAATGCCACGTTCGCCGATTCGCTGGTGGAGAAGGGGTACTTATCGGGAGAGCAGGCCCAACCCATTCCGGAGGAGGACAAAAAGACCAAGACCGAGGAACTCAAGAGCCTGCTGCCTGGAGTGAAGAAATAGTCCCGAGCCGTTGCTGCGGCTGGAGTTCTAACTTGGCTGGTTTCTGTGGCTCCCGCGGGCCTCGATCTGTTGTATCGCCCAAGAGGCATGCTCCTGAATCAAGGGGTCCGTTTCCTCCCTCGCTTGCTGTAAGGCTGGCAAGTCGTTGGGGGTGCCCACGTTGCCCAGAACCACGCAAAGGTTGCGGATCCAGCGATTTCTCTTCAGCCGGAAAATAGGAGTTCCCCGGAATTCTTTTCGAAACCTAGCGTCGTCCCAGGAGAGCATTTCGACCAAGTCGGGCCGGGGAATAGATTGCAGGCGAATTTCCCGAGATTGCTGGGCATGGCGATTCCAAGGGCAGACCTCGAGGCAATCGTCACAACCAAAAATGCGGTCACCGACCAGGGGCCGGAATTCCAAGGGAATGGAACCGGGATGCTCAATGGTGAGATACGCCAGACACCGCCGCGCGTCCAAAACATAAGGCTGAGGAAAGGCCTGGGTTGGACAGACCTCCAGGCAGCGGGTGCAGGAACCGCAATGGTCTGTTTTCGGGGGGTCGATCTCGAGTTTTAGGTCCGTCAGAATGCAACCCAGCAGGAGCCAAGGTCCATGTTTCGGGTGGATCAAGAGGGTGTTTTTTCCCTGCCAACCTAGACCGGCCATGGCGGCCAAGGGTTTTTCCATCACCGCCGAGGAATCGACCGTGATTCGGTATTTCCCCCCCCATGGGATGAGGGTTCTTTGGGCGAGCTTTTCAAGAGAATCCCGAAGGATCTCGTGGTAGTCCTGTCCATGGGCATAGGAGGCCACTCGCCCCCGTTGAAACGGGGAGGACGGTTGCCGACTGGACAGTCCGGCCACGATCACGGTTTGGGCAGTGGTATCGTAAGCGGCGGGATCCATGCGAATCTGTGGGTTTTTGGCCATCCACTTCATCTCCCCGTGGTACGAGAGCTTCAGCCAATCCGAAAGATGCCGGGCATCGGCGGGCCTCTCTGCCCGGGCGATTCCCAAGGCATCGAACCCCAAGGCCTGGGCGGCCTCTTTTAGGAGTGCCGACCGGTCCATTCCCTCAGCTTTGGCTCGTCCATCTCTCAAAGATCTGTTGGGCCACTTGCTCGGGCGATGCATCTCCGGCGTTAATCTGAATTTCGCTTTCCTCGTACCAGGATTTGCGTTTGGCCAGCTGGTCGGTAAGGGTGTTCGTGAGGGATCCTTGGGCCAGCAACGGACGATCCTTTTTGTGGTGGAGCCGCGCTTCGAGGATTTCCATAGGGACACGGAGGTAGATTCGGGTGCCGCTTCCCTGCATGGCGATTCTATTGCCAGCCTCCAAAATAGCCCCACCCCCACAGGCAACGACGGCAGGTTTTTGTGGTCCTATTTCCCGAATCGCCCCGGCTTCTCTCTTGCGGAAACCAGCCTCTCCCTCAAGGCGAAAGATTTCGGAAATGGAGCGTCGGGCCTTTTGGGTGATGATTTCGTCTGTATCGACAAAAGACATTTTGACCAGTTGGGCCAACAAGGGGCCGATGGTGCTTTTTCCAGAGCCCGACAACCCCAGGAGCCAAAGATGACCTGGTTTTTTCATCACTTAAGATTGGCAGGCTTTGGGTTGTTGGGCGAGACCGAGGGCTTATTCCTAGGCTTGGGTAAAAGGGGTTTTTCGTCCAAGATCGGTCCATGGGAAATACTTTTGGACATTTGTACCGCGTGACCACTTGGGGCGAGTCCCATGGCGGTGGGGTGGGTGCAGTCGTTGATGGATGTCCCCCGCGGATTCCTTTGGGGGTGAAGGATCTGCAGCCCGACTTGGACCGGAGGCGACCAGGTCAGAGTAAGATCGTGACCCCTCGGAAAGAAGCTGACCGGTGTGAAATTCTTTCGGGGGTTTTTGAAGGCAAAACCCTTGGAACTCCGATCTCTGTATGGGTCAGGAACGAAGATGCGCGTCCCGAAGCCTATCGGGAAATGGAGACCTTGTACCGTCCGAGCCACGCCGACTACACCTATCAGGCAAAATACGGGATACGGAATTGGCAGGGTGGAGGGAGAACCTCAGCCCGGGAGACTATTGGGCGGGTTATCGGCGGCTCGATCGCCAAAAAGATGTTCGGCCAACTGGTTCCGCGGCTTTCGGTGACGGCATTTGTCCGTCAGGTGGGGAGTGTGGTGGCGCGCATCGATGCCACGAGGGTGGAGGCAAAAGAGGTGGAGTCCAATCCCGTCCGATGGCCCGAGGCCAAGGAAGCAAATCAGCTGGTCCGCCTAATCGAGAGAGTGCGCTCGGAGGGAGATTCCTTGGGGGGGGTGGTGGAATGTGTCGTTCGCGGTTGCCCCGTTGGATTCGGGGAACCGGTTTTTGATCGGCTGGAGGCAGATTTGGCCAAAGCTGTCATGAGTCTGCCGGCGAGCAAAGGGTTCGAAATCGGATCAGGGTTTGCGGGGGTACGCATGCGTGGATCGGAACATAACGACGAGTTTTACATGGATGGGAAAAAAGTCCGGACCCGCACCAATCGGAGTGGGGGGGTTCAGGGCGGCATCAGCAACGGGGAAGAAATTGTCTTTCGCGTGGCTTTCAAGCCGGTGGCGACCATTGCGAAGTCCCAGAAGACGGTTGGGGTTAAGGGCAAGGGTGCCGAGTTGAAGGCTCGCGGCAGACATGATCCGTGCGTTTTGCCCAGGGCCGTGCCGATGGTTGAAGCGATGACCCTTTTGGTTTTAGCGGACCACTATTTGCGCGACCGAGCGCAAAACGGTTTGGTGAGGAAATAGGTTTTTCTAGAAAGCGAAATTTCCGCCGATTTCGATCGTGTTGGTCACCGGGGAGCCAAAAGTAACCTGCTGGTTGTCGCCCATGTCGACCGT
>CAZZMY010000037.1:0-2775 GCA_964655385.1 uncultured Akkermansia sp.
ATATCGAGTTTTTTGGAGAAGAAAGGGGATGTGTGCTTTTCCGGAAGGTGATGCCTTGGTATGCCAAGCGTTTTGGACCAGCGAGCGAATTTAAGAAGGCGGCCGTTCGAATTTGTGGCCGGGCGGATTATGAAAAGGCTTTGGCCGATTACCGGGAGTGGAGGAAGCAGTTTTTGGACAAGACCGGCAAACTACAGGAGAAATTTAGGCCGGCACAACTGACGGCCGTATTTGCTGATGATGGGGGCGGGTATTTAGATCGAGACTCTATTCCCGTGCCGAAAGGTTCTGTAGAAAACTGGTAAATATATATCCATTAGGCATATAAATAACATTTATTTAGAAAGATATACCTCTTGAAAATTTCATTTTCCATAGCAAGATATCATCGATGAGACCAGTGTCTGCAGTTGTTGTTTCCTTGATGATTCTCGTGGTAACTACAGGAATTTCAAGAGCTTCAGTATTGCTTAACAATATACCCTGGAGCACATACGGGGTTGACTATAACCCATGGACAAATCCCGTAATGGGTCAACAATTTACAACTGACAATAACGTCTATCGACTTGATTCGGTTGTTTTAACTCTAACTGATAACTTCGCAACCAGTGCGGGTGGATTAGTAGTCTCAATTTTTTCATCAACCGGGGCAGGACCTGCATCTGACTACGGTTCCAAAATGGGGGATTTAGTCGCGCAAGGAGGGTTCTTTAACGCACTCTCAGGCAGTCCGTTCGATAACCCGACCAACGTGACCTTTAACGCTTCAGGCATCAATCTTGCGGCGAACAGCGCTTATTGGATCAAGGTGACGAATCCAAATTCGTACGCTTGGCTTAATGTTTACGGAGGACCATTCACAAACTTTGGCGCGGTCGATACTGGTCAGGGTGGAAGAGTTATGGGCAATCCGTTTACGGCAACGGTGAATGTCACCTCCGTACCTGAACCGTCTGCCGGAGTTCTGCTGTCTGTGGGTTTGGGTTCGATCACTCTGCTACGCCGCCGTCGGAACTAACCTTTTCTTACCATCCCCGGTTGGCGAGGGCGTTGACCAGATTCTGGGCCGCACTCTGAGCTGCCAAGGGTAGGGCCTGGCGTTGGGACTCCGTCTGGTCGCCCTGAACAAAGAAGGTGGTGGTGCCAATGACAATGGTTTTCGGGAAAACTTCCTTTTTCTCCTTCACATCATAGAGGCGGTATTCAAGAGTTAGGAGGAGTT
Source organism: uncultured Akkermansia sp. (assembly GCA_964655385.1). GTDB lineage: Bacteria > Verrucomicrobiota > Verrucomicrobiia > Methylacidiphilales > Verrucolacustridaceae > Verrucolacustris. The sequence goes on from CAZZMY010000037.1 coordinate 1,226, forward strand.
GAAATTGCAGGGTGGTGAGAAATTGGGATGTGGATTGTCGAATTGCCGACCGCTCGATCCTTTTGACGGTGACCTCGAGAATGGCATCGCACTCATCTTTGCGGGCGTGGCGAAAGGTGCCATCCCGGTCGATTTCCTGAAGAATGGCGTTGGTTACGGGTCCGGGAACCGCAGTCTCATCCGTCTCGTTTTGGGCTGTGGGCACGTAGAGAACGCGAATATTCGTTAATCCAGCCCCTTTAGGGGTGTTGCCCATCTTGTAATTGGCGCACCCGGCAAGCAGAAGGGCGAGGCTGAGAAGGGCGACGTTTTTCATGGAGGGGGTAGATTACGGGGGGCAGGGGCCTGATTCGATCTAAAACTGATCTTCTTTTGGTCCGCGGGCGTGGAGGTGGATTTGGTTTCGGAAATCAGATCCTCCAGCACACGTTTTCTCTGACGAGCTTCCTGTCCCTGGGCTGAATCCGGAGACTGCGTAATCACCTCATTGTAGTACACCAAAGCGGCGGCGTAGTTGCCGGATTTTTCATAAAACTTAGCCACGGAAAGGGAACCCCCGCTGAGTCGCTGTTGCAGCATGGCCACGTTTTCCGCGGCTTGTTCTGTCTTATCGCTGCGCTTGAAGCGCACGAGGTAATCCTGAAAGGCTTCAATTCCTTTTTGGGCGGCCGTTTGGTCATACTCGGGCTGGCGGGCCGCCTTCATCCAGACAAAGCCGATCTGATACTGAGCATCATCGATCAGGTCATTTTTAGGGTATTTATCCATGACCTCCTCGTAAAACTTAACAGCTTCCGGCCATTTCTTTTGTTTCTCCCTCGCCAAACCGCAGGAAAAAGTTGCCAATGGAGCATACTGCCCAAAGGGGGCGGCCCGAATGATGGTTTGGTAGATTTCCACCACTTTGTTCATGTCGGCGGGCATGGGGATTTTCCACATCATCTGGTGTTGACCGGCTAGATACACGTTTCCAATGGCGAACATCCGCTCGATGGCCAAATCCCAGTACTGGTTGGCGGTAGATTCCTCCACGAGTTTTTTATAAGCCTTATACGCGTCCCAATACTTGGTTAAGTGTTCCAGCATTTCGCCTGACTTGTACTGGGCTTCGGCCTTGTGGAAGTCGTCGGGGTTATTCTTGGCAAAGTCCTGATAAATCTTGAGAGCTTGGTCGAAATACTTGATCGAATTGGCATTGGCCTCTCCACCACGTTTGTCCGTTTCCTCGCGAAGGCGATGGGCCTCCTCGCGACGTTCCTTGCCCAATTGCCGGGCGGCTTGCGCCGCTTCCTTATCGCCCAGTTCGGCAGCGCGATCGGCGGCGGCGAATTGCTCGTCGGCATCCCGCTCAATGGCCTCGACCTGCTCGTAGGCCTTGCCGATGGATTCGGCGTTCCGGGCACTTTGCAGGATGTCATTGGCGGTGCCTTTATTACCTAGGATATCCGACTCAAACGTGAATCCCTCACCGGGTGTGTAGTTGGTAAAATTCAAAGGAATGGTGGTGTTACCTTCCGCCAGCCAGTTTCCTTTCGCATCGATGTAGCCCC
>CAZZMY010000037.1:2875-12235 GCA_964655385.1 uncultured Akkermansia sp.
GGAATGGTGGTGTTACCTTCCGCCAGCCAGTTTCCTTTCGCATCGATGTAGCCCCAAGAGGGGCCTTGGGAGTCACCGTTGAGCAACCGGGTGCCGATTTGGACTTTTGCTTTCCCCCCGCGGAAGCCATTTTGTACGGCCTCAATTTTTGCGGTGGTGTCTTGGCGACCATCGGTGCCGACCCGTGAGGGTGCGCCTTTGGCGGGGAGGGCGGCCGAAACTTTGGCCTCCTCGATGATGACCTTGCCCTGGGGATCCACAAACATCCAGTTCCCCCCGCTGAAATTGGCATCCTCCCGTTTCCCTCCAAGGTTGACCGCCGCCAGTCCCTCCGAGAAGGGGAAGACCTCGTCATATTTTGGGGGAACGGTGAAGGTTCCATTTCGGTCGATGAACCCCCATTTCCCGTCCGCCATGGCACCGCAATGGTCTTCCTGGAAAAAATAGACCTGAGGAAACTTCGGTGGAATTGCCATCTCTCCGCTTTTATTGACGAACCCCCACTTACCTTCCCACTGAACTGCAGCCAGTCCCTGGCGGAAAACGGCGGCATTTTCATATTTGGGTTCAATCAGGAATTTTCCTGAACGATTGATGAATCCCCATTTCCCGTTTTCTTTAACGGCAGCCGTCTGGTCGCTGAAGAGATAGGCGTCCTCAAACCGGGGCTCGATGACGAACTTGCCTTCGCCATTGATATAGCCCCATTTTCCGTCCTTTTTGACTGCCGCCAAAAAGTCGGAAAAGGGTTGGGCACTCTCGTATTGGGGTTCGAGAACAAACTTGCCCAGATTATTGACGTAGCCGAACCGACCCCACCACGCCCGTTTGGGTTGGAGGTCGATGCTAGTATCGGATTGCGGATAAGCGTTGGAGCTGGTTCCCAGGGCAACCAGAAGGCAAAATGCGACTGTCACCAAAGCGGAAGTTTGCTTAAATATCACGCAATCAATATTTTAGTCAGTACGCATGAAGCGTCAAGGGGGTCGAAATTCAGGTGGGAATACCCCTTTTTTGATATATTCTAAACCCGATGGGTTCCATTTTTACAATACCCTTGGCTCTAGCTTTGTGGCTGGGGCTATCGTTTGGTGGCAGGGCTGAGGAGGGGACTTCATCAACCGCGGGAACGGAATTCACGGTGATGGCGTACAACGTTGAAAATCTCTTCGACCTAGATCGGGTCGCTACCTACGACGACTACATCGAAAACCCGACTGACTCCAACAGTTATGGTCCGGGGAAACTTCTGCGCAAATTAAAGGCGATCACCACGGTTCTGAAGAGCATTAACGATGGCAAGGGTCCTGACGTGGTGATTCTTAATGAACTGGAGGTGGATCACACTCCGGAATCGGTCGTGGCGGATCGGAAAGATTTTTTGAAGAAGCATGAGGGAACCACCTACGAAAAGATGCTCACCTCAGAGCTCAACGATGAACTGCGTGGCCTACCCATCGAGATTTGGTTGTTGAAGGCCCTCGAAGATGAGGGGTTGAAGGGGTACGACTTGGCCATTGGGGATTTGCCGAAAAACGCAAAGCAGCATGAGGATGCCATCAAGGTTGGTGTTCTTACGCGTTTGCCGATTCTATCCCAACAGACTTGGGATACCCCGTCCGCTCGTGGAATTCTGGAAGTAAAACTCAAGGTGGGAGACTCAACCTTCACTGTTATGGGCAACCACTGGAAAAGTGGGGCTGGCAATCCTGCGATGGAAAATATCCGCCTTGGGAATGCCCAAACCTTGCGCGATCGGTTGGACGAAATTCTCAAGGAGGATCCTCAGGCAGACGTGATCCTGGGAGGGGATTTTAACACCCAGTACAATCAGGGTCAGCGGTATCCTTTTATGACCAAAACGGCCATCCAGGATGTCCTCGGTTCGCAAGGGGATGCCAAAGCACTGGGAGGGGAGGGAAAGCCGGATCTGTACAATCTCTGGTTTGATGTGGATCCCGAGCAGAGATATTCGGACGAATTTAATGGCGAATGGGGAACCTTGATCCAGCTTCTGGTCACCCGGGGATTGGGAGACGGTAAGGGTGTGGAGTATGTTCCGGGAAGCTTTCATCACGTGCTTCTGCCGGGGGTAAATTGCCGAGAGCCGCTGGGGCTACCGTGGCATTGGACCAACTACGGTCCAGGCGCCGGGGCGAGTGATCATTTTCCGGTCGTGGCCACGTTTCGCGTGGGACAGGGCGCGGGAACGGCCTCCATGCAAAAAGCGAAAAGTTCCGAGCCCCAGCATCAGGCGGTCCGGGTAGGGTATGATAAGATCGACCGTGCCCGTCTACGGAATGCTGCGGTTTTGAAAGATGCGAATGACGAGCAAATGGCCAAGGCCGTGGGAGAGATCTTTGTGGTGGAGGGCGTGATTTCCAAAAAGAGACCCGTTCTCATCCAGGTGGATGGCAAGGAATACAGTCTGTATTCCTATGACGAAAACCTGCGAAAAGTTTTCTCGACCTACGAGAAAGGTCAGAACAAAAAACTTTTAGGGGAGCTGGGATTGTTTAAAGGGAAACTCCAATTCATCGTCCAAGACGCGAGCTGGTTGAAATAACCTACGCACCCCGACGGGCTTCCCGGGTCAGTCTGCCCAACCGTTGCTCAATTTCCGGGGTGAGTTGACTCCACTCGAACCGCCACGCCCAATTCCCGTTTTCGCGACCGGGCACATTCATCCGGGCATTGGAGCCTAGGCCGAGAATATCCTGGAGCGGGTAAATCGCGGTATTCGCGGCGGAACGCAGGGCCAGGGCAATGAGGTCCCAATGAATCTGGCTTCCATCGCAAGAAAGGTAGGTACGTGCATTATGCTGTTCCCGGGCTATCTGTTCGGCATTCCGGGTGGAGTCTTTGCCTGGTTCGCTGCGATACCACCCCACGGTGGTGTCGTTGTCATGGGTTCCGGTATAGACCGCACAGTTGGCGGGATAACTTTCCGGACGGAATTCCGCGGCTTTGGGGTCGTCCCCAAAGGCGAATTGAAGTATTCGCATGCCGGGAAAACCCAGGCCGTCCCGGAGGGCGTCAACATCGGGAGTGATGACGCCGAGGTCCTCGGCGATAATCGGCAGATCCCCCAGAGCCTTGCGGGCGGCTTCGAATAGTTTTTTCCCCGGACCCGGCACCCAGCGACCTTTGACGGCTGTCGGCTCGGAGGCGGGAATTTCCCAGTTGGCGGCAAATCCCCGGAAGTGATCGATGCGGACGATATCGTAGAGTTCGAAGGTGCTTCGAAGACGGGCAATCCACCAGGCATAGCCTTGATCTTCATGAACATCCCAGCGGTAGAGGGGGTTGCCCCATCGTTGTCCGGTTTGGCTAAAGTAGTCGGGGGGTACGCCGGCAATCACCGTGGGATGCCCGTTCTTTTCGAGAAAGAACAGTTCTGGGTGACACCAGACATCCGCACTGTCGTGGGCCACAAAGATGGGGATATCGCCAATAATGGAGACTCCCCGGGTTTTGGCCTCTCGCCGCAGATCGTTCCATTGGTGATGAAAAAGAAACTGTAAAACTTTGGCGTGACGGATTTCCTTGGCGTACTGCTTACGGGCTTGGGTGAGGGCTGTCTTCTCCCGGTGTACCAGTGAGGAAGGCCAATGGACCCATGGCCCCCCGCCGTGCGCGGCCTTAAGCACCGAAAAAAGAGCAAAGTCTTCGAGCCAGGAGGCATGTTTTTCCTCAAACGCTGTCTGGGCTGCCTTGAGCGAGGGCGAGGCGCGGCGCGGAAAGGACGTAGCAGCTTTGTGCAGGACCCGACCGCGGGCGAGAATTGCGGGTCCATAATCCACATGCTGTTTGGGGAGCGAGGGAAAGTCCTTCACATCTTCCTCATGAAGAAGGCCCTCCTCGCGGAGCGAGGCGATCGAAACCAACATGGGGTTTCCGGCAAAGGTGGAAAGAGTCTGGTAGGGGGAGTCAGCGTAGCCTGTCGGACCCAAGGGCAGCACCTGCCACAACTTTTGCGCCATGCCGTTCAGGTGCGCGAGCCAGCGGTGGGCTTCCGGGCCGATTTCGCCCATGCCGTAGGGCCCGGGCAGGGACGTGGGGTGAAGGAGAATGCCGGAGGCGCGTGGAAAGTTCATGGCCAAGGGATTAAAGGGAGTTTTTTCCGGGCGTGGAAGGGGGGAGTCAATGAATGAAAAGCCATCCGGCGAGGGCCAGGATGGGGATCAAAATGGGAAGGGTGAAGCGCAGGATGTATCCAAAAAAACCGGGCATATGGATTTTGGAGGAGTCGGCAATGGATTTGATCAACAAGTTGGGCCCATTCCCGATATAGGTGGCCGCTCCAAAGAAAACGGCACCCAGGGAGATGGCGGCCAGGCTGTTGGGATCCTGGACTGCAAAGCGGGCGACCTCGGCGGGGTCGAAGAGGTGCAAGGCCGGCTCGTGGAGATTGAGAGCGAGGGTGAGAAAAGTTAGGTAGGTGGGTGCGTTATCGAGAAAGGCGGAAAGGGAGCCGGTCATCCAGTAATACTGAAGATTGCTGGGATGCCCCAAGTCATGGGCATAAGCGGTGAGAAGGTGGATGACGGGGATGAGGGTGGCGAAAATTCCCACAAAGAGCCAGGCGACCTCCTTCAATGGCCCGAAACTGAACTCGTTCTGTTGATGAATCCGGGGAGAGGTCAACCGATGGGAGGTCCAGGCACTAACGGCCATCACCAATTCTGGAATTCCCCAGGGAACCCCCCAGCCACGCATCAAAACGGACAAAAGAATGACCATGAGAAACAGGATGTTCTTCCAGCCTTCGATCTGAAACGTTTCCGTGGCCGATTCCTTCTCCCGGATGGAGGTGGAGGCTCGGAGGAAGTTTCGCCGGTCCAGGATGTAAAAAACAAACAAGAGCAACCCGATGACCAGCAACCATTCCATCCATAGTCGTTGTAGGGTCCAGAAAAAGGGCACCCCGCGGAGGTATCCGAGAAAGAGCGGCGGGTCGCCGACGGGAGTCAGGCACCCCCCGACATTGGCTACGATAAAAATGAAAAAGACAACATGGAAGCCAGTGATCCGATAACGATTCATCCGGATCCATGGGCGAATTAAAAGCATGGCGGCGCCGGTGGTGCCCAGCAGGTTGGCCAAAATTCCGCCCAGCCCTAGAAAGAGAACGTTTCGCCAAGGGGTGGACTCCCCGGCCACCCCAATGCGGATTCCCCCCGCGACAACAAAGAGAGAGCCGATAAGGCAAATGAAGCTGATATACTCCTCAGCGCTAGCCAAGAGGGGGGTGACTGACTTCTCGACCAACAGATAGTGCAAGATGATGATCAGGGACAGGCCAAGACTGATTTTGGGGTAATTTCGGTGCCAAAACTTCTCAAAGAGTAGAGGGCCAAGCGCCACTCCCAGGATAAGAAGGCCAAACGGGGCCAAGAGCCAAAAAGGGGGAGGTGTACCCAACTCAACGACGGCCATAGGCATCCCCCTTGGATGCAGAGAGTTAATAGCAGGGTCAAGCGAGACTGATTCTTGGTGGGGAGCCTTGCCCTTAAAAAAAGCCGATCTAGCGTCATGGGCATGTCTTCCGCCACCCAAGGTGAACTCGGATATAACTCCAAGGTCGAGGGAAACGTTGTCCTGACCACCCTCGATGCCGCAGTCAACTGGATGAGAAAGAATTCCCTATGGCCCATGCCTATGGGTTTGGCCTGCTGTGCCATCGAGTTGATGGCATCCGCCTCATCCCGGTTTGACATCTCCCGGTTTGGGGCGGAAGTCATGCGATTCTCCCCCCGTCAGTCGGATCTCATGATCGTGGCGGGGACGGTGACCTACAAAATGGCCCTCGCCACCAAACGAATCTGGGACCAGATGGCCGAACCCAAGTGGTGTATCGCCATGGGGGCCTGCGCCAGCACCGGAGGGATGTACCGGAGTTACGCCGTGCTGCAGGGAATCGATCAACTCATTCCGGTGGATGTTTATGTCTCCGGCTGTCCCCCGCGTCCGGAGGCGGTGATTGAGGCCTTGATGAAACTACAGGACAAGATCGCCCGCAGTCGGGGTGTGATTCTGAACCAAAAACAGGCGGCATGAGCGAGGGGACTTCCGATCGTTCCGCGGATCTGGTGTCCGCCGTGAAAATCTTGCCGGAGTTCCGGGGGGAATCTTCCTGGGAGGTCGCCAAGGAAAAGATCCCGGAGTTGATGGCCGCCCTGAAAAAAGAGGGCTTTAGCTATCTGGCCGATCTGACCGGAGTCGACAACCAGGGGGAGGATCCGCGGTTTGAGGTGGTGTACGAACTCGCCGATCTGAATGCCCGTCGTTTCTTGCGGGTAAAGACCAAAGTGGCGGAGGGAGAGTCCGTGCCGTCGGTGAGTTCCATCTGGAGGACGGCGGAGTGGCACGAAAGGGAGGCTTGGGACATGGTGGGCATACGGTTTTCGGGGCATCCCGATCTTCGGAGAATTTTGATGTGGGAGGGGTATCCTCATCACCCCTTGCGCAAAGATTTCCCTCTCGAGGGTCTCTCCACAGAAATGCCTGATATCGCCTTTACCGCCAAGGCACCCCTCGAGGGAGGTCCCTTTGTCACCAGTCCCGCCGCCCTCTCCCAGGACCGGGAGCCCCGGGCCCATCCCGCAGAGGAGAGAAGCTTGTGAATCTGGCGGCCACGACGCTGGAGGTTGGAGACGTTCTGGCTCGCACAGCCGAGGGGTCCTCAGCCTTGGTCAACGAGGAGATGGGCGAAAAGTTGGTCCTAAACCTCGGCCCCTCCCATCCGAGTACCCACGGGGTGCTTCGGCTGGTCTTGGAGCTGGATGGGGAGGTGATCACGAAGGCCGATGCGGATATCGGTTACCTACACCGGGGGGACGAAAAGATCGCCGAGAATATGACCTGGAACCAGTTTGTGCCGTACACCGACCGGCTCGATTATCTGGCCCCCTTGGCCAACAACGTGGCCTACGCCTGTGCGGTGGAGAAGCTCATGGGATACGAACTGCCCCCCCGGGCCAAAACCACGCGGGTGATCTGCTGCGAGTTGGCCCGGATTTCCGCCCACCTATTGGGCTTGGGCGCCTTTGCCATGGATGTCGGGGCGATGACCATGTTCCTCTACACCTTCACCGAGCGGGAAAAGATCTATAATCTGATCGAACTTCTCACCGGCGCGCGCTTCACGACCAGTTTCACCCGGGTCGGAGGACAGACGCGGGATCTTCCGCCGGGTTTTCTCGAGGGCGTCCGGGAGTTTAGTCAGCAGTTCGTCGGCAAGCTGGAGGAATTTGGAAAAATGCTGAATCGAAACCGGATCTTTGTGGATCGAACCAAGGACTTGGGCGTGATTTCCGCCGAGGTGGCCTTGGACTTTGGGCTGACCGGCCCGAATCTCCGTGGTTCCGGCAATGACTACGACGTCCGGAGGTATTTTCCTTACCTCGGATATGAGAAGTTTGATTTCGATGTGCCGGTGGGCCAAGCGGGGGACTGTTACGACCGGTTCGCGGTACGTATGGAAGAGATGAAACAGAGTGTGAAAATTCTCCAGCAAGCCATCGAGAAGATGCCGGGTGGTCCCTGGATGGTGCATGATCCGAAAAATGTGCTTCCGCCCAAGGATAAAGTACTGACCAAAATGGAGGAGCTCATTCACCAATTTTTGGTGGTGACGCAGGGTCCGGATGCTCCGGTGGGGGAAGTTTACTTCGGGGCGGAGAATCCCAAGGGCGAGCTGGGCTTTTATCTCAATAGCCGGGGGGGCGGAGTACCTCATCGGTTGAAGATTCGGGCGCCCTCCTTCTGTAACCTCAGTATTCTCAGCCATCTGATTCCCGGACACACGGTGAGCGATGTTCCGGCGATTCTGGGCAGTCTTGATTTTGTCATGGGGGAGTGCGACCGATGAGTATGCCTCTCCATGCAGGAACGGAGCATTGTGCCGGCCCGGAAAAAGGGGAGATCCCCCCGGCTTTGGAAAAACAGGCCGAGGAACTGGTTGCACGTTACCCTGTTTCCCAACGCAGTGCGGTGTTGCCGCTTCTGCATCTCTGGCAAGAGACCTTCGGCTACATCGGTCCTCGGGGAGTGGAGTGGATCGCGCAAAAGCTTTCCCTGCAAGAAATCCAGGTCCTGGAGTTGGTGACTTTTTATCCGTGGTTCCGGCAAAGACCTTACGGCAAGTTTCATTTCCGCGTTTGTCGGACGCTTCCTTGTGCCTTGGGGGGATCCGGAAAAACCTTTGCCGCCCTGAAAAAACTTCTGCAGCTCAAGGAAGATGCCCATGAGGGGGCTTTGGTGAGCGAGGACGGTTTCTTCTCCCTGGAGTACTCCGAGTGTCTGGCGTCCTGTGGAACTGCACCCGTGGTGCTGTGTAACGATGATTTCCACGAAAAGGTGGATGAAAAAAGAGCGGCCGAATTGGTGGCCGCATGCCGGTGAGGTTCTAATGGCCATTCGCGAACATCGTCTGGTTTTCAAACACATCGACACCCCGGGATACACACGGGACATCGACTGCTATCTCAAGCACGGCGGCTATGAGATGTTGAAAAAGGGTCTGGCCATGGGGGGCCCGGCCATCCGGGAAGAGGTGAAAAAGAGTCAACTTCGGGGACGAGGCGGGGCGGGTTTTCCGACCGGAACCAAATGGAGCTTTATTGATCCGGCCAAGGTCACGAAACCGATTTACCTGATCTGCAACGCCGACGAGTCGGAACCCGGGACCTTCAAAGACCGACAAATCATTTATAAGGATCCGCATCAACTGATCGAAGGTATGATCCTCAGCTGCTTTGCCAACGGGGTGAAGCTGGCCTACCTCTACATCCGTTGCGAGTTCACCGAGGGTTGGAAAATTTTAGAGAAGGCCCTGGCCGAGGCCCGGGCCCGCGGGTTCCTGGGAAAGAACATTCTGAAAAGCGGTTATGACCTGGAGATCTATGTGCACCGGGGTGCCGGAGCTTACATTTGCGGCGAGGAAACCGGATTGATCGAGTCCTTGGAGGGAAAGCGGGCGTATCCCCGGATCAAGCCGCCTTACTTTCCTGCCGTGCTGGGGCTCTACATGTGCCCAACGATCGTCAATAACGTGGAGACTCTCTGCAATGTAAAACATATCGTGGAGATGGGCGGCGAGGCCTACGCCAAGATCGGGCGCCCAAATAACACCGGAACCCGTCTTCTTTGTGTCAGCGGGGATGTGGTGAAGCCGGGGTATTACGAGTTTCCCTGTGGTGCGCTAACTCTGGGTGAGTTGATTCATGATGTGTGTGGTGGAATCCGCAACGGGGGGAAATTGAAGGCGGTGATTCCCGGCGGATCCTCCGCCAAGGTTTTGCGGGCCGGAGAAACCTACAAGATCAAGGAGAAGGGGGCGGATGGAAATCTGGTGGA
>CAZZMY010000038.1:0-11900 GCA_964655385.1 uncultured Akkermansia sp.
ACCAGATTCCCTCTTCCTGGCGAGGCTCCAGAAAGCGCCCGATTTTCCGTAGGCGAGCCCTTTGAATCCAGGCTTCGACTTGGCGGGGTGTCGGTCGGCGGGAGGCCAAAACGACTTTTGCCGTGCGACCCGAGATCCATCGGGCCTCAATTCGGGCGAGGGATCTTTGATGGGGATCGGGAAAAACTCCAAAGACCAGACGACCCGGTAAAAGACGTGGGCGGAACCGTCGGAGCGCGCTCTCCAGCCATTGGCGGGTCAGGTGATTATCGTACTGAGGCAAAACTTTGCGGGCACCGGCCAAGCTGGATTCGCCGGGAGCGAGGTTGGCACTCAAGAGCAGGAGGTCGCCTTTCCTCATGGTTTGGGATAATCGGCGGAGAAGTGGAAAGGGTGGCAGGTTGGGGAGCACACCAAAGAGGGTAAAAAGACGGCGTTGAGAGAAAGGCTGATGGAAGAGGGGGAGTTGGGTGTTGAGATTGATCCGGCCACAAGACTTTCGAGCTCCTTTCATTCGAGCCGCCGCACGTCGAGCGAGGGAAAGATTGGTGTCAGCGGCGTGGAAGGAGGCAGGGGGAGGTAGTTTTCCGGCCAGGAGGGACTCTTTTTGGCCGTCGGCGCAGCCGAGGGCGATCCAGTGGTAGGGGATTCCAGCTAGGTGCCGGCGAAGGATCGGAATAGGTCGCTCATAGAGTTTCCTCACGGACCGCCGAAGGATGAAGGGAGAACAGGCGAGGTGGACTTTTTGCCAGAGGCGCCCCAACGATGGGGAGGAATACAAAGCAGATGCGGGGAGTTCAGATGGCACGGTGCGAGTCTAGATCGAGACGGAAGTATGAGGGTCCTAAAAAAAGAACCGCCGCCCGAACCATCCGCTACGGGCGGGGGTGCGGGCGGCAGTATCGCCACCAAATCTCTAGAAGGTCAGGCCAGGCGGACGAGACCGCCCCGGTTGACGAGCTTCCGGAAGTATTCGGGGAAATTTTCTTCCTTCAGCAGGCGCCGGCGAAGTTTGCTCAGGGCCGAGTTTTGTATCTGGCGGATCCGTTCCCTGGTGACGTTGAGCTTGTCGCCGACTTCCTCCAGGGTCTTCTCTTCCTGGTCCTCATCCAACCCAAACCGCAGGCGAAGGATTTCCATTTCTCTGGCGTTGAGGATTTCCAAACTGCGGGAGACGGCCTCCTGGAAGTCGACCTTGGCGTGTTCCTCGGTCGGATCGACGGCCACGGGGTCGGCCAGGAGGTCGACCAAGGAGCCGTCATCGCCTTCCTGCCCGATGGACACATCCAATGAGACTGTGCCGGCGGAGGCCTCGCGGAGCCGGGTTACACGGCCGGTCTCGACTTGCATTTCATCGGCGAGCTCCGCGTCGGTGGGTTCCCGTCCCAGTTCGTTGCCCAAGGCGGAACTGACTCGGCGCAGGCGCTGGATCTTGTCGACCAAGTGGACGGGGAGCCGGACGGTTTTGCCTTGGTTGGCCAAAGCGCGCCGGATGGACTGCTTGATCCACCAGCAGGCGTAGGTGCTAAATTTCACTCCGCGGCTGGGTTTGAAGCGGTCGACCGCCTTCATTAGGCCGAGGTTGCCTTCGGAGATTAGATCAAGGATGGGCAACCCGCAGTGGTTGTAATCGGCGGCGATTTTGACCACGAGGCGGAGGTTGGATTTGATCATCAACTCCCGGGCATGGTTTTCGCCCCGGCGGACGCGGCGGGCGAGACGGGTTTCTTCAGTACGGTTGAGGAGTGGGGTTTCCCCGATGCCTTTCAGGTAGGACTGAAGGGCTGCGGGGAGATCCTTTTCCCGGGGGAGGACCCCCTGATTCCGGGTGGCTTCGGTTTTTGTTTTCATACTAGGTTAGACCGGCGGGGTGGGGGAACGTTCGGACTTTTTTTTGGGGGTATTTCCCTCTGCAAGGGGGGAAAAGTGAAGTTCTTTCAGGATCATGTCCCGAAGCAGTTCCTCTCGGGTACGTCCGGTGCTGGCCTGGAGGGCCAAGAGGGCGTTTTCAAGCTCCGGATCAGGCAGGCACACCGTGGTCATCAAAGAAATTATGAAGAGTGGGTCACATGAAATCCAAGTGACGTTTTGGTGAAATTTTCCCGACTTGCCCGGTTGGTTAGGGGGGGCAAAATCGAGGCATGATCACACGTCGCGGTTTTTTAGGGCTGATTCCTGGAATCGGCCTGGCACGGGGTTGGGCCGGCAGTGGGAGCGGGGTGCCGACCCGCAAGTTTGGCCGGCATGACGAAAGGGTTAGTGTCTTGGGGTTCGGTGGACACACCTTGGCGTTGTCCAAAGATATCGGGGAGGCCACGCGCATTGCGCATGAAGCAGTGGATCGCGGGGTGACGTTTTTTGATAATGCCTGGTGCTATCATAAGGGCCGGGCCGAGGAGTGGATGGGGCACGCTCTGAAGGGGATCCGGGACAAGGCGTTTCTAATGACCAAATGCTGCACCCACCAAAATCCCCTGCCGGAAGGGGGCAAGGAGGGAGCGATGAAGTTCCTCGAGGATTCCCTCCGTCGACTACAGACCGACCATGTGGACCTGTGGATGTTGCATGAGATGAGGAGTGTCGCCGAGGTGGAGAAATTTTATGGACCGGGGGGAGCGGCCGAAGCATTCGATTTGGCTAAAAAACAAGGCAAGGTCCGCTACCTGGGTTTTACCGGACATGATGAGCCCGAGGTCCACCTGAAAATGATTCAAGGGGGCTATCCTTTTGATGCCTCCCTCCAGCCCGTATCGGCCCTCGGTACCCTGCATTCCCGGCGCTTCGAAACCGAGGTAATCCCTGCCTTGGCGGAGAAAAAAATTGCGGTGATTGGAATGAAGGGATTCGGGGGGAGCAAACGGTCGAGCGAGAAGGGTCTCATGACGGCAGAAAAGGTCATGCGTTATGCCCTCAGTTATCCCGAGGTGTGCACGCACATGATCGGGGTGGACCAATTCCCCTATGTGGAACAGGCGGTGCTGGCTTCCTCCCAAACCCCAATGACCCCTGAGGAGAGAAAAGCGTTCGTTGCCTGGTGTGACCAGAGGGGCGGGGCGGAGTACGCCATGCACTGCCAACCGGGGCATCGGGATGGCAGTTGTTGTGGAGGGGCGGTGGCCTGATTTCCGTTTGAAGTTTTTCTTTCTGGTGATCGGGTATGCGATCTCGATGGCGGGCTCGAACCTGCTCTTCAAGGTGGCCTCGGGAAAAGAGGGAATGGCTTGGTGGATCTGGTTTTTAGCGGGAAACGTGGCGGGTTTCGGTTGTCCGGTGCTGATCACGTATGCTCTTCGAGAGCAAACTCCCCATCTGGTCTATGCCTTCACTTTGGGGGCAGGTTTCGTTTTGGTGCAGTTGGCCGGGTGGTGGTTTTTTCGCTCTCCCATTACCGGAATGCAGATGGGTGGATTGGTCCTGACGGCCTTGGGTTTGGTGATGTTGCAGCTAGGCCGGGCCTAGAGAGAGCCGACGGCCAAGGCAACGGCCGCCAGAAGAAGGGCCGCTCCGGCCAGACGGCTCACAAGAATTCTCCGATCCATGGCCGCCGCCCCTCCTCCGGCCGCACCCTCCAGTAGTACAGCCCAGAGCCCTCGGGTGGCGTACACCACATTGGTCGCAGTCGCATGGCCGAAGATTCCGATCACGAGAATGACCAAGGAGGTCTGGAAACCAATCACCCCGGAGGACACGAAAACCGGCCAGCGGGATGTGGGTGGCAGATGGGTGGATGAGATACTTGGGCGGGCGGAGATAAAAAGGAGAGGCGTGAGGACGGCCAAGGTGCTGAACATGATCGGTTGAAACCAGCCGACTCCGATGGAGCGGGCATACTTCTGCACGATGATATCGGTGATCGCAAAAAAGAAGGCGGCCAAAAGTGCCCAGAGGGTGGTTCCGCGGTCGATTTTTCCTAAGGTTCCCGGGCGGCCCGTGTCAGATGGGGTGAACGACAGTAGGGCCACCGCCACACTGGTCAGAAAGGCTCCACCCATGAGCCCAGGGTTGATTTTCTCATCGAGGAGGAATGAGGAGAGCAGAGCGACAAAAACAGTCTTGGTTCCGAGGAGGGGGGTGGCGAGGGAGAGATCCCCTTGGGAGAGGGCGCGGATGGCGCAAAAGCGGCCGAGGAACAGGGCAGTGCCGGCCGAGGCGGCCGCTAGAAATCCGTGGCAGTGGGTTTGGCCGGGAAAAAAGAAAATGAGGGGGGCAGACCATCCCGCCATAGCCAGATTGGAGAGAGCGGTAACGATTCGGGATCCGGCTCCCCGTCGAAGTCCCAATTTCAAGCCCCACGAGCCCGCGGCATAGAGAAGCGAGGCCAAAAGAGGCAAAGCCAGAGGCATAACCAAGGATGCATGTTCTGGGATGTCTCGCCAACCTTGGCAAGAACTTGCCCTCGAGTCGGGGGCTCGGTAGCAAAGAAAGATGATCCGCGAGTTTATTCCCGTCCTGTTCTCCTTGGGGATGGCTTTGGCCGTGGCTTTGGGGGGAATCGGGCTGGGAATCGTCCTGGGCAAGGTGGGACGCCGGAATCGCGGCAAGGATATGGCCTATGAATGTGGAAAAGATCCGGTGGGTTCTTCCTCGGCCCGTTTTTCAGTGAAGTTCTATCTCGTGGCGATGATTTTCATCCTTTTCGATATCGAGGTCATCTTCATGTACCCATGGGCGGTCAGTTTGGCGGGATTTCGCCAAAGCGGTCTGGGGTGGCAGATTTTTGGTCTCATGATGGCATTTGTCTTGCTGGTCGAGGTAGGACACCTCTACGCCTATAAAAAGGGCGTCTTTGACTGGAACAAGAGAGGTTAGTTTAACTGGGTCGAGGATTTTAGAATCGAAGGTTGAAATGATTCGGGGAGGTTTTTTCCCTGAACGAGAATCTGGTGGGTTTTACCGAAAAAACCGGGATGGGTGAGGTGCTGAAAATTGCGAACCCATTTTTCTGAATGAACCCCCGTTTCCCTCAACAGAGGTTCGGCCAAATGAGTCAATCCAAAGGAAAAATCCGTAAGCCCAAGGAAGCGAAGCCCACCCTTTTTTCCATCGTCGTTGAGTTCGGTGTAGTTCACATGGGAGGTTAGATCCTGAGTTCCGGGATCTTGCAAAGGGTCGGGCGAGCGGCGGTGTTGACGAATGGCGACCAAGGTTCCGGCGGACCGTGACGGGTGATAGAGATCGTTCGCCGGCAGGCCATAATCCAGGGTGAGAATGATCCCCTGAGGAATTTTTTGAGCGAGGGATCGGATCCAAGAGGATGCCGAGGGTCGGATTTCTGCGGTGAAACCCTCAAGCGGAGGCACATTCCAGCGGAGCAACTCGGTCAAGAGATCGGGGGGAGCAGGCTGCTCTACCCATTGAAACTGTTCACCCGAGCAGGAGACATAAAGCTCCTGCCAAACCCCTTTGCGATAGCGAGCCAATCGGACGGGAAAGCTGTCGACCAATTCACAGGAGTAAAAAAAACAAGGAGTCTTATGGGGGGAGAAAGATTCCAAATCTTGATGCCATTGAATGGGGATCATTCCTTCATGACTGCGTAGGGTGGTCCTCTGCTGTTCGGTCAAGGCGGGGGAGGGCTCGATCAAGTGGAGTTGGGTGGCCTTTGGGAGTTCTGGGTGGTGTGCCGTGATGCCGTTGAGGATGTCGGCCGCAAGAAGCCCCCGGTCCGCTCCCTGCTCGATCAGGCAGATGGGGGAAGGTCGTCCCAAGGCCGCGTGCCACTCATCCACCTGTCTCGCCAGCAACTGTCCCAACACGGGGCCGGCCGAAACTGGAGTCAAAAAATCCCCTCGGACTCCCGTTCGGGTGTGACCGGAGGAGTAGAAACCGTGCTGGGGGTGGTAGAGGGCCGATTGCATAAACAGGTCGAAGCGAATCGGGCCGCCGTCCCGAATCTTTTGTGCCAATTCCATGAAGAGCGGCGGGTTCAAGATTGATACATCTTATTGTATGCCGGCCAGGGGGGGAAGATTGACGGGGGCACACGGAGAATTATGTTCCTCAGAGTGAAGCTCCGAGGTTTGACTTTGTGCCTGCTTTTTCCCTGGCTGGGGATCGCCCAGAGCACGGAGGATTTGGCGAATCTGCCCTCCACCAAACCAGAGCAAAAGCTTCCCAATCTGGACGAAGCGGAACCCCAGCCCACCCTGCCTGAGGGTGCCACGGCCCCCTCCATCTCCATCCCACGGCTTCGCTCTCCCGAGGAGGAGGAAAAGAAAACCAAAAGCCAAGATTGGGCTGCCCAAGGGATGCAGGAGAAACAGGAGGCGGCCAAGAAAAAGCAACAAGATGAGGCGGCAAAGGCTGAGGCCGAAGCCCAACAAATGGCCTCTCAACAGCAGGTGAAACCCAGCAAGAGAGGCGCCGTTGGGGATCCCGCCATTTCCAAGAGTTCCACCGACGGTTTGGTGGAATCCGACAAGGCCAAGCTCCCTGCCGTCACGGGTATGGATGGGGTCAAGCCCCGGGCCAGCGATTCCGGAGACGGTCGGGTTCAACCCAGTTTTGACTCCTTTACCGGGCCGTCCTCCACTAGTCCCATGGGCAAGGATTACCAGTCCGGCGCCAAGCCCATCATGCCTCCCGGCAGTTCATCCGATGGCCGAATGATGGTTCCGCCCAAGGCTCCCGAACCACCCTCGGGTGCTTATAAGAAGATTTCCCAGGACCCGAATGCTTTACCTGCAAAAACCGAAACGGCCAAAGCAACGCAACCGAGCAAACCCAAGCTGGAAGGGAAAAACCCTCCTGCCGGAAACCCTCTGACGCCCGGCCAGCCGGCCGGCTACTCGCCATACGATAACTCCAGAAACGTTCCCGACCCACGTTCTTCCCGGCGTTTTTAAATCAACTCTGGGCAGAACATTTGCCTTTAGAATTCAAGATCTGGAAGCAGGACTTAGGTAGGCATGATTCTCTTCCCCTTTGCCCAGTACCTCTGGTTTTATGCGGGGTTTCTGGTCTTTGTTCTCCTGATTCTGGCCTTGGATCTGGGAGTGTTCCACCGGCAGGCCCACGAGGTGAGTCTCCGGGAAGCGACAGGTTGGAGCGTGGTCTGGATCACGCTGGCCTTGTTTTTTAACTTTGGTTTCTATTTCTTCGCCCGGCATGCGTTGGCCAACGATCCTCGCCTGTTGGCCGTGCCGGGATTTGATCCGGCGGGGGCAGCCCGCCAGTCGGCCTTGGAATTTCTGACGGGGTTCGTCGTGGAGAAGTCTCTGGCCGTGGACAATATCTTCATCTTTGTGGTGGTCTTTAACTTTTTTGCCATTCCCGCAAAGTATCAGCATCGGATTCTATTTTATGGAATCCTTGGAGCCCTTTTTTTTCGGATTCTATTCATCGCGTTGGGTTCGGTGTTGTTGCAAGTCGCCTGGGTTTCGATTCTTTTCGGCATCTTCCTCGTTTTGACCGGAGCCAAGATTCTTTTTTCTCCGGACAAGCCGATCGATCCCTCGACCAACCCTTTGATTCGTCTTTTGCGAAGTTGTTTACCCGTCCATCCCCAACTGGAAGGGGAGCGGTTCTGGGTCAAGGTCGGGGGGCGCTGGAGGGTGACCCCCTTGATGGTGGCCCTGCTCTTCATTGAAATCTGCGACATCGTATTTGCCGTGGATTCGGTTCCGGCAATCTTTGCCCTAACCAAGGAACCGTTGATTGTTCTGACTTCGAACGTCTTTGCGATCCTCGGGCTTCGCTCCCTTTATTTTCTCCTAGCTGGAGTCATCGATAAATTCCATTACCTCAAATACGGGTTGGGATTGGTCCTGGTCTTCGTCGGACTTAAGTTGTCCTGGCTGAATGAGGCGTTTGGCGGAAAGTTCCCCATCACATGGTCCTTGGGAATCATCACGGGTCTTGTGGGGGGGTCGATCGCCTGCTCTCTGCTTTGGCCAGTTCCGAGAGCAAACCACAAATAAAAAAACCCCCGGCAGGTCATACCTGCCGGGGGTTTGAAGCAACCAAGTTTTAGTAGCGGTAGTGTTCGGGCTTGAAGGGGCCTTCGACGGGAACGCCGAGGTAATCGGACTGGTCCTTGGTCAATTTGGTTAGCTTCACCCCGATTTTCTCGAGGTGCAACCGGGCCACTTCCTCATCGAGCTTCTTGGGCAGGACGTAGACAGCAGGCTTGTAGATCGTGCGGTTCTTCCATAGGTCGAGAGCCGCCAGAGTCTGGTTCGAGAAGCTGTTGCTCATGACAAAGCTGGGGTGACCGGTGGCGCAACCGAGGTTGACCAAACGGCCCTCGGCCAGAAGGAAGAGCTCCCGGCCATCGGGGAAGACGTACTTGTCGAGCTGGGGCTTGATGTTGACCCTTTTGACCCCAGGGAAGTTGTTCAGCTTGTCGACCTGGATTTCGTTGTCGAAGTGGCCGATGTTCGCCACCACGGCCTGATCCTTCATCTTGGAAAGATGCTGGATGGTGATGACATCCTTGTTGCCGGTGGTGGTGATGTAGATGTCGGCCCGACCGAGGGTCTCCTCGATGGTGGTGACTTCGTATCCTTCCATGGCGGCCTGGAGGGCGTTGATCGGATCGATTTCCGTGACGATGACCCGAGCGCCTTGGCCACGTAGAGACTGAGCGGAGCCTTTGCCCACATCGCCGTAGCCGCAGACGACCGCGACCTTGCCGGAGATCATGACGTCGAGCGCACGATTCAGCCCGTCCACCAAGGAGTGGCGGCAGCCGTAAAGGTTGTCGAACTTGGACTTGGTGACGGAGTCGTTGACGTTGAAGGCAGGAACCAAAAGTTTGGCCTGTTCCTGGAGTTTGTAGAGACGGTGAACCCCGGTGGTGGTCTCCTCGGCGACACCTTTCCACTCCTTGACCAGCTCGTGGAAAATGTAGGGACTTTCGGCATGGACCTTCTTGAGGAGATCCTTGATGACTTTTTCCTCGTGGCTGGAGCTGGGGGTATTGACCCAGTTATCTCCCTCCTCGAGCTCGTAGCCCTTATGGAGGAAGAGGGTAACGTCACCGCCGTCATCGATGACGAGCTGCGGGCCTTTGCCGTCCTTGTTCAGGATGGCTTTCCAGGTGCAGTCCCAATATTCCTCGAGAGTCTCGCCCTTCCAGGCGAAAACGGGGATCCCGGCGGCGGCAATCGCGGCGGCGGCCTGATCCTGGGTGGAGAAGATGTTGCAGCTGGCCCAGCGAACATCGGCGCCGAGATCGACAAAGGTTTCGATCAGGACGGCCGTCTGGATGGTCATGTGGAGGGAACCGGTGACGCGGACGCCGGCGAGTGGCTTGCCTTTGGCATACTTCTCGCGGATCGCCATCAATCCGGGCATCTCCTTTTCGGCGATTTCAATTTCTTTGCGTCCCCATTCAGCCAAGGAGAGGTCCTTGACTTTATAGTCGGTGAAATTCTTGGGGGCTTTGGTTTTGGGGGTGAGGGTGGCGGTGCTCATGGTGGTTTCTCCTGGTGGGTTGGGTTATTTCAAGCCGGCATGACGGCGGAGTTCGCGGACGCGGTCCGTTTGCTCCCACGGGGCGTAAGCCGGATTGCCCCTATGACCGAAGTGACCGTAGTTGGTGGTTTTTGAGTAAATTGGACGGCGCAACCGAAGCTGACGGATGATTTCCGCGGGGCGAAAATCGAAGGTCTGGTTCACGGCGCGCTCAATGCGGGAGAAAGGAACTTTCTCGGTCCCGAAGGTGTCGAGGCAGACCGAAACGGGACGGGGATGACCAATGGCGTAGGCAAACTGGATCTCGACCCGGTCGGCGAGCCCGGCAGCCACGATGTTTTTGGCCACGTAACGCCCCATGTAGGCTGCGCTGCGATCCACCTTGGTGGGATCTTTGCCGCTGAAGGCTCCGCCGCCATGACGCCCGGCGCCGCCGTAGGTATCGACAATGATTTTCCGTCCGGTCAGGCCGCTGTCACCCTCAGGCCCGCCCACGACAAAACGACCGGTAGGATTGACAAGGAATTCCGTCCGGGAGTCGAGCATGTGCTTCGGGAGAACTTTACGGATGAGTTTTTCGATGATGAATTTCTCAATCTGGCGGTGGGAGGCGTCCTCGGAGTGCTGGGTGGAGACGACGACGGCGGTGATGCGGACGGGCTTGTGGTTCCGGTATTCGACGGAGACCTGAGATTTGGCATCCGGGCGGAGCCAGGGCACTTTGCCGGATTTGCGGATCCGACTGAGTTCACGTCCGAGGTGGTGGGAATACATGACCGGGGCGGGCATCAGCTCGGGGGTTTCGCGGCAGGCGAAACCGAACATTAGACCCTGGTCGCCCGCGCCCTGTTCGGCGCTCTTTTTGCCCGAGACCTTGCGGGCGTCGACTCCTTGGGCGATGTCCGGGCTTTGGCCGGTGAGGGCGTTCATGATGTGAACGCGGTCAGCATGAAAGACGTCGTCATCATGGACATATCCGATTTCCCGGATGGTGGAGCGGACCAGTGTGTCGTAATCGAGTTTGGCGCGGGTGGTGATCTCCCCGGCGATGACCACGAGGTTGGATTTGACCAAGGTTTCGCAGGCGACCCGGCTCATCGGGTCTTTGGCCAGACAGGCGTCCAACACGGCATCGGAGATGGCGTCGCAGACCTTGTCCGGATGGCCTTCCCCCACGGACTCGGACGAAAAAATGAAGTTTCCTCTCATAGGGGTTCACAATGGCAGGGGGTCCAAAAATAGGCAAGAATAAATATTGATATATCATGATAAGATGATGAATCTCTTGGGATATGAGTAACCGAGTCCGGCTTCTGGCAGCGTTAGCCGATCCCACCCGTCTCCGCATTCTGGCGGCTCTGCGGGAGCATGAGCTCTCCGTGGCCGAACTGCAGGAGGTGTTGGGAGTGGGGCAGTCCCGAATCTCCAATCACCTTGCGCAGTTGAAGTCGGTGGGGCTCTTGCGGGACCGGAGGGAAGGGCAGAAAGCCTATTACCGGCGAGGCGAGTCTGGGCGGGAGGTTTGGACGTTGGCGGACGGGGCGGCGGGGGAACTGGGGACACGGGTCCGGGATGAGGCGGCGTTACGGATGGTATTGGATCAGCGGCAGGAGAAGTCGAAACGCTACTTTGATGCGGTGGCTGGTCGGCTGGGGAAGAAATATTGCCCCGGCAGATCGTGGGAAGCCGTGGGCCGGTTATTGCTCTCTTTGGCTCCCCGGCAGGTATATGCGGATCTGGGGGCGGGCGAGGGATTGATTTCCCAGTTGCTGGCGGCGCGTGCCAAAAAAGTCATCGCCCTGGATCATTCGCCCAAAATGGTTGAGGTGGGACGGGAGTTGGCCAAGCGCAGCGGGTTGAAGAATCTGGAGTATCGCCTGGGGGACCTTGAGAATCCTCCGATCCGGCCGGGCTCGGTTGATGTGGCCATCCTGAGTCAGGCGTTGCATCACGCGGTGAAACCGCCGCGGGCCTTGGAGGCGGCGGAGAAGATTTTGCGGCCAGGTGGAACCATCCTGATTTTGGATCTGGTGGAGCATTCCTTCGAGGCGGCTCGGGAGTTGTATGCGGACGTCTGGCTTGGGTTCGCCCCGGCGGAGCTGGCGAGGATGATGCGCGAAGCCGGGTTTGAAGGGGTTTCGGTGGAGGTGGTTTCCAAGGAAAGGGAGGGACCGGGATTCCAGACCCTGTTGGCGGTGGGGCACAAGCCAGGGTGAGAAGAGATGGTTTAGATCGGGAAAGCTCTCTCGCTTACTTCGTGCGTTGACCCCGACTGGGTCGGGGCTCGAGAGGATTTGGCCCCCGCACACCAACCCCTGGCCCAATCGAATGACGCCTCCGGCGGATAGGACTCTCTCGCTTACTTCGTGCGCTCGAGAGGATTTGCGCCCCTAGGAACCTCCCCCTGCGCCAATCATTTTACGCCTCTGGCGGATAGGACTCTCTCGCTTACTTCGTGCGCTCGAGAGGATTTGAACCTCCAC
>CAZZMY010000039.1:0-9313 GCA_964655385.1 uncultured Akkermansia sp.
CGATGCAGAACGAACAGTGCATATCGCAGCCCTGCATCACCGAAACAAAGGCGGTTACCTGTTTGGGGGCGATAGTGTGGTCCCGGATCGTTCTTTCAGATCCCTCCTCTTCCCCGACATCGGCCAGGAAACCCGGCCTTCCCTCCTTTCGTGCCTGCCGGGCCTGATCCACCAACTCGGCCACGCGGTGAAACTTCTGCGTCCCGACCACCAGATCCAGCCCCTTCATCTCTTTTTCCAAAGACTTGCCCTTGCGCTGGGCCATGCAACCGAGGAAACCCAACACCACGTCCGGATTCTTTTTCCTCAGGGCCCGGAGATTCATCATCTTGCGCAGGGCTTTTTGTTCCGCCAGATCCCGGACACTGCAGGTGTTCAACAAAATCACATCCGCCTCTTTTTCTGAACTCGCCCGTTGATATCCGCGATCCAGCAAAGAGCGGGCGACCTGCTCGGAGTCCCGCTCATTCATCTGACATCCATAGGTTTTGAGGAAGACAGAGGGCATAAGGAGGGAGAATGCCCCAAAGCCCGCCCCACGAAAATCCGAAAGAAACCTTTAGCCGGGATTGGGGGAGCGGTGTATTCGCTCGGCCCAGCCCATACCGGCCAAGCCCAGCTCGAAAAGCCCGTAAAGGGGCACAAACATCAGGGCCAGATTAAAAGGATCAGAAGTAGGGGTGACACAGGCTGCTACCACCAGAAGAACCACGATGGCGTGCCGACGATGGGCCGCGACCACCGATTTTTGCAAAATCCCCAAACGGGCGAGGAGGACCATCACCAGAGGTAGCTCAAAGGAAAGTCCAAACCCCACCAGCATTTGGAGGACGAAATCCGTGTAACTCGCCATGGTCCAGCTGGTCTCCAACCCCAGCCACTGATTGAAATCCTGAAAAAAACGGAGAGCTTGGGGGAGAACGAGAAAATAGCAAAACGCCGCCCCCACCAGAAAAAGAAAGGCGCCCACGGAGAAAGCGGGCAAAAGCATGCCCCGCTCCCTCGGCTCCAGGGCGGGCAAAAGATACTGCCCGACAAAAAACAGCACCACCGGAAGAGAGAGAAGAATCCCGGCCCCGATGCCAATCTGCAAAGTCACGGTCATCGGATCGGTCACCTGCAAGGCCAACAGGGTGCTGGGATGTGAGAGAGGAAGATTGCCTTGAGCCTGCTTCAGGGGCCACCGGATCGCTTCCATCACCTGTCCGATTCCCATTACGCCAATGACCGAACCAACCCCGATCGCCGCGGCACACTTCAAGATCACCCAACGGAGATCCTCAATATGGTCGAGAAAAGGTTTTTCCTGATCGTTCATGCAAACTTCCTCCAACCATCCTCCGTCACCACTCCAGGCAGGGGAATATCATGTGGTTCCTGCGGAATTTCCGGCAACTCCTGCACGGAGTAAAACAGCCCGACGACCCATGACTGCCTCGTCCGCCGTGACAGGGCCCGATCATAATGTCCTCCCCCCCTTCCCAAGCGGGCCCCCCTCGAATCAAAAGCACGGCCCGGAACCAGAAATCCACCAATCTCCTCTACGGGAACCCGAACCGATTTCTCTGGCGTTGGTTCCCACAAACTGGAGGTTGGAGGAAGGTTGGTTCCTTTCAACATCCACCAGGTCAACCCCTCCGTGAGGTCGATCTTTGGCATAACCACCCGTTTCCCTCCGGCCACGGCAGCCTGAAGGATTCCCCTCGTCTCGGGCTCGTCGGGCAAGGAGAGATACAGGGCGATGGTCTGGGCCGCGGCCCAAGAGGCGTGATTCACGACGGCCTCATGGATTTTTTGCGAGGCCACTTGGCGCGCCGTTTTGTCCAACCCTGCCATTTTTTGACGGATCTCTTCCCGTAGCGCGGCTTTTCGATGGTGGCTCACGGATCTCAGAATGCCCAAACCGGACCCATCGGCCAACTCTGGTGACGGGGTTGCCCGCCCGTAGGTTTCCCATCAATCTGGGAATCTTGAGCACGCGCCCCGCCCACCCGCGAAAACGACCGCGTCCCCACCGCTTCATCACGGATGTGTTGCTGCCGGCTCTTTTCTCCCGCAAACGCGGTCACCGGACCCGTACACCCCCCATTTTTCCCAAGCTGCGTCATGGGCAGATTTCCATCACCTGGATTGGCCATGCCTCTTTTTTGATTCAAGGTCCGCACGGCAATATCCTGGTGGATCCGAATTGGGCCAACTGGCTGCTCGTGGTGCGGCGGCTGCGCCACGCCGGCTTGGCCCACCACCATTTGCCGAATATCGATCTGGTGCTCATCACCCACGCCCATTTTGACCACCTCAACCGGCGGAGCCTCCGCCGGATTGCCGCTAACCAACCCATCGTTGTTCCCGCGGGAGTGGGAGACTTGGTGCATGGGATCGGTTTCGAAAAGGTCTACGAGATGAAGTGGTGGGAACGACTTCGTTTTCCGTCTGCGGCCATCACTTTTGTTCCCGCCAAACATTGGGGTGCTCGCAAGGTCACCGACCATCACCGTGGATATGGCGGGTATGTCATCGATATGGGCAACCGATCCGTCTACCACGCCGGGGATTCGGGTTACTTTGAGGGGTTCAAGGAGATCGGAAAGAAGCTAAAACCCGAAATCGCCCTTCTGCCCATCGGGGCCTACCACGGTCCGAAGTTCGGTGAAAACCATCTCGATCCGGAGCAGGCCATGCGAGCTTTCGAGGATTTACGCTCGAAAATTCTCATCCCGATGCATTTTGGAACCTATCGGCTGAGCTACGAACCGCTCCACGAGCCTCCCCAACGGTTGATGCAGGAGGCCACGCGCTCGGGGCGGCTACCTGATGTCCGGTTCTTGGTCGAGGGAATGCCGACCGTATTCTAACGGTTGCTCTCACCCCACCCCGGCTCGGCCGTGGGCCGGGCATAGGCTACCAAACGGCCTCGATGGGTGATGAAATTGAAGAAGTTTTTGGCGTTGCCGCAAGGTGCGTTGGGATCAAAAGCATAAACATCCACCCCACCCCCCCGCTCCCCGTCATGCCTTTGGGAGGAACCGGCCATCATGGCTTGGCCGTTTTTCTTTCTCCCCAGATAGATCATCACATGGCTGATAGGCGGATCTCTGGGCACATTGTAGGTCCACTCCCAAAAAAGCAGGTCTCCGCTACGCATCGAAGTCAGTAGTCGGTCTTGATCCACAGCCCCATCTACCTTTACGGGAACGGAGCGGACTTGGTTTTTTTGCTTCAAGATTACGTATTGATCAGAGGCGGTCCGGGGCAGGTTGATCCCGAAAACTTTCCAGACGATGTATCGGATGGTGTTGGAACAGTCCATGGTGATGACGTAGGGATGCCCAGGAGGTTGCCACGACTGGGAGTAGGCGAGATTTTGGGCTGCTAACCAACGACAGGTCTCCACCAGCTTCTGATGTTGCTCCGGTGTGACGGCGGCCTCGGCCAAGCGGGACGAGACACAAACCACAGCCAGGAAAAGCGCGAGATGCCGCATACGCGTCATCCCTTTTCTTCGCAAACTGCTGACCGACCGCAAGCTCTGACACGTTGAAGCAAAAGTCTGAATCGCTCAGCCTCATCCGAGTCCTTTCATGCAACGATCTATCCAGCAACTCGTGGCTGTTTTTATCCTGCTGACGGCCATCGCTTGGTGGATCACAGGTCGAGTCGCCATTTCCCACTCCATGCGGGAATTTTTTCTTGGGGAAGAGGAGACCTCCACCCCGCCGGAAACCCCTCCGGGGGAACAGGAGAAAGTGTTGATTGAGAAGGCTCTGGCGGAACTTCCCCCTCCCCCTGCAGAGCACAGCCCGGAGGTGGCCGAACTCATCTCCCGATTGCAGGAGTTGCAAACCATCCCGGCCATCCTCGTAAATGCCGTCAAGCGGGACAGGGACACCCCGAAAGAGCAGACGCCACCAACATGGAGTGACGCGGAACTGCAGGCCCTGCGAGACTACCAAACCAAGTTTCGGCAAGCGTGGGAGCCCTTTTTGTCCGGACTAGCACCGGATTGGGCCAAGTTTCCGGATTCGGCCATTTTCTTTCGCTCACAGTTTCCCCCGATGACTGAACCCTTCGAGGATATCACCCGCTATGGGCTTTATGAGGCGGAGCAGCCACAGAGCTGGGGCGGCGAACCCGAAAATCAACGAGAATTCTATCATCGGCTGTTTCACCAAATGACCACACTGGGCACGTTGCGTTTTGGAGGTCTTAGTGGATGGGCTGTTACAGACATGGTGATGGGGGCCAAGTTGAGCGAGGAGATGATCCGTAAATCTGAATATTATTTTTCACCGCAATCACAAAATCCTGAGGAGCTGCTTCCTTTGACCCCTCCCCCACCCACGGTCGCAACTTTGCGGGAGGGCCTCAAAACCGACCGGGCGGTTTTTTTAAGATCCGCGCAATACCTTGAATCCCTACCTCCACAAACCCCTGCCAAAATCGGCTTAACCCGATTGCTGGGGGATGAAGGCGATGCCAGTTGGTTCGTGAGTCATGTCAATAACCCAAAGACCGTCCGGGATCTGGCTACCATCCTACGACAGGGAGCGGATCAGATAGGATCCCTCGAACAAAAGACTTATCTCTCGGGTCCCGCCTGGCGCCAGTGGCTGGCAGGAGATTTAGGGAGCGGAATGAATCCAGCCCTCCAGGGAGCTCTGAAAGGGATGGCGGAGTTTGAGCAAGTTCAGATGCAGTACCAAGTCTCCCTGGCCTTCTTGCAGGCGTCGGCGGCTTACCGAAAAACAGGGGTGGAGGGTATGCGGAACATTCCCGATCCCGCCCGACCGGGATCTTTTTTGTCCGTCGCCAGTTCCACCAATGGCATCACCCTTTCCTCAGCCTTCCAAGAGCAGGAGGGAAAGAATTACAGCTTCACCTTTGAGGCAAAACCCAATCCCTAATCCAACAACCGGAAGAAGTTTTCCGGATGGCCGAGATCGGTGAAGACCGCATCCGCCCCGCAGTCCCTTAATGTCTTCTCCGAGAAGGAACCGGTGGCCACGGCGATCGCCTTGGCTCCGATGGCCCGCGCACAGGCCACGTCATGGGGCGTGTCCCCGATGATGAAAATTCTTTCCGGAGGAAACTCCTCCCCGTGCCGCTCCTGAGCTCGGCGTTGGGCATGGGGCCCGAGTTCATTGCGCACCGGTGAATCATCGGCAAAGGCCCCAAATTCAAAAAAATGGTTCACCCCATACCGGGTCAGCTTCAGTCGTGCCCCTTTTTCAATATTCCCGGTGAGGAGGGCCTGGACAATATCTGGGCGTCGATGCCCCTCCTCCAGAATTCCCATCACGCCCGGATGCAATCCTCCGTTCCTCCGCGGCAGTTCCTCCGCCAAAAGCTCGGCATAAACATCCAGAAACCGCGCCACTTCATCTGGGCCGTTAGGTTTTCCATCCCGGGCCAAAAGCTGCTCCACAATCCACTTATCCGTTCGACCGGCGATTTCCAGCCCGGCTAGGCCATGATGGAAGCCGTGGATTTTTTCCATGGCCCGACCCAGAGCCGTCTCCCCGGCTTTTCCCGTGTGTAAAATCGTTCCGTCGATGTCCCAGAGCAGAAGTTTTCTGGGTTTTTCCGGCGACCGCTTCACATCCCCATCACGCTGTACCCGGAATCCACATACAGCGTTTGCCCGGTAATTCCCGCCCCGCCATCCGAGGCAAGGAACACGCCCATCGCCCCCAACTCCTCCAAGGTGATGTTCCGTTTTAGGGGAGCATGCTGCTCGTAGTGGCTGAGCATGGAGGAAAACCCGCTAATTCCCCGTGCCGCCAACGTATTCACTGGACCCGCGCTGATGGCGTTCACCCGGATTTTTTTGGGGCCCAGATCGTAGGCCAGGTAGCGGACGCTGGCCTCCAGGGCCGCCTTGGCCACCCCCATGACATTGTAGTGCGGCACGACCTTCTCCGCCCCGTAGTAACTCATCGTCACCACGCTTCCGCCGGCCGTCATCATCGGTGCGGCAGCACGGGTCACCGCCACGAGGGAATATGCGCTGATGTCATGGGCCACCCGGAATGCTTCCCGGGAGGTGTCGACAAAATTTCCCTCCAACGCCTCCTTGGGGGCAAAAGCCACGCTATGCAAAAGGAGATCCACTTTGGGACTCTTGCCCCTCACAAAGTCAAAAAATTTTGCGATGTCCTCATCCCGGCTCACGTCACAGGGCGCCACCGGGGTGTCCGCCCCGAACGTGGCCGCCAACTCCTCCACGTTCTCCTTCAGCCGCTCGCCTTGATAATTAAAGATCAACTTGGCCCCGGCATCGGCCCAGGCCTTGGCAATTCCCCACGCAATACTGCGCTTGTTAGCCACCCCGAAAACCACCCCAACTTTTCCCTCCAGAGATTTACTGCTCATGCCCACCAAAGTGCCCTCGCCCCTCCCCTTCTGTCACGCTCGGACTGACTCTTCCTTGGCCTTCCCCACATGCCCTGCTACCTAAAGGAGATGGATTTTCAGAACCTGCATTGGGGATGGCTGGCCTTCGGTCCTCTGGTGCTCATCCTGCTGGCCGCGGATTTAATTCTCTTTCACCGCGACCCTCGCCCGGTTGATCTCAAGCGTTCCCTGCAAGCCACCGCGGGATGGGTCGCCCTCGCCACCGCTTTTGGCGCTCTCATTCTTTTCACCCTTGGGGTTCATCCCGCCATGGAATTTTTTACCGGCTACATCGTCGAGCTTTCCCTCAGCGTCGACAATGTCTTCGTCTTCGCTGTTTTATTGCGCTACTTCGCCGTTCCCGAACGCGCTCAATTTCCCGCGCTCTTCTGGGGCATCATCGGGGCCCTGTTTCTCCGGGCGATCTTCATCTTCACGGGTATCGCCCTGATCAACCGTTTCCACTGGCTGATTTATGTTTTTGGAGCCCTGCTCATCTACACCGGAATCAAGCTGCTACGCGGGGGGGAGGAAAAGGTTCAGCCCGGCCAAAATCCACTCGTCCGCCTGGCCCGTCACCTGATGCCCGTCACCCCGGAGTTTCATGGCAGCCATTTTTTCGTGCGGGATTCGCATCACCGTCGATGGTCCGCCACCCCCCTCTTTCTCGTCCTCATCGCCCTGGGGACCACGGACCTGGTCTTCGCCATTGACTCCATCCCGGCCATTTTGGCCATTACCCGGGACCCCTTCATCGTACTGACCTCCAATGCCTTTGCCGTCCTCGGACTTCGAGCCCTGTATTTCGCCATCGCTGGCCTGCTCAAGCTATTTGCCTACCTCAATGTGGGTCTGGCGGTTATCCTGGCCTTTATCGGAACGAAAATGCTGCTCTCCGCCTGGTACCACCTGCCTATTCCGATCACCCTAGGATTCGTTCTGGCAGTTCTTACTATTTCCATTCTTGCCTCTATTCTGCGCCCCCCTACCAAGGGGCACGCCGGCTAAAAAACTGTTTAGATGTTGTGAGTCAGTACTTTAGGGTTATTGGCTTAATTTTTAGGGCGGGTTGACGAACCGCCTTACCCTCCTAAACTAATTACATGCCTCAGGTCGTCGATCTGACCCAGGCCATTGCCAAAAAAACGTTCCACCAAAAGGCACGTTTTCGGCTCGGCCTCTTTGGTACCCTCGTGGTGTCCAACCTACTTTGGTTGGTCCTCTTCGGGGTGGCCGTCTTTTCCCTCATTGGAGTCACCCGCTTCTCTGCCGCCCTCTCCAGGAGCTATCTGGAAGAAAAATGGACATCCCTGCAGAACCGCTTGGCTCAACGCCGCGAACTCGAGGAAAGAGACATGCGGATTGCGCGTTTGATCGCCTCCCAAAGTTCCTCCACCACCGATATCCTCGGTCTGGCCACCCGCATCTCTAAGATTCTCGACTCGGCCAACGGCCGACAAAGAAAGTTTCTGGAAAACGCCATCCCCGAGGCCATGACCATCCAGACCGCCACCCAGATTCCCGCCTCGGCGGTGATCGCCATGGCCATTTTCGAGTCCGGCTACGGCAACAGCATCCTGGCCAAGGAATATAACAATTACTTTGGCATGAAAGCCTTCGACAGTTGGACGGGCGCCCGCGCCCTCAACATGCCCACCCGCGACAGCGGCGTGGACACCACCGCCGATTTCCGCGCCTACCCCAACCTTTCCGCCGGCTTCAAGGGGTATGCGGAATTCCTCCTCTCCAACGAGCGTTATCGAAAATACGTCGGGGAAAAATCAGGTTTGAAGTTTGTCTCTGGGATCCTCGCTTCGGGATACTGCCCGGATCCCGACTACCTGACCCATATCCGTGACATCATCCAGAAACACGGACTGAACGAGTTGGATGCCGCCCTGGAAACCATCGTCGATAACAAAGAATCGGTGGCGGACACCCTGCCGGCCACCGAAACAGCCGCCGGCGCCCACTAGTACTTTTTTTATCCTCCTGCCCCGTCAGCGCAGGAAATCGACGCCCCTCCCATCGGTTTGACCTCCAAGAGGAGGTAACGCCACTCCCCAGTCGGGCTTTTATCCGCCCGCAAGGCCACCTTGGCCAACCCTTTGCTCCCCAGCACGCTGAAATCCAAACGTGCGGTTCCGCGATCCGGCAGATCCTCGATCTCCCCGGTCACCGACCAACCCACCCGGATGGGCTCCCCGAGAGCCTCTGCCACCCTGCGATCGGAACTGACTTTGCGCATCGCCTCTTGCATCACTTCGGTCTTTTTCAACATCGCATAGCTCATATGGAGGGTCAGCAGTCCGATGCCGAACACCCCGCTCACCACTCCGACCAACCCCAAAACCACCCACCGGCGGGCCTTGATCTCCCAAGCCATCAATTCAGCCTGACTCATCAAACGGGAAGCCATCCCGACATTCTGATCGTCTCCCCATCCCTCGTCCATCCGACTCTCGCCCCCCGTCTGTTTTCAATCTAACGTAACTCTTCCATGCTCACTCTCGAAACTTTGGCCAGTCTCTGCCAGAAGCACGCCGCCGACCTGACCGCGCAGGTCGCCGAGTGCCAGTTTCGGGATCAGACCTTTCGACACCAGAATGCCCCCCACCTGATGGGAGTCATCAACCTCAGCCCCGACTCATGGTACCGAGAGAGTGTTGTTCTTTCGACCGAAGCCGCCTTGGAAAAAGCGCACCGCTTGCACTCCGAGGGAGCTCACCTGATCGACCTCGGGACCGAATCCACCCTCGCTCATGCCGCCCGCATCGATTCCCAGACCCAATCCCGGAAACTCCTGCCCATCATCAAAACCCTCGCCCGGGAAGGGCTCCTATTGTCGATCGAGACCTATCACCCATCCACGGCACGGGACTGTCTGGAGGCCGGAGCTGCGGTGCTCAACCTCACCGGA
>CAZZMY010000039.1:9413-11285 GCA_964655385.1 uncultured Akkermansia sp.
CTTCAGGACAGTGCTGCCCGCATCCGTTATCAGGCGGAAACCTTCCTGCACTCCTTCCGCCTTCGCACCTTGGGTTGGCCGGTGTGCCATGCCTTACCCCATGCCTTTGAATTTTTTCAGGAGGAAGTCCGGTCCGCCGAGGCCCTCTTTGCCGTGCTGGCCATTTTGGGAAAAACCGATCTTCTGCGCACCCATGAAATCCCCAAGGTCCGGGCCGTGGCCCGTACACTGGGGGTTCTCTCATGAAATCCCATACCTCTCGCCACCCCGTTGCCCTGATCACGGGTGCCTCCCAAGGCCTGGGCGCGTATTTGGCCAGTGAACTTGCCTTGGATGGCTTTCAGGTCCTCGTCCACTACCGCCGGCATCGAACCCGTGCCCTCCGCCTGGTAACCCGGATACGATCCGCAGGAGGACAAGCCACCGCCGTTCGAGCGGATTTGGCTAAACCCCGGGATGTAAAACGGATGACTCTGGAAATTCAAAAGAAATTCGGGCGGTTGGATCTCCTGGTGAATAATGCCGGCACCTACCGCCCCACACCCCTACTTCGAACCTCCTTCGAAGATTGGCAATCTGGGCTCGATGGCACCGCCACCGCTACGTTCCACATGATTCAGGCATCCCTGCGTCTTTTTCCCCGGACCGGAGGCAGGATTATCAACCTAGGGGACTCCGCCTGCGAACGTCTTTCGGCCCGCAAAATGGCCCCAGGCTATCATTTGGGAAAAATCGGGGTTCTTGTCCTGACTCGCTCCTTCGCGGCCGAACTCATCCGTAGAAAAATCACGGTGAACTGCATCTCCCCGGGATACCTCGAAAACAGCATCCAAATGCCCAAGCCCTCCAGCCTTCCGGGAGGCCGACCCGTCTCGTTTCCCGAAGTGCTCGCCGCCCTCCGTTATTTAATTTCAGCCGAGGCTTCCCAGGTCACCGGAACCAATCTGATTGTCTCCGGTGGATGGAACCTTTGACCCCCTGGATTCTTAGATTTCGTTAGACGGAATCCAGCAAGCCTGCCCTCCAGAGCGGCTGCCAGCCCAGTGACTTGAGCTTGGCGTTGCTGACTCGTTTGTTCCTTCTTTCCCTTCTCCCCTCCGGCCAACGGCCATGGGGAACCCCTCTCTTCAGCGGCTCATCTTCACAGACATTATAAATCCCACGATTCTTCCCCAAAACCAACCCCACGGCCCGTGCCGCATCGGTCACCTGCACCACGTTGAGCCAACGTTCCGGCCCCTCCAAACCCGCCCGTAATTCCCGACCCGGCCCATAAATTCCCGCACAACGGAGAACCGTTCCCCCGGCGGCCAGAACAACCCTTTCCGCCTCCAGCATCGCTGAGGACCGTTCCTCCTCCACGGCAACCGCAGACCTCTCGTCCACCCAACCGCCGGTCGACTCCGCATAAACCGAGGTGGAGGAAATATAAACCATGGGCACATCCTGTTGCTGCCCCCAAGTGGCGGCTCGCAATGCCCCCGTCCGATGCAGCTCTCGAAACGATACCTCTTCGGTCCGGGAAGGACTTAAGGACCAGACCAAACCTTGGAATTTTTCCGTCAGATTACTCCAAAACGATGCGTCCACCGCATTCGCCGCCCGAACTTCCGGAAACTCGCGACGAAGAACCTCGGCGGAGGATTCAGAACGAACCACGGGAACCACTGCCCACCCCCCCGCCTTGGCTAAGCGCGCCACAGAGGCCCCCAAGTAACCGGCTCCGACAACCAAAAGGCGGGGCATCGAGATTGGAGGGTGGCTGGATTTCAACCCAGAACCCGTCTAGAAACTAAGAGTGGGACGAGTGGCGGAGCGGTTGAACGCGGCGGTCTTGAAAACCGCAGACGCCGAAAGGCGTTCGTAGGTTCG
>CAZZMY010000040.1:0-11276 GCA_964655385.1 uncultured Akkermansia sp.
GTGCCAACCTCGCTCCCGGCGAATCCAGCTTGGCCGGTGCCCGCAAAGTTTTGCCCCAGTACGACAATCCCCTGACGCGCCAATGGTTGGAGAGTGCGGTTCGAGGATTCCGACCCCACCTTTCTCCAGGTCGTCTGGTCTTTGGAGTTTTTCCGGACCCCCTCCAAAAATCGCTCGCCCGAATTGAGGCCCGATGGATCTCGGGTCGCAGGGTAAAAGTCGTTTTGGCTTCCCGCCGACCGACACCCCGCCAAGTCGAAGCTTGGATTCAAAGGGCCCGCCTACGGAAAATCGGGCGCTTTCTGGAGCCTCGCCAGGAAGAGGGAATCTGGTTGGTGACACGCTAAACGTCCCAATTCTCAACTCGAAACGGGAGGCCTCTGGGGCTAAAACTAGCCTGATGGGTACATCTCTTCGGGCGAAAATCATGACGGGCGTGGTTGCCCTCTTGGTTCTTTTTGCCTTCGCGCTCACCGTCACCCTCTACTTCGTCAAGGATTCCGGCGAGGAGGTCCGCGGAATAGCCGAATACCACGTTCCCATCATGGCAAAAGTCAATGCCTTGGACGTTTACACCTATGAATTGGAGCTCTTAGCCCACGACATGTCGGAACAGCTCCGCGTGATGGAGCCGGAAAAAATCCAACATCACCTCACCCGGGCCAAGCAATTGGAGGAGATCATCCACCGACTCTTCGTCGAAGCGATCGACCTCTGCGAGAAAGGCAGCAACGACTCCCGCAACGACATCGAGGACCGCCTGGTCATGGCCAAATTGCTTGGCTCCCTGAAGAACCTCAATGACCAGACGACGGGCTTCGTTATCACCGCGATACAAACCATCGATCTCGGATCCAAGAGCAAATCCGCCGAGGCCAAGGCCAACCTTTTAAAAATGGAGGAGTACTCCAATCTGGACCCGATTTACGAAAAAACCCGGCAAGCTGCCAACCAGCTCATCCTGGATTCCGCGACCGAAACGGCCAGTAACATTTTCACCATCATCTGGACGAATCTCGCCATTTTTTCCGTCGCCGGATTTTTGGGTCTCCTGGTCTTTCTCGTCATCACCGGCCGCCTGCAAACGGCTTTCCATCGCCTGACCGTGGCGTTCCGGAAAACGGCCGATGGAGAGTTGACCGATCCCCTGCCCATCACTTCCAAGGATGAAATCGGGGATCTGACCGACTCTTTCAATCACATGGTGGAGCAACTCAAGTCCAAGGAAAAGTTGCGCGAGGCCTTCGGCCAGTTTCTCGACCCACGCATCGTCGCCAATGTGGTCGATCCCACGACCGGGGAACTCAAGGAAGTCGCCGAACGCCGGCGGGTGACCATCTTTTTTTCGGACATTTCCAACTTCAGCACCATCGGCGAACAACTAACCGCCGCCAGCCTCGTGAAACTGCTCAACCGCTACTTCACCGTCTCCACCCAGGCTGTTCGACGGCACCACGGCATCGTCGACAAGTTCATTGGCGACGCCGTCATGGCCTTTTGGGCCAGCCCTTTTTCAGAAGGGGAAAGCCACGCCCGGGACGGCTGTTTTGCCTGCCTGGAGCTTCTGCAGGCCTTTGAAATGGTCCGCGGAGAGATTCCTGAACTGACCGGATTGCGCCGCAATGCCCCGAAATTCCATGTCCGGATGGCCCTCGCCACCGGGGACACCGTCATTGGCACCGTTGGCTCCGACACGACCAAGTCCTTTACGGTGATCGGAGACACCGTCAACACCGCTTCCCGGCTGGAGGGAATCAACAAAATCTACGGCACGTCGGTCTTACTGAACGAGGAATGCTTCCGGCTTTCAGAATCCCACATTGAAGCTCGGGAAATCGACCTCGTGACTGTCTTTGGCAAAGCGGAGCCCGTTCGCATCTATGAGTTGCTCGGTAGGGCCGGATCATTGGATGGGGTGACCCAGAAACTGGTCAATCTCTACGCGGACTCCCTACAGCTTTACCGCGAACAGAAATGGGAGGAGGCCACCAAGGCCTTCCAGGAATGCCTGCGGATCCGTCCCCAGGACGGGCCTTCTCTGGAATTCCTGACACGGATCCCCGCACTGAAAAAGAGTCCGCCGCCCCCGGAGTGGGACGGCGTGTGGCGCACCTCCACTAAGTAGAAGCCCGGCTTCCGGCAAACTAACCACGCTGGAAATATTCCCGGATCGAGCGGGCCACTTTATCCCCCACTCCCTCCACTTGGGCCAGCTCCTCCGTTTCCGCTTTTGAGATCCGATCCACCGAGCCAAACACCCGCAACAAAGCCCGCTTACGGACCGCGCTGACCCCGGGAACGGCATCCAACTCACTTTCCTCCATGCGCCGTTTCATCAACAGTTGATGATACCCGTTGGCCACCCGATGGGCCTCGTCCCTGACCCGCTGCAAGAGACGAATGGCTCCGTGCTCGTGGGGCAGAACCAGGGGATCCGGCCGGCCCGGACGGAAAATCTCCTCGTGCTGCTTGGCCAGACCAATGACCGGAACCCCCTCCCACCCCGCTAGGTTTAATTCGGCCACAGCAGCCCCGAGTTGCCCCTTCCCCCCGTCCACCACCATCAAATCCGGAGGTTCAACTCCCTCCGACTTCAATCTTCGGCACCGCCGTCGAATGACTTCGGCCATACATCCGACATCATCCTGACCCTCTACTCCCTGGATCCGATACCTCCGGTAGGCCGGCTTGGAGGGCCTGCCGTTTCGGAACACCACCATCGAGGCCACACTATGGGTGTCGGAAATATTGGATATATCGAAACACTCGATTCGGGCCGGAACCGCGACCAACTGAAGCACGTCCCGCAGCGCCTCCAACTCCTTCTCCGGCACCACCGTGCTGGGCAGGGACCGGAAAAACTTCTTGGCCGGCCGGGTGGTTTTCTTGAGGTCCTCGATCAAATTTCTTAGGGAGGCCGCTTTTTCGAAATCCCTTCTGGCCGCCGCTTTCTTCATCTCCTCCTTGAGGGACTCCCGCATCTCCACCGTCTTCCCCTCAAGAAACTCACAAGCCTGGGCGATCCGTTCGCCGTACGCCACCCGGGAAATCTTACCCATACATGGGGCACTGCAGTTCCGAATCACATGATCCAGGCAGTGCCGGTAATCCTTCTCCCCGGGGATTTCCGGCCGACAGGATCGCAGCCCGAATTTTTTCCGCATCAGCGAGAGGGTCTGCCGCAGGGCCCCGGAATGCGCAAAAGGCCCAAAATATCTGGCCCGGTCGTCTTTTCGCATCCGCGTGAGCTGGAATTTTGGATACGGCTCGTCCGGATCCACCCGAACCAGAAGAAATCTTTTGTCATCCCGGAAACTGACATTGTACCGGGGTCGGTACTCCTTGATCAGCCGCCCCTCCAAAAGGATGGACTCCGGCTCGCTTCTCACCACATGGGTCTCCAATTCGGCGATGCTTTGCAACAAGGCCCGTGTCTTGAGATCGGCCCCGTATTTTCTGGAGGGATGAAAATATTGCCCCACCCGGCGGTGGAGGTCCCGCGCTTTGCCCACATAGATCACCCGATGAAAACGGTCCCGGAATAAATACACCCCCGGCCGGTGGGGAAGGTCGCGCAACTGCTTGGACAACTCAGGAGAAACCGTTTCCATGGGCAAGAACTAGACTAGCTTAATCTCATGCGCTTCCCAGTCCTGAGCCCCCTCCTACTGCTGGCTTGCCTGCATACTGCTTGGGCCTCTCCTGCGCTTAAAACGCCCCAAGTCACTGTGGAATTAATGGGGGAGTCACCCACGCTGAGCTCCCAAGGACCCATCACCGTCGGTCTTCTTTTTAAACCCGAGCCGGGTTGGCACATCTACTGGTCCAATCCTGGCGATTCTGGCATGCCCCCGTCTGTCCAATGGACTCTTCCCCCCGGCTTTTCCGCAGGCCCTCTCCTATTCCCCTTCCCCGAAAGGATTCTCACCCCACCCCTTGTGAGCTACGGCTACGCCCAAGAAACCGCTCTGCTGACCGAAATCACCCCACCTGCTGGCTGGAAACCCGGCCCCATCACCCTGCGGGCAGAGGTCGATTGGCTGGTCTGCAAAGAGGCCTGCCTCCCCGGACACGCTAACCTGGATCTTACCTTAACTCCTGCGACAAACTTACCTTTGCAGGCCCTTTTTCAGAAAACACGTCTATCTCTTCCCGTTTCTTTTCCCTCCTCGGAAATCGCCGCCACCGCCAAGCCCGGCTTTATGGAACTCTTGGTCCCCGCACCTGTCCCCACCGCCAAACTCTCCTTTTTCCCGGACGAAACCAGTTGGTTCGATGATTTTCAACCGGCCGAAACCCTGCCCCAAGGCGCAAAACTCCTACTACGCCTTCCCCTCAAAGAAAAGACCCCGGCTCCAGCCACCTTATCCGGCGTACTGGTCTCCGACATCCCTTGGGATGCGGCCGGTCATCGTGCCTGGCGAATTTCCATCCCTTCGAAATCCCCTTCCACCTCATCCCTCAGCCTCCCGCTTATTTTCCTCTTTGCCTTCCTGGGCGGGTTGATCCTCAACATTATGCCATGCGTCTTTCCCATCCTTTCCCTCAAGGCCCTCCACTTAGTGCAGATCTCTGGGGAAAGCCGTCAAGCCGCGCGCCGGGAGGGAATCGCCTTTGGCAGCGGGGTTCTCCTTTCTCTTCTCTTTCTTGCTGGGTTACTTCTCCTCCTCCGCGCGTCGGGCCATGTCCTCGGATGGGGATTTCAACTTCAATCTCCCCCGGTGGTCTGGCTTCTGCTCTCCCTACTGCTTGCGCTCTCCCTAAACCTACTCGGCCTTTTTGAATTTCCGGCTCTCCTGACCGGCCTTGCTTCCAGAAATACCGCCCACGGCTGGGCCGGAGCCTTCGCCTCCGGCCTTTTGGCCGTGGCCGTGGCCTCACCCTGCACGGCCCCCTTCATGGGGGTGGCTTTGGCGGCGGCTTTCGCTCTTCCCTCCCTTGGGACCCTGCTTATCTTTTCCTCCCTCGCCGCCGGTTTTGCCTCTCCCGTGCTGTTCCTCTCCTTTTTCCCGTCCCTCCTCGCGTTCCTGCCCAAACCGGGCGCGTGGATGAATACCTTCAAAAAAGTCCTCTCCCTCCCCATGTTTGCCGCTGTGGCTTGGCTCGTCTGGGTTCTCCTCCGGCTTGTTGGACCCTCCATCATCCCTTGGATCACCTTGGCCGGCTTCGGCTTGGCTGTGGGACTGATCCTTTTTGGACGCGGCCAAAAGACCTACCCTCCACAGAAAGGCTTACAACAAGCCGGGCAACTCCTCCTTCTGGCCTCCGTGCTTGTCCCCACCTTGGTTCTCAAACCAACCACCTCGCAGATCGCAGCGACCCATCCCGACCGCATTCCTTGGTCGGAAGAGGAAGTGGCCCGCCAGATCGCCGACGGACGGACGGTCTTCATCGACTTCACCGCCGCTTGGTGCCTGACCTGTCAGGTCAACGAGCGCCTCACCCTCTCCAAACCCGAGGTGCGGGAGGCTTTTCGAAAGAATAACGTGGCTTTTCTGGTGGCCGACTGGACCCGCCGGGACCCCACCATCACCTCCGCCTTGCATCGGTATGGCCGGGAAGGAGTGCCGACTTACGTGATTCTCCGCCCGGGAGTATCCGTCCCCCAACTTCTGCCTGAAATTCTCACCCCCGGCTTGGTCCTCGACGCCATCCAATAGCCTCACGCAAACCCTTCCGAATCTGGCAGGCTTACTTCCCCCCCACTTTGGCCAGAACCACGTAGACGGTTTTCAACACAATCTGAAAATCGAGAAGAAAAGAGTGATTCCGGATATAGTACAGATCATACCTCAGTTTCTCCCGCGTATCTTCCACGCTCGAGCCATAGGGATAGTTCACCTGAGCCCACCCGGTCAAACCGGGAGGAACTTCATGACGAAGGTGGTAAAAGGGTATCTCCCGTTCGTATTTTTCCACCAGCTTCACCCATTCAGCCCTGGGCCCGATCAAGCTCATATCCCCCAAGAGAATGTTCCAAAGTTGCGGAACCTCATCGAGACGGGAGGGCCGCAAAAACCTTCCCAGTAGGGTCACCCGCTCGTCCTTGGCCGCGGTATAATGCGACCCCTCCTCTTTCCTGTTTTTCATGGTCCTAAACTTGTAGACCTCAAAGACCTCTCCCCGAGCCCCATACCGTTTCTGCACAAAGAAGATGGGGCGACCATCCATCACCAGGATCGTCAGGGCTACCAGCAGAACCAGTGGCAGAAAAAAAAGCAAAAGCAGAAAGGCCATACTGCGATCCAAAATGGTTTTTAGACGCGCATAGTTGGCGCTCTGCGTCAGGTTCAGCTCCCGGTCCAGCACCCACTCCTCATCCACGTCCCGCAAAAGGACTTTCCCAAAAACCGACTCCGCAAATGACTCGGCGGTCAAAACCCGGACCCCTCCTAAATGAAGTTTGGAGAGCCTGTTCTTCAGATCAGGGGAGAAGAACTGTATGTGTGAGGCCATGACGAATCCCAAGCGCTTGGGATCGGCACGCTCAATGGCTTTCAGGCTCCACGCCGTCATTCGGGGGGAATTTGGACCCGCTAGCCGTCCGACTTGGCCGTTTTCCACATCATAAAACACGTATTCCAAATTGGGTTTTGGGTTTTTTTCCATCAATTCATGCCAGAGGGCCCGCAAATCATCCGACCGACCCAACACCGCAAAGTACCCCCGCCCTTTTTTCCGAATCATCGCCTGGTAACTCGAGCGTCGAATCACTAGGGATAATAGCGCAAAGCTGAAAATGGCCGGGATGACCACCGCCCGCGCCGGCTTCATTCTCTCGCTATAAGCCGTGAAGGCATACACCGAGGTCATCAACAGGGGAAAAGCCAGCAGGAAGGATGACAAATGAACGGTGGCATATTCGAGGGAAAGTTTGTCGGACTTCTCGACGTATCCCCCTGAGACAAACAGGGCCAATAAACTGAAAAACAACGAAACCAGATAAATTTCCAGGGGCCAGTAACCGGGAATACGCCCCAGGCGAA
Source organism: uncultured Akkermansia sp. (assembly GCA_964655385.1). Taxonomy (GTDB): domain Bacteria; phylum Verrucomicrobiota; class Verrucomicrobiia; order Methylacidiphilales; family Verrucolacustridaceae; genus Verrucolacustris. Next base: position 6,987 of record CAZZMY010000040.1, read on the forward strand.
AAATATGAAAACCAGCCACCACCAAGGCCAACAACAAGACGTCCAAGAAAATCATCCGGAAGGGATAACCCAACCCCTCCTCTTCCCGTTTTGGACGGAAGAAAGGCCTGCCTCGTCTCTTCACTTCGTAAGTTTATCCCGAATGGGGGATGTTCGGCTACCCGGTTCTGATGCGTTCGCCTGAAACAGGCTGCGGACAATCCGCGTCATTTCCTCGGGATCCGGCTTCTCCCCGGGAATGAGACAGGCCGCCAGCTCAAAGGGAAAGCTGCTGATCCTCCGTTGGACAAATTCCAAGGTCCGGTCTTTGTGAAAATACATTTCCCTCAACCGATCATACTCCTTGGGATCCAGAGGCTGACCGTCCATCCAGTTGGCCCAAAGCATCACCGCCTTTTGATCAGGCCGCTCAAAGGAAATCACCGACCACACCGTCCTCTGCCCGTCAATTTCAGTGACAAAATCAGACCTCTCTCCAGTGATGGTCCAACCGGCCCCCGGCATGCAGTGTTCCGGCCGGTGTCCAAACGGATTGGCCTTGCCCCGCCCGGGCGACCACCAGAAATGGTAACCGGAAACTTTTCCCCAATGGAAATACTCCCCCTGATCCGGCCTCAACGTATCGATGACACTCTTGGGAACCTCCTCTTGTTCTACCCCTTCACGCAAGGTGAGAACGGAGGTGACATGGGAATTCTCCCCCTTGGAATACCAAAACCTCACGAACCCCGCGACCCCAACGAGCCAAACCAAAACCAGAATTCCCATCCCTCTGCCCTGCCGGAGCAAAGGGCCCTCGGGGGTTGGGGGCTTTTCTGGCACCCGGACCACTTCCGTCCGGGAGGCCAGCCACCAAACGGCCATGACCACTGCCACCAGAATGCCCATCCCCAGCAAGTTGTGCCAATGATCCACCTGCTCGGGCCCCAAGCGACCGCCAATCATGCCCAAGGTGACGGCTCGGACGAGGTTCCCACCCACCGCCACTGCCGCGGCACAAATCAACAAACCGGCTCTCCTTCCAAGACGACTGCGAAAAACTTCCCCGCCGGCCAAGGCCACCATCAGGGCGGATTGCAGACTCTGTAACCCGCTGCAGGCCTCCTCCACTCCCAACACACAGCCGGAAACCCGGATGGTTTTCCCATTCACCTCGGCCGCCACTCCCAGCCAGTTGAGAATCTCTCCTGTGGCCATGGCCACCCACCCTTGGAGCCGAACCGTGGTCTGAATTTCCCAGATGCCCACCCAGGGAATGGAAACCAGGGGAAAAAGCGCGGCGAAAATCATCCCCCTCATCCCAGCCTTTCCGCCGCTTAGAAAAGCCGCCGCCAAGGTCACGACCACGGAAAGTAGCCCCATCAGCCATAAAACAGGCCTCCAATAAAAGGGGGTCTGCCGGATCAGTTCGACCGGACCGGCCAAAATGGCCGCCAGCCCGATCACGGCCCAAGCCAACCCGGCCGCCCGGTCGGAAACTCGCACCGGAACCAGCTCCTGCCATCTTCGCCAAAAGAAATATCCACCGAGCAGGGGAACTAACGATCCATAGGAATAGGCATCCGTGTGCTGCCATTCACCCGCGCAGGCCCAGAAAGTCCAACCCCAGAAAAGGGCTGCCAAGGTCCAAGCCAAAGCCTGACCGGAAACGCCAAGCTTGTGCACCATCCGTCCACCCTACCCTTTTCGTTTCTTTTCCCAAAGATCGAAAAGCTTCCCTGTAAATTTCTTCTCTTGAGATGGCAAACTCTTAAGAATACCCCCCTTGAAAAAGTCACGCCCCCTCGTCGGCATCATCATGGGTAGCCGCTCGGACTGGCCTACCCTCCGTCCGGCCCAGACCCTCCTCCGCCAGGCCGGCATCCGGACCGAAGCCCGCGTGGTCAGTGCCCACCGTACTCCCCTCCGCCTCGTGGCCTATGCCCGCTCGGCCAGAAAACGTGGCCTTCGACTGATTATTGCCGGGGCTGGAGGAGCTGCACACCTCCCGGGCATGGCCGCCGCCCTTACCCCTCTTCCGGTTCTCGGAGTCCCCGTTGCCGGCCGATCCCTCCGCGGCATCGACTCCCTTCTCTCCATCGCCCAAATGCCCGCCGGCATCCCCGTCGCCACCTTCCCCATCGGGCGCCGGGGGGCGATCGCCGCCGCCCGTTTCACCATCGAACTCCTTCGTCTTGTTCCGTGATCGCCCCCGGTCAAACCATCGGCATCGTCGGCGGGGGACAATTGGGACGGATGCTGGCCCTGACTGCCAGACGCATGGGCTACCGCATCGCCATTCTTGATCCGGATGCCTCTTGCCCGGCCTCCCCGGTTGCCGACCTCAAAGTCAGCGCCTCGTTTGAGGACGGTAACGCCCTACGCCGTTTGGCCGAGGCCAGTGACGTGGTCACCTATGAGTTCGAAAACATTCCTGTCACCTCCCTCCGTCAAATCGCCGCCTTGCGCCCGGTTTTTCCGGATCCCTCCATTCTCCATATCTGCCAACACCGCGAACGGGAGCGGGAATTCCTTCAGGCATCCGGATTTCCCGGTCCACGGTTTGAGGTGGTCGCCTCCGCCGGGGAACTGGCCGCCGCCCTGAAAAAGTTTCCCGGCAAAACCCGGTTGAAATCATCCGCCTTTGGCTACGACGGTAAGGGACAGTTGGCACTCGTTCCGGACTCTGACCCCGAAACCTCCTGGAAGACCATCGGGGTTCCCCGGGCCGTTCTGGAGGAGCACGTTCCCTTTGTTCGCGAAATATCCGTATTGGTCGCCCGCGATGCCTCTCCTCAGACCGTGGCTTTTCCTCCTTTCGAAAACCGGCATGTCGACGGCATTCTCGAGCGGACGGTATTTCCCGCCCGCATCCCTGAATCCATGGCCAACGATGCGTTGGCCTTGGCCCGACAGATTGCGGAAAAACTCCAGCTCGTTGGACTGCTCGCCGTGGAACTCTTTCAAATGGCGGATGGCCGACTGCTCGTCAACGAACTGGCTCCCCGCGTCCATAACTCCGGCCACCTGACCGCCGAGGCCTGCCCGACCAGCCAGTTTGAACAGCAGCTTAGGGCCGTCTGCGGCCTACCCTTGGGACTCGTCTCCCCGATTGGGCCGGCCGTGATGTTTAACCTGCTGGGCGATCTCTGGGCCAAGGGCGAACCGGATTGGTCCCCCATCTTCGCGCTTCCCGGTGCATCGCTTCATCTCTACGGCAAAGCCACCGCCCGCCCGGGAAGAAAAATGGGCCACCTGACAATCCGTAGCGGCACGATTGAAGAAGCCATCCGCCTTGGCAATGAGGCCCTCAATCCCCTGCGCCTTCGTGCCTCCCTTCCTCCATTGGCTCCCTAAAACTCTCCTCGAATCTTCCGTGGGTTGAATTACAATTTCTCGGATTGCCGGCTGGTGCAATGGTAGCACACCAGACTTTGGATCTGGCTGTTCCTGGTTCGAGTCCAGGGCCGGCAGCTTATTCGGCATCAAGCGTGAGAATAAGGTGAAAAGAAATTTTCAAACTTGGAAAACCTGCTTTTTTACACCTCCCACCTCCCGCCTTCCACTACTCCGTCCTTGGATCCTGTAACCATGAAATTTTTCGCGTGGCCAAATCCCCCACCACCTCCGGCAAAAGACGGTGCTCCGCCGTCTGGATCCGGGCATGCAAAGACTCCGCCGTATCCCCTGCTTGCACCGGAACCTTCCACTGCCGGATCGTGGAACCCCCGTCCACCACCTCATTGACCCAATGCACCGTGCATCCGGTCTCCTTCACTCCCGCCCGCAAAGCCTGCTCCCAGGCCTTCAAGCCGGGAAACGCAGGTAAAAGCGAAGGATGAATGTTGATCATGCGACCGCCGAACCTTTGCAAAAGGGGCACTTTCACCACCCGCATGTAACCCGCCAAAACCACCAACTCCACGCCAGCTCGGCTTAGGGCTTCCGCCAGTTCCTCCTCGATTTCTGGCTCCAGCTTGGTTTGAAACGCGCCGGTACGACTGACAAAGACCGGCAGTCCCATGCCCCGAGCACTTTCCAAAATTCCCGCTTGGGGTTGATCGCTACCCACGAGAACGATCTCGGCCGGCACGGTCCCCTCTTGGATAGCTCGGGCCAACGCCAGAAAATTGCTGCCCTTTCCGGAGCCGAGAATCCCCAGCTTCAGGGGTCTCACTTCTTGATCTTTTCCAAAACCGCCGTGGTCGATCGTCCGGGAGTCAATTGCAGAACCTTGACCGTTCCTCCCCCCGCCTGCACCGCCGCCAGCTCCTCGCGATCCAACTGCTCGGCCTGGTAATCCCCACCCTT
>CAZZMY010000041.1:0-10876 GCA_964655385.1 uncultured Akkermansia sp.
TGCAGTGGCCGCGGCCGGAAGGAGGGGATGCCGTGGATGTCTGTATTCTCCATCCTGACGGCAACAGTTACGTCGGGCGCAATGCCGCAGATACCGATATCCGGGGGATTCGGGAGCCGGTCACCGCAGACCGCACTCCGTGAACACCGCACATAAAAAAAAGGCGCCTCCGTTGCTCCCTCCGGAAGCCCACGGGCGTCCCGTTTTCTCCCCGCTTTGGGAGTTGCCTGATCCGACCATCGCCAAAGACGGTGATTGGTATTATATCTATGCCACCGGGGAGGGGATTGAGGCTCGTCGTAGTCGGGATTTGTTAAATTGGGATGTCTTGCCCTCCGTATTCACCGATCCTGTTCCGGCCTGGGCCAAAGAAAAAATTCCCGGAGCCGACTCCGTATGGGCTCCGGACATCCGAAAAGTAGGAAACCGCTGGCACTTGCACTATTCGGTCTCGACCTTGGGGAGTCAGCGTTCCGTGCTGGGGCTGGCCACAGCCGAGGCTTTGGACCCGGCGCATCCTAAGGGGGGATGGAAAGATCAGGGGTTGGTGCTGTCATCCGAGACCGGCAAGGATCCTTATAACGCCCTCGACTCCAGCGTTTGTCTCGACGAAACCGACAAGCCTTGGATTGTCTGGGGCTCATACTTTTCCGGAATATTTCTCGCCGAGGCCGATGCATCGACGGGGAAGATCATTCCCGGGGCTCAGCATCATCATGTGGCGACAAGGGCGCCGGGGAACGGACTGCAGGGAAATCCCGGCCCGGGAATTGAGGGGCCAGTGATCGTCAGAAAAAACAAACACTTTTATCTCTTTGTTTCCCTTGCCGACCAAGTGAATTACCATGTGGTGGTCGGTCGCTCCGATCGCATCACCGGGCCTTATCTGGACCGGATGGGAAAACCCCTGCTAGGGGACGGCGGTACGCCGGTGATCGCCCCCTATGGAAAGTATCGTGGGAACGGCCATAACGGTGCTTTGGTGGATGAGTGCCCCTGGTTTGATATTTTCGTCAACCACACCCTGATGGAAACGAGCCGTGATCTGCAGGTGCGACCGATGTTTTGGTCGGAGGATGGGTGGCCTTTGGTCGGGGAAGTTTTGACCAGGCCCCATGAACTAAGAGTACCGAAAATGGAAGGGACGTGGATTCATCAAGTAGCCTGGCGGGATGCCCCTAGGGTGGAATTTAAGACTGACGGAACACTCCGGGATCGTCGCGGGGCTCAGGGCCGGTGGGAGTGTCATGGCCGAATCCTGCATCTGCATTGGTCTTCGGGCCAAACCGAGAAATGTTTTGTTCATCCCGACGGCGATAGTTATGTGGGCAGGGATGAGCGGGATGCGGATGTCCGCGGCATGCGCGATTGAAAACGCAGGAGATTCTTACCGGCCGTCTCCCTTTGCTGGATTCCGGAGCCGACCCATGGGTCCTTTGCCATCAAAACGAGTTTCTCTACTGCCACAGCAATAGCACCAACGATGCCGTGTGCGTGCGGCGTGCCTCGAGCCTGCCGGCCTTGGCAGAAAAAGAGTCGGTGTTGGCCTGGCGTGGCCCGGAGGGTGGAAAGTTTTCTCGGGAGCTATGGGCGCCGGAACTCCATGCGATGGAAGGGGGCTGGGTCATTTATGTGGCGGCTGACGACGGTGACAACGTGCACCACCGCATGGTGGCCTTGGTACGCGGTCACTCCGATCCCGTCGGCCCTTACGAATTCCACGGGCCGCTTGCCCTAGAGCCGGATCGTTGGGCGATTGACGGTACTCTGCTGAGGCATCCGGAACGTGGTTGGTTCTATCTCTGGTCCGGCTGGGAAGGGGATCAAAACACCGCCCAGCACCTTTACCTTTGTCCGATGAAGGATCCGCTCACGCCGTCGGGTTCCCGCGTGCTCATTTCCTCGCCGCTTCACGAATGGGAACGGCTTGGTTCCGGTGGGCCGGATGGCCTTCCCACCATCAATGAGGGGCCGCAGGTCCTGCAGAAAAACGGCTGGACCCACGTGGTGTATTCCGCGGCCGGCAGTTGGTCGGATCACTATTGCCTGGGACTTCTTTCGCTTCCCCCCGGGGCCGATCCTTTGGAGCCAAGCGCTTGGCAGAAAAGGCCGCGCCCCGTGTTTGCCTCCACCCATGGGATCCGTGCCCCCGGCCATGCTTCCTTTACCACCGACGGCGAAGGAACGGATTGGATTGTGTACCATTCGGCTCGGCGACCCGGTTCGGGATGGGACCGTCAGGTCCGGATCCAACCTTTTGCCTGGGACGGGGCGTTTCCAGTTTTCGGAGCGCCCGGGGTTCCACCTTTGGGATCCCGTTCCTGAATCGGCCCGCGTCACCAGGGCAGAGCCCGGGGACTGGATTGGAGGAAACCTGTCAACGAGCTGATTTTGATTCGATCAGACGCCGGCGATAATCACGCGGACAACACCGATAACGGCGGGCAAAAAGGCGGTTGAAGTTGGAAAGGTTGTTGAAACCGCAGGCGAAGGCAATTTCCGAAACCCGGTTTTCATCCTCAATCAGACGGCGTGCCGCCCGGCCCAGCCGAACCTCCACCACATAATCCTGAAAGGTGGTTCCCATTTCCCTTCGGAAAAAACGGCTGAGGGAACGAGGGTGCATCTTGACCCGGTGGGCCGCCTCCTCGAGGCGAAGCGGTTCGGTCCAGTGGTCCTCCACGTAGTGGAGGAGCTCGTACATTTTTTTCCCCGTTCGTTCCTTCACCGGTTCGGCACGGTACCCTTTGCTGGCCAGGGGACGGCCCGTCCCCGCCCTCGCCATCCGATCGAGAAGTTCCAGCAGCATGCCGATCCGAAGAACGCCGGGGCGGACCGAGTAGATTCTTTCCATTAACGATTGTGCTTCACGGGCGGCCCGGCCGTGAAAGCTCACCCCACGCCCAGCTTCGGTCATCCATTTCCGGATTCGGGAGCATTCCGGCATCGTCCACAGATCGCGTCCGAAGACATCCTCCCGAAACTGGATGTAACGCGAATGGGCATGACCGGGATTCCAGTTGCGGTACAAATGAGGAAGGCCGCTGCCGAAAAAGGCTAGGTCGCCAGCGGCAAAGCTGCTCCAGGAATCTCCGGTCATGCGCTGCCCTTCGCTGGAAAGAATCCAGGTAATCTCCAACTCCGGATGATAGTGGTAAGGACACTCGAATTCCGGACCACGAAACTCCAGGCAGGCAAAGGAGCCGCCGTCTTTGGACCGGACATTTTCAAAAACCGGTTTCATGTAAAGTCATGCTAAACAGAACAAAAAACAAGAAAAAGATCCAAAAAAAGTGATCTTACTATTACAAAATGTCTCTTCAGGCGTAGTGGCGCGGTTTTCTCTGGCGAACATGAAACCATGGCCAGATCCCGCCGGTCTTCCGCCAAGGCACCGCAGCCCAACTCCTTGCCGCCCCAAGGATTATTGAACGACGCCCTTGGGAAATTGGTTGCCCTGCCCAAGAGCCCGCCCCCGTCCAAAGTGGTTTTCCTTTCGTGCGGCGTGAAGATTCATTTTCCGTGGGACAAGGCCTGTGCACGCCACCGGACGGCTTTGCAGATTCTCAAAAAGTCGGCGGAGTCACTGCCGGTCGAGGTCGTCCCTTGTGAAGCCCCCTTTGAGGATCCACAGGAGATGCTCGCTTTTTTGGACTCGCTGGGTCCGGTGGCGGGAATCGTCTTTTTTCATGCCGCCTATACCGCCGGGGAGATCGGTTCCTGTCTGGGACGGTGGTTGACCGATCACCCGATGCCGCTTTTCAGCTGGGCGTGGCCAGAGCCCGGCAACGGGGACAAGAACGAGGCCAACAGCCTGACCTGTCAAAACTTTCTTCTCAACATGTGGAAATCGATGCGGATTTCCTACGCATGGATGCATCGCGCACTGGACGCTTCCGCCACCCCCGCTTTGGGCACGTTTCTTCGGGCCTGTTCGGCCCGAAACCGTTTCCGCTCGGCCCGGTTGCTGCACGCGGGCGGTTCGCGCGTAACGGCCTTTTACGACGGGGAGACCGACGAACTGGCGGTGATGCGGCGGCTGGGATGTCGCTTCGACCGTTTTGACCTCGAGTGGATCCATCAGCACGGCACCAAAAAATTTCCCGATTCGGTTTGCCGAAAATTGTTCCAAACACTCCGTTCCCATCCCGCTTGCGCCAAGGTTGCCGTCCCGGAAGAGCAGGCCCTGAAAACCTACCGGTTCGGCTTGGCGATCCTCGATTTAGCCGCGGAGGGGGGATATGCGGGCGCCACGGTAAAAAGTTGGCCGGATCTTTTTTCCTGCTACGGGTGCGCCATCGACGGGGCCGTCTCCATGATGAATGACTTCGGTTTCTGCGTGGCGGAGGAGGGGGAGATGAACGGCCTGATTTCCTCGCTCGCGCTCCACTTTCTGTCGGACGGTGCGGCGGTCCCCACCATGATGGATCTGACCCTCTGGAAGCAAAAAGAAGACCGCTTGGGAATCTGGCACTGTGGCGCCAGCCCGACCCGGTGGTTGAGAAAAGGCACCCGATTGGCTGCCACCCGGCACTCCATTTTGGAAAATGGCGACCCTGAAACCGCCGTGGGGTTGATGTTGGAATTTTTGCTGCAGACCGGGCCGATCACTGCCGTCCGGTATCTGGCCCCCGATGCAGGACGTTACTTTGCGTTCGAAGGCATGTTTGTGGATTCGCCCCTGGCCTACCGGGGGAATTATGGGCTGATGGCGCCCAAGCCCGGGGAAAGCATCGGTCAGATTTTAGGCACGATTATGGATGCAGGGCTGGATCACCATTGGAGCGTGGGCTTCGGGCATTGGAGTGAGGAGTTGCGGTGGTTAAATCATTTCTGTGGCATTGGGGAAGTTCCTTTACGCCTCTCGGCGGCCTCTCAGGGACTTAGCCAGCCATGACCTCCCAGAACCAGGTGCCGGCCGCGCTTTGTTCTGGCCTGAACGTGGTCGATATCCTTGTGCGGTTGCCAGAGCGCTGGCAGAGCGGGGAAAAACATCCCACGGAAACAGTCACACTCACCGGTGGAGCTCCCGCCGGAAACGCTGCCTGCATTCTCGCCGCCTTGGGAGTCTCGACCTCTTTCGTGGGATTTTTTGGCGACAACCCAGCCTCCATGCTTGCCCGGGATGACTTCGAGCGAAGGGGAGTAAATTCGGAATGTTTTTTGGTCGAGCCTCAGGCCCGTCCTGGCTTGGCCTGTGTCACCATCGATCCACGGAACGGGGAACGGACCGTCTTTTATAATCTGGACGGCTACCGCCACTTGCGGCCCGCGGATCTCCGGAAGGAGTGGCTACGAGGCCGGCAATTGGTCTTGGCCGACGGCTATGAGGCGGAGGGGAATCTGGCTCTCCTCCAATTGGCAGCGGAGCAGGGGTTATATCGAGTTTTGGACATGGAGACCTCCGACCGGAATCAGGCTCAATCTTTTCTGCGTCTCGCCACCGATGCGATTTTACCGATGCAAGCCGCGCGTGGACTGACCGGCCACCAAGAGCCTGAAAAAATTCTTTCCGCCCTGCAGGCTTGGACTTCAGCTCAACTGATTCTCACCGACGGGGCCCGGGGTAGCTGGGCAGGGACTCCTGCGGGCATCCACCACCAAAAAGCTTTTCTCATGCCCGTGGTGGACACCACGGGATGCGGCGATGCCTATCACGCAGCTTACGCCGCCGCCTTGTTGGCCCAATGGCCGCTCGAACTGAGGATGGAGTTTGCCTCCTACGTCGCTGCTTTGGTGGCGGGTGAGGTCGGCGGGCGGGTGCGACTACCCGGTTGCCGCGCTCTGGCGCAAAAGGCCCGGGGAAAGGTATCGGACCGGTTGGTTCAGGCGATGGCAGCCTGGCCAGGAAAGACTTTATGAAAAAATCGCTCGATCAGAAACTGGCAGCCATCCACGCCGATCCCTCCGGATGCCGGGAATTTATTTTGGCCGATGCCAAGGATGCGGACATGGGGTTCGGAGCGACCGCTCCGGGACCCAAGCGGGGATCCGGTTCCAAGGGTTTCCGGACCCTGGCGGAATACCGGGAGCAGATCCGGCAGATTGTTCGGCAAGGTCTGGTGGACATCATGTTGCTATCCGCATCCAACCTGGAGCAGCTGGCCATGCGGGAGAAAATCTTCGAGGGGACCCACATCACCCCGGCTGCCCGGCTCAACGACTCCAGCGATGTCTGGGTGGTCCGCGGGGGAAAGCATGTGAAACAGCTCTCGCGGCCTTTCCGTTCGGCCAGTTTGGATCATGTCCGTTATGGGCGCCTGACTGAGAGGTTTACCGAGCCCCCAGTCGGCTCGGATCTTGGTCTCTATTCCATCACTTTAAATAACGACACGGAGGCGGATCATCGGACGCTGGAGGCCTACCGCGAGTTTCGTATTGAGGCGGAACAAAAACGGATGCGGCACTTTCTGGAGGTGTTTGCTCCCAACGTCAAAACCGCGGGGCTACGTCCGGCCATGGTCGGCCCGTTTCTTAATGACCACATTGTTCGACTACTGGCAGGGGTAACCTCTGCCGGACGCCCCCTGTTTTTAAAAATGCCGTATTTCGGCCCCTCCGCTCTTGAGGAGCTAGCCTCCTATGATCCTCACCTGATCGTGGGAATTCTGGGAGGTGGTGCGGGCACCACGATGGACGCCTTTCAACTCCTTCACGACGTCCGGAAGTACGGGGCTCGGGTGGCACTGTTTGGCCGGAAGATCAACCTTTCGGAAGAGCCGTTGTCCTTTATCGACTGTCTGCGTCAGATCGCAGACGGTCGTTTGGAACCCCGCGAAGGTGTGAAGCGGTATCATGATTTGTTGCACAAAAAGCGTCTCCGGCCGGATCGCGCCCTGGCTGAGGACCTCAAAACCACCCCCGCGCTCCATCGCTACGGATAAAAAACCATGAATCCTGATCTCCTGCCCCGCGTCTCGACCTTTCTTAAGCAAACTCCCGTTCCCCACTGGATCGGGGGAAAGCCCCATACAACGGGGGGCCGCATTTTCATCACTGATCCCTCCACGGGAAAAAGGTTGGCCGAAACCGACTTTGGTGGGGCGGCGGAGATCGACTTGGCGGTGGAGGCGGCTGCACGGGCGTTTCCCACTTGGTCCGCCCTGAAACCCGGTGAACGGGGAGCCGTCCTCCAGCGTTGGGCCGATCGGATGCAAGCCCAAGCGGCGGAGCTGGCCCAAATGGAGTCCCTGGACGTCGGTAAAGCCATCACCGCGGCCGAGGCTTTTGACATTCCGTTCGGCCTCGAAGGCTTGCGTTACTTCGCCACCTTGGCCGGCCAAAGCAGTTATGAAACGCCGCTGGCCCTAGCTGGAATGGAGGCGAGGGTGCACCGCTCCCCGTACGGCGTCTGCGGTTTTATTTTCCCCTGGAATTTTCCCTTCGATCTTTTCATTTGGGGAGTCGCCCCGGCGCTGGCCGCCGGCAACACGGTGGTGGTCAAGCCCTCCGAGGTGACACCGCTTTCCACCCTCTACGCAGCTCAACTGGCCACGGAGGCCGGATTGCCCGACGGGGTCCTCAATGTGGTGGTGGGGGACGGCCCTGGTGCGGGGGCGGCGTTGGCGGGGCACCGCAAAGTCCGCCGCATGTCCTTCACCGGATCGCCCGAGGCAGGCAGCCGGGTGGCGGAGGTTTGTGGCCGTCGAATTGTTCCCTGCAAACTGGAGTTGGGAGGAAAAGGGGCGGCCGTCATTTTCCCTGATGTCGATCCGGTTGATACCGCCCAAAAACTGGTCGCGGCCCTGACCCTGAACACCGGCCAAGTTTGCTGCACGGCCACGCGTTGGATCGTCCATCGGGATGTGGCCGACCGCTTCACCGAGGCTGCGGTTGCGGCGCTGGAGAAGGTGAAAATCGGGCCCGGGCAGGACCGCTTGACGGAAATGGGTCCGGTGGTGAATGAAAACCAGCGCCGGCGGGTGGAGGGATATTTTGAAAAAGGCAAGAAGGAGGGAGCCCGGCCGGTGCTGGCCCCGCGCCAAAGTCTGCCGGGAGGATTTTTCGTCACTCCGTGGGTTTTAGAGGGTGGGCCGGAGAATGTCTGCTTCCGGGAAGAGGTATTTGGCCCGGCAGCCTACGTGACAAGGTTTGGAGATGAGGCCGAGGCCTTGAACCTGGTTCACCACGTGGATTACGGCTTGGCCAACAGCGTCTGGAGCGGGGATTTGCAGCGGGCGGGCCGGGTGGCGGAACAAATGGAGGTGGGGAATGCCTGGATCAACGCCCACAACGTCTTTGCCTATGGCCTGCCTTACGGGGGGGTGAATCGAAGTGGCATGGGCGGCGGGGTGAACAGTCCAGCGACCTTTCACGACTACCTGCGGCCCACCACGATTGCCCGACCGTTGCCGACCGCATGACCCTTCCTGCCGACATCACGGAATCCCTGCGACAAGCGGGATGGTTGAACGGGCAAAACCCGAAAGTGGAGGCCCTGGGCGGGGGAGTCTCCTGCGATATCTGGCGCGTCCAAGCGCGGGGCAAGAGCTTCGTGGTCAAACGGGCCCTGGAAAAGCTGCGAACCGAATTGGATTGGCGTGCAGATCCCTGCCGCAATCGGTACGAGCAGGCCTATCTCCGCTTCGTGGCAGGATTTTTACCAGGCGCGGTGCCCCAGGTGTTTCATGGCACCCCGAATTTCTTTGTGATGGAGGATTTAAGCGAAGGTTGGTTGGACTGGAAAAAACATCTTCTGGCAGGGCAAGTGGAACCCACCCTGGCCCGCCAGGCGGGCGAGATTCTCGGTGAGATTCACCGGCAAAGCTGGGGCTCAGCGGATGTGGCCCGCGCTTTCGCCACGGAGGAGAACTTTCACGAGCTCCGCGTTTCCCCGTATTTGCTCACGACCGCAACGCGGCACCCTGATTTATCTGGCGCCATTCGCGAGGAGGCAACTCGCTTGGCCGCGACGCGTCGGGCCCTGGTCCATGGGGATTTCAGTCCGAAGAATCTCATGGTGCGTGAAAAAAGGATGGTGGTGCTGGATTGTGAGGTGGCCTGGTTTGGGGATCCCGCGTTTGATGTCGGATTTTTACTGAACCATTTTCTCTTGAAGGCCCTGCACCTTCCCCAAAAAGCAGAGGAGTTTTTCTCGTTGGTTTCCGGTGCCTTGGCGGGTTACCGCGAAAAAATGGGACAGGAAAAGGCCGGCATGGTTCTGGAAGACGTGCCGGATCTGCTTCTTTGCCTGATGCTGGCGCGGGTGGATGGAAAGTCTCCCGTGGAGTATCTCACGCAGGCGGAAAAAAAGGAAACCATCAGGGCTTTTGTTCGGCGTTGGCTTCCGGCCGGACCGAAAACAGTTGAGGGGATCGTCGAGGCATGGAAGCAAGAGGTGAAATCATGAAGATTCGTTCGGCGGATGCTTTCCAAATTTTCGATTCCCGCGGGAATCCCACCTTGGAGGCGGAGGTAGTGCTGGAGAACGGGGTGCGGGGACGTGGATTGGTGCCCTCCGGAGCCAGTACAGGTCAGTTTGAGGCGTTGGAGTTGCGCGATGGAGATCCGAAAAGTTTCCGTGGACGCTCGGTGTTTCGGGCGATCGAAAATGTGCGCAGGGTTCTTGGTCCGGCGGTGGTGGGAAGGGCAGTGGATGACCAGGCGGGGATTGATGGGGCGTTGATCGCCTTGGACGGAACCCCGGATAAGTCACGGCTCGGTGCCAACGCCATCCTGGGGATTTCCTTGGCCGTGGCGGATGCTTCCGCGAGGGCGCAAGGAGTACGCCTCCACTCGGTGCTTGGGCCCGGCACCACGCTGCCCTTTCCGGAAATCCAGATTCTAGGCGGCGGAGCCCATGCCGATGGGCGTATCGATATCCAAGATTTCATGGTGATGGCCACGGGGGCGAAATCCTACGAAGAGGCACTGACGATGACCTTCCAGGTTTATCATGCGGCCGGCGATATTTTGCGGGAACGGGGATTGCGACGGGGTTTGGCCGACGAAGGGGGATTCTGGCCCGAATTTCGCGGGAACGAGGAAGCCTTCGAAATCTTTCTGCGGGCGGTGGAGAGGGCCGGCTATACCCCCGGACAGGAGGTCAGTCTTTCCCTGGATGTGGCTGCTAGCGATCTCTATGACGAAAAATCCGGCACGTACTCTTTCCGGTCTGAAAACCGGCGTTTTGACGGGGATGCCTGGCAAGAGCTTCTGGGAGGATGGTGCCGGAAATATCCGGTGGTTTCGATTGAGGATCCCTGCGCCGACATAGATCACCGGGGTTGGAAGCAGTTTTATCAAGCCTGGGGCAAGAAAATCCAGATCGTCGGAGATGATCTTTTCACCACGAACCCGGCCCGCATCCGCGAGGGAATCCGGGACCCGTTGGCGAACTCCGTCCTGATCAAACTGAACCAAATCGGCACGGTAACGGAGACACTTGAAGCCATTCGATTGACTCAAGAAGCGGGCTGGGCTCCGCTGGTGAGCGCCCGCTCCGGAGAAACGGAGGACGCCTTTATCGTGCATCTGGCGGTGGCCACGGATGCGGGGCAGCTCAAGGTTGGCTCTTTTGCGCGGGGGGAGCGCATGGCCAAGTGGAATGAGGGGATCCGGGTGGGGCGTCAACTGGGACCCTTGGCAAAGTTTTTGGGAGCGCGGGCGCTGGCACCGCTAGGGCGGCAAAGGTTTCAGGGGTAAAGAATGGATATTCTTCTCTCCTCCGATATGCCCCCCAAGGTTCTGGGGGATTTGCGGAACCTGGGGATTCAGGCGGAGATCGACGCGGGCGCCTCGCTTGAAAAAACCGTCCAGCGGGCCAGGCGCGAACAGTCTGTCCTGATGGTGCCGGCACAAACGACGGATTTTCAGCCGGAAGTTCTTCGGAGGGCCCCGGGAGTGATTGCCTTGGGGAAAAAGGCGTTCGACCGGT
>CAZZMY010000042.1:0-10827 GCA_964655385.1 uncultured Akkermansia sp.
GAGCAGCTCTACCATTGAGCTAACGACCCCGCTTTGAAAAGGTAGCGGATTCCCCGTTTCCGTCCATCCCTTCGCGGGATAGCTCGGAAGGGGCTTATTTTTCCTTCATCACCCAAACCCCGTCCCACTTCTCCCCTGGGGGGTTCTTTTGGAAATAGTCGCACCGTTCCGTATAGATCTTGCTCAGTTTGTCTTCCGGGTGGGCCTTGAGGGCCTCCCCAAACGCGGCCTTTGCCTTGTCCCAATTCTGCTTGCGGTACTTGCCCAACCCATCCTTGAAGTGGTTGATGACTTCCATCGGGTTCGGAAAGGTCGTCTCGGTGTGATAGTCCAAGCACTCATAGATCACCACAGGTTCGGTTTTTCCCTTCACGATGACCCGGTCGGCCTCGCGCATCCGGTAGGTGCCCTTAAGCTTTTTGACGGTAGCATCACTCACCAGCATCTTGGCTCCGTACTGCTTGCAGGCCGTCTCCAGACGCGCCGCCAGATTCACCCCATCCCCGATCACGGTGTAGTTCATCCGCTTGGGAGAACCGATGTTCCCGCTGACGATTTCATCCGTGTTGATCCCCAATCCCATGTCGATGGCCATCATGCCCCGCTCTTTACGGGCGGCGTTGAACCGGTCCAGCTCCTGCAACATCCCGATTCCTGCCCGGACGGAACGGTCGGCATCGTCCTCTCTGGGGATCGGCAATCCAAACACCGCCATAATGGCGTCCCCGATAAACTTATCCAACATGCCACCCTCTTTTTGCAGGCAGTCCACCATCAGAGTGAAATACTCGTTCAGCAGACCCACCGTCCCTTGTGCGCCCAGACTTTCTGTCAGGGTGGTGAAACTTCGCACGTCCGAAAAGAGGATGGACGCCTCGCTCAAATTGCCCCCCAAGGCCTCTTTGCCTGAAGCCATCAGCTGGTCGGCAATCGCCGGATCCATGTAGCGAGCCATAGTCCCCTTCATTCTCTTTTCGTCGCTGATGTCCTCGATCATCAGCATGGAACCCAGCGGCTTGTCTTTCACGCTGATCAGAGGCAACACGCTGACGTTGGCGGAAGTCTTCTCCCCTCCCCACTCCATTTCCGCATCCATCACCAGGGCCGGCTCCTTGGATTCCTTCGTCACGCGGATTTTCTCCTCGATCCAGGCGTTTTTCTCCAAGAAGAACTCCCCGGCTTTTTTCTTCAGGATATCCTTAGCGGTAGTTTTCAGGATGCGGTACCCGGCCTTGTTGCAGGTCTGAATCACCCCATCCTCGTTCAGGGTCACCACCGCATTCGACATGCTTTCCAGCATCGACTCCGCATAATTCTTCATGTTCTGTACATCGTCGAAAAGCTTCGCGTTCTCCAGCGCCACCGAAACCTGGGCGGTGAAGGCCTTGAGCTTAGCCTCATCCTCGGGAGTGAATGCCCCCCCGCGTTTGTTCAGAACCTGGGTGGCCCCGATTACCTTGCCGACTTTGTTGACCACCGGAGTGCAGAGGATCGACCGGGTGAAAAAACCGGTCTTTTTGTCGAATCCCGGGTTAAATCTAAGATCCGCATAGGCGTGCTGGATGTTAACCGCCTGGCCGCTGGTAAAAACCGCTCCCGCGATGCCCAGATGGTTGGGAAAGCGGATCTGGGTGGCCCCCAAGCCCTCTCCCACCTCCGTGTAGAGCTCGTTGGTTTTTTCGTCATTGATAAAGAGCGTCGAGCGCTCGGCGTGCAGCAGTCTCGTGATGGTCCGGATGATTTTTGCCAGCAGGTTGCCCAGCTGAATCTCCCCTGAGATTTCCGAGACCACCCCAAGAAATTCCGCCTCTTTTTCTTTCTCCCGCTCCGCCAACTCCAGCAGGAGGCTGCGCTGAAGGGAGACCGAAGCCTGCATGGCCATGGCTTCCAAAAGTTTGAGATCTTTGGGCGTGAAATGAGCCGTTTTACCCCCCTGGCGATTTAACACCTCGACCGCCCCGATCAGTTCCCCGCGCACCGTCCGGATCGGGGCACAGGCGATCGACCGCGTTCGATAGCCGGTCTGATCATCCACCGACTGGTTGAAACGTTCATCTTTATAGGCGTCTTTCACCAAAAGACCCTTGCCCGACTGGAAAACGTGACCCGCGATTCCCGTGGTGTTGAGAATCCGTATTTCCCGCTTCAATCCTCCCACCGTGACACGGCTGTAAAGCTCCTGGGTCGAGGGATCGTTGACGAAAAGGGTTCCGCGATCCGCCCCCGTGGCCTCCGTCACCAACGCCACCAGGGTTTCCAATTGCTCATCCAAGGTCTGGCCGTCCGCCACCTTGCGGGCAACTTCGAGCAAAATCTTGGCTTCGGGAAGCGTCAGACTGTCGATGGGACTCTTATTTTTGGCCACGGGCCGTCTCCATTTCCGTGCGAAGTTTTTGAATCGTTCTCTCCAACTCTACGATCTCATCGCGATGGTTCCTGCGCATCAACTGCTCCGCCTCAAGGTGGCGCGACTTTTCCAACTCCAACTGGTCCCGCAGGGCCTGTACCGAGGATTGCAACTGTCGCCCCTCCTCGGCGGACTGCGCCAAGACTTTTTGCAGGGCTTCCTCCCCCGCCGCCTTGCGGCGCTCCAGTTCAACACGCATCTCGCCGATGGTGCTTTTGAGATCCCGGATTTCCGTGTGGGCCTCGGCCACCGCGTGGGCCACCTCCTCGGCTGTGCCTGCCCGCTGCTTTTCCAAGGCATCCCGCAGGGCGGAAACCGTTTCCTTGAGGTTGCGAATCTCATGTTCGCGCTCCATCTCCTCCGAAAACCTCGCGTCCGGAGAATGCAGGGTCATGGACATGGAGCAGGAAAGTTCGCTGAGTTCAAAAATCAGGATCTGGAGATGGTTTTCCTACCAGATGAAGGACTTCTCTTGGGCCACGATTTTTCCGTCACGCACAATGGATATGCGCCAAGAATTCACCACTCCACCGCGGAGGTAGTCATCCCCGACCACCTTGAGGACGGTCTTCTCAAAACCTTCGAAATCTTTGTACTCTTGGGTTTTGGTCATCACTTTCTCCCGGGAGTTGGCCTGCCGGTAGTCGAGGCGTACGGTGAAATCAGCTGGTTTGCCATCGTTCTGCCAATTGATGACAAAGATATTTCCCTTTCGATCTTGGATCTCCTTCGCGGTGATCGCCCCGTGATCCCAATACTTGGGCTCAAAAACCATCGAGGCATTGTCTACGGGGGGCAGATTCTTGCCTTTCTGCGCATCGTTCCAGTAGGTGTAAATTTTGTTCAAGCTGATTTCCTGATCCAACTCCACCGGGAGATCACTCGCCATCCCATCCGGCGGACGAGTGGCGGACGCATTAGGTGCCACTGCTCCATTGGTCGTCGGTTCGACATGTGCCGGGCGAAAGTTAGGAATGACGGTTGTCTCCTCGCCCAAAACGGGCCAGGACAACAAACCCAAAATTCCCATGGTCAACAATTTACGCATTAAGACGTATTTAATACCCCCTGCTTTTATTCGTCAAGCTAACCCCCAATCCACGCCTGAATATCCTTGGCTACCTAGGCTACTTACTTAAGGTCAGTGTTTTATGTACGACCCAGAACGCACGGTGGAGTTTGAATTTGTCCGAGCTACCGAGAACGCGGCCCTGAACGCCATGCGTTTTATTGGAAAAGGAGACAAAAATACCGCCGATGCCGCGGCCTGCGATGCCATCCAGGGTGTCTTTGACTTGGTGGACATCCGTGGGGAAGTCGTCATCGGGGAGGGCATCAAGGATAAGGCTCCCGGAATTTTTTTGGGAGACCGTCTTGGGAAGTGGGGGCCGGAATCCCCCCGCTTCAACATCGCCCTCGATCCGGTAGACGGCACCACCAATCTCTCCAAGGGATCCCCCAACGCGATTTCCGTCATGGCGGCGGCCGAACTGCCGCATGACGCCAAACAACCTGTCATGCGTAACATTCCAAGCTACTACTCCCATAAAATCGCCTACGGACCTGAAGTTGCTCGGGCCCTGCAAAAGGAGGATCCGGAGGCCAATTTCCTCGATACTCCATTGGAGCAAACTCTCCAACGTCTGGCAAAAATCCTACACAAACGAGTTGGCGACATGGTGGTGCTGGTGCTCGATCGGCCCAGAAACCAACTCTTTATCGATGCCATCCGCCGTGCTGGGGCCTCCCTGCGAACCATCGCCGACGGGGATATTACGGCTGCGGTCGCCCCCTCCCTGCCTGACTCCGGCATCGATCTCTACGTCGGGATCGGCGGTTCTCCGGAAGGCGTCCTGACCGCCACCGCCTTGCGCGCCCTCGGGGGCGAAATCCAACTCCGGATGTGGTTCCCCAATCCGGAGGCCAAGACCCGGGAAGTTTCCGGGGTTCCGGAAAGTGAAATTCAGAAAATTTTCCGATCCAGCACGATCGTCACTGGGGACAGCGCTATCTTTTGCGCCACGGGCATCATCGAAAGTCCTCTCCTCCCCGGGGTCAAACTAATCGGTCATAAAGCCATCACCCATTCGATTCTGATGCGTGCCCGAAGCCGGACCGTTCGCTACATACGGGCCGTGCACGATTTACAGCACAAGACCATTCACCTCCGCAGCACGGCGAAGGAAAAATCCGTTTAATTCTCCTTGGGCTTCGGATCTTCTGCCGGCCAGAGAATGTAGATCAGGCCGTACCCCGCCAGGGAAACCACCACTCCGACCACCGTGCAACCGACGGTCAAAGGGACCGCGATGTTGGCCAGGTCCCCGGCAAGCATGCGCAGCTTGGCTCGGGCCCCATCCGCGGCATCCAATCTCTTCATCTTTTCCGGAAGCCCTCCCTCGTATTTGATGGGTCGTCCCAAAATGATCTCACCCACGTGGTAGGCAGCCGTATAATAAATCGGAATAGTGAAAGGGTTGTTGGCCATCTGCACCACAATCGCCGTGGGAACGTTGGCCCTAAGGAAAACGGCAAAAACCACCGCCAGAATATGATGCAGGCCCAGCAAGGGACTGGTGGCCGGAAGTAACCCCGCCACCATCGCCCGGGCCACCGGGCCCCGGCGGAAACTCCAAAGATCAGGATTCACCCCATGACGCCCCAGCCACTTCCCCACCTTCCCCGCCTGAAGATGTTCCGGACTGAGCCGCAGTCTGTGCAGAAGCTTTCTGAGACGATGCTGCATGGCCATTAAAATAGGGTTTTTTGCCCCCAGACCAAGTCTGTCATTTGTCCTCACCCGGAATCGGGCTAGCCTTCCCACCCCATGCATGGTTCCGGATCCATTCGCGTCGAAGGCGCCCGACAGAACAATCTCCGGAATTTGACGTTCGACCTCCCGCTCGGGATGTTCCACGTTCTCACCGGCCCTTCGGGATCGGGCAAATCCTCGCTCGCGTTCGACACCCTTTATGCCGAAGGTCAACGCCGCTACGCCGAAACCTTCAGCCCGTACACCCGCCAGTTTCTCGAGAGAATGGATCGTCCGCGGGTCGACCGCATCGAGGGTATCCCCCCCGCCATCGCCCTAGGCCAATCCAATCCCGTCCGCTCCTCCCGCAGCACCGTGGGCACCGTCACGGAAATCGCCGACCACCTCAAACTTCTTTTCCCGCGACTGGCGGAACTCGCCTGCCCCGACTGTTCCCAGCCCATCCGTCCCTGGACTCCGCACTCTATCATCTCGGACCTCCTTTCCCGCTTCGCCAACCAAGAGGCTTGGTTTCTTTTTCGCATCCCTTTTCCCCAAAAGACTCCGGCAGACGAAGCAGCCGGCTTCCTGGCTCGCCAGGGGTTCCGCAGGGTTCTTCTTAACGGTCAGCCTTTTCGGCTGGATGAGAATACTGGTTTGGAAGCATTGGCCCGGGCCCTCCAGGAGACTCCCCAAGAGAAAAATCTCCTCCTTCCCGTCATCCAAGATCGTCTTTCGCTCTCGAGCAAGAACCAACCTCGCTTGGCGGAGGCTCTCACCTCGTGCCTGCGTTATGGAAAAGGCGTTGCCGCTGTCGCCTTGGTCAAAAAACCGGAGACCATTCTCCTTTATTCCGACCGCTATTTTTGTCCCCGCGATGAACGGGACTTCCATGATCCCACCCCGGCCCTCTTTTCCTTTAACCATCCTCTGGGAGCCTGCCCCGTGTGCCGGGGATTTGGGCGGGTCATCGAAATTGACGAGACCCTCGCCCTGCCTGATCGCAACCTCACTCTTGCCGGGGGAGTCGTCAAACCCTGGCAAACCGCCAGCTTTGAAGAGTGTCAGCAGGACCTGGAAAGGGCCTGCCGTAAGCACCGGATTCCCCTCGAAGTGCCGTTCCAGGAACTCACTTCGGAGCAGCAAAAGTTTGTCATCGAGGGACAAGGCGGCACCACGCGGGATCTACAGGAATTGTGGGATTCCGGCGACTGGTACGGGGTCCGTGGCTTCTTTCGTTGGCTGGAGACGAAAACCTACAAAATGCATGTCCGCATTCTTTTGGCCCGCTACCGCGCCTACCGACCCTGTCCCGAATGCTCCGGCCGGCGCTACCGGCCGGAAACCACCTTCTGGCGGATGGCGGGCAAAACCCTCCCCGAAATCAATGCCCTGCCCCTAAACCAACTCACGCAGCTGTTTTCCAAAATCAAAACCAAGGATCCATCGGCCCAAACTCCCCTGGAAAATATCCGCAAACGCCTGCGTTATCTTGAGGGCGTCGGGCTCGGCTACCTGACCCTCGACCGCCCCACCCGCACCCTTTCGGGAGGCGAACTGCAGCGGGTCAACCTTACGGGGTGTCTGGGCACGGGTTTAACCGGAACCCTTTTCGTCCTCGACGAACCCAGTATCGGTCTACACCCCCGCGACACTGGTCGGCTGCTCGATCTGCTGCGGGAACTCCGGCAGGCCGGCAACACCGTCCTCGTGGTCGAACATGATGAAACCGTGATTCGCTCCGCAGAGAACATCCTGGAACTGGGCCCAGGCTCCGGGGGAGAAGGGGGCCAACTACTCTATTCCGGCCCACCGGCCGGCCTAACCAAGGTCAAAGAGTCCCCCACCGGAGCCTATCTCTCGGGACGAGCCACGATTCCGGTTCCATCCACCCGCCGCCCCTGCCCGGACAAGACCCATCCTTGGCTGAAGATCCGCGGAGCCACCTGCCACAACCTCCAAAACCTGCAGGCGGCCATTCCTCTTCGCAGGTTGGTCGCCGTATCCGGGGTAAGCGGATCCGGCAAAAGCACCTTGGTCCATGAAATCATCCACAAAGCCCTTCTCCACCGAATGGGCCGTGCCGTGGAGGAACCCCCCAACCTGGAATCCTTGTCCGGCGCCGAACTCATCTCAGATGTGGTGCTGGTGGATCAATCCCCCCTTTCCCAAACCCCCCGTTCCACTCCCCTGCTCTACCTTGATATTTACGATCTCGTCCGCGAGCTCTACGCCTCGACCGAAGAAGCACAGAGTGCCGGATTGCCCGCCTCCGCCTTCTCTTTCAACGCGGGAGGCGGCCGCTGCGAAAGATGCGGCGGCATGGGCTACGAGAAGGTCTCGATGCAGTTTTTGTCCGATGTCTTTGTCTCCTGCCCCTCCTGCGAGGGACGTCGATTCCAACCCCACGTCCTCCAGGCTCGATATCGCGGATGGACCATCGATCAACTCCTCGAATCCACCGCCGCCGAAGCCCTCACTTTCTTTTCCTCGATTCACGATCTGACTCCCCGGGCAGGGGAATGCCACAAGAAGATCATTGGCGCCCTAACCCTCCTGGCCGAGGTGGGTCTCGGCTACCTCCGTTGCGGCCAACCGCTGAGCCAGCTTTCCGGAGGGGAAGCTCAAAGGCTCAAACTTGTCGCCCACCTGGCTCCGCAGAACACAAAGCCTGAGGCACCCAAGCCGGGAAGGAAGAAAGGTCCCAAAGTTTCCCCCGACTCCTCCCCCCTTCTGATTCTCGATGAGCCCACCACGGGTCTCCATCTCGACGATGTAGCCTTGCTGATCAAACTTTTGCACCGCCTGGTCGACCAGGGCTCTTCCCTCTTGGTCATCGAGCACCATCTCGATGTCATCAAAAACGCCGACTGGCTTCTCGATCTCGGCCCTGAGGCGGGGGCAGAGGGCGGAAAACTCATCTCTGCGGGCACCCCGGAGGTCGTGGCCCAATGCCGCACCAGCCATACCGCCACCTACCTCGCCCCCCTCCTCTCACCAAAACCCTCCCGGTCCCTCCGACTGCACGAGGCTTCTGCCTCCTTCACTCAAACCGCGCCTGCCCGGGAAGAAATCACGGTTCGGGGCGCACGTCATCACAACCTGAAAAACTTCGACCTCAAAATCCCACGCAACCAGATGGTGGTCGTCACGGGCCTTTCCGGATCGGGAAAAAGCACTTTGGCGTTTGACCTTTTGTTTTCGGAGGGGCAACGCCGCTATCTGGACTGCCTCAACACGTACGCCCGGCAGTTTGTTGAGCAGTTGGAAAAACCGGACGTCGATTCGATCCTTGGGCTCCCTCCCGCCGTGGCCATCGAGCAACGCACCACCCGCGGGGGCCGCAAGTCGACCGTGGCTACGGTGACGGAGCTCTATCAGTTTCTGCGGCTTCTATACGCCAAACTCGGAGTGCAGCACGACCCCAAGACCGGGGAACCCGCCATTCGCCAATCCTCTGCCGACATCGTTCAACGGATCCGCCGACAACTCCGGTCCGCCAAACGCCTCGATCTTCTGGCCCCCTTGATTCGGGGTCGCAAAGGGTTTCATACCGAAGTTGCCCGCTGGGCCGTCAAAAAAGGATTCAAGCTACTGCGTGTGGACGGCAAGTGGATCGAGCCCGAAAAGTTTCAGCCCTTGGACCGTTACAAGGAGCACCAGATCGATCTCCTCATCGACCAAGTCACTCCGAAGAGAAAGGATCTTCCCGCTCTCATCTCGCAGGCCCTCACCCTGGGCAAAGGCACCCTCTACGCGATGGATCCAAACGGAAAATCCACCATCTATAGCCACCACCTCTTTTGCCCGGGTTCCGGACGATCCTTTGATGAACTTGATCCCCGCCTCTTTTCCTTTAACAGCCCCCACGGTTGGTGTCCGGAGTGCCAAGGCTATGGAACGGTTTTTGCCAAACCCCCCGAAGTCGACACGGACGACGAGGCGGAAAAGGAACAGAAATTGGAGTGGGCCCGGGAGGAACTTTCGGAGGGGGATCTTCTCCCCTGCCCATCCTGCCAAGGGGCCCGTCTCAACCCGGTCGCGTGTGCGGTTCGTTTTGGCGGAAAAACCGTTCCCGAGATCAATGCCATGTCCGTGCAGGATTTTGAGAAGTTTTTCGGAAAACTCCGGTTTACCCCGCGCGAGACCGCCATCGTCCGGGACATCGAACCGGAAATCAAACAACGGCTCCACTTCCTCCGCCATGTCGGCCTGGATTATCTCAATCTCGACCGCTCCGCCCCCACCCTCTCCGGTGGGGAATCCCAGCGCATCCGCCTGGCCGCCCAACTCGGCTCCAATCTTCAGGGCGTTCTCTATGTCTTGGACGAGCCGACCATCGGACTTCATCCGCGGGACAATGAAAAGCTCCTCGGAATTCTGCGTAATCTCCGTGACCGCGGAAACTCCCTCGTGGTCGTGGAACATGATGAAGACACCATGCGGGCCGCCGATCATATCATCGATTTGGGCCCGGGCGCCGGGGTGCATGGGGGAGAAATTGTGGCCGAAGGCAACTGGAGCCAGATCGATGCCAAGGGACGATCGGCCACCGCCCGCCTCTTGGGGGAGCCCATCCGCCATCCCGCCCGGGGAAAACGCCGAGCGATCGAGGCCTCCACGTCTTGGATCAAAATCAAAGGCGCTGTTGCCCGCAATATCCATGGCTTGGATGTCGCCCTTCCCTTGCACCGCCTCACCGCCCTCTCCGGCGTCAGCGGTTCCGGCAAAAGCACCCTCGTCCGCGAAATCCTTCTCCCGGCCGCTTCCCCGGACAGGAAAAAGAAGGATCCCCGATGGAAGTCCGTGCACGGAACCGAAACCATCGACCGCGTCGTGGAGGTGGATCAGTCTCCGATTGGCAAAACCCCCCGCTCCACCGTGGCCACTTACCTTGGGTTGATGGACGATCTTCGGGCCCTTTTTGCCAACCTGCCGTCCGCCAAACAGTCGGGCTTCACCGCCTCGCATTTTTCCCACAACGCCGGCCCGGGCCGCTGCCCTGCTTGCGACGGCGCGGGCACCATCCGGGTTCAGATGAGCTTCCTGCCTCCCGCCGATGTCCGTTGTGAGGAGTGCAACGGCCTGCGCTGGAAGCCGGAAATCCTGGCCATTCGCTACCGCGATATCTCCATCCAACAAGCCCTCTCCCTTTCCGCGGAGCAGGCGGCGGAGTTCTTTAGCGCCCATCCTCGCTTGGCGACACCCTGCCGACTCCTGACTGAAACCGGGCTGGGATATCTCCAGCTGGGCCAAACCAGCCCTACCCTTTCCGGAGGGGAAGCCCAGCGGCTGAAACTCGTGACAGAACTCGCCTCGGCCCAGATCGCCGCCGACCACGCCCATGCCAAGGGTCGGGCCCGGCGCCCCGCCCATCACCTCTTTCTTTTGGAGGAACCCACCGTGGGTCTTCATCTGGCCGATGTCCGGCGCCTGCTCGATCTGATGCACCGCCTTGTGGATTCCGGCCACAGCGTGGTGGTGATTGAGCACCACCTGGATGTTTTGGCCGAGGCGGACTACCTGATCGATATCGGACCGGAAAGCGGTGAAGCCGGCGGAAAAATCATCAGTGCCGGCACTCCCGAGCACGTGGCCTGCTGTAAAATCTCACGCACCGCCCCATTCCTTCGCACTCACCTCAACCGATCCGCCCCCTTGTCCGTTT
>CAZZMY010000043.1:0-10804 GCA_964655385.1 uncultured Akkermansia sp.
AGAGTCGCGCACGATTTTACCTTTAACGGCTGGGGCCAAAAATATGAGCCGTGGGATTCTGATGACCGGGTTCCCCAAGGTGCCTGCCCCATGACGGAAACCCCCTTTGAAATCCATGACTTTGTTCTCGAAGGAGGGTCGATCGACACGGATGGACGGGGAACCCTGCTTACCACGGAGGCTTGCCTGCTCAACAAGAACCGCAATCCATCCCTAAGCCGTCCTCAGATCGAGGAGAAGTTGCGCTACTGGCTCGGGGTGAAGCAGATCGTCTGGCTGAGCGACGGGTTGGAGGGGGATGATACAGACGGTCATGTGGATGATCTCACTCGGTTCCTCGCTCCGGGGGTGGTTTCCACCGTGGTGGAGCCTGATCCCAAAGACGTGAATCATGCGCCCTTGGCGGAAAACCTGGAACGCCTGCGGCACGCCAAGGACTCCATGGGACAACCGCTGAAAGTAATTGAGATGCCCATGCCCCCCCGCGCCGATGGACCGCACCATCGGAACCCTGCAAGCCATGCCAATTTTTATATCGGGAACGCAGCCGTCCTGGTTCCGGTTTTTCAATCCCCCACGGATAAGATCGTTCTGCAGCAACTTCAGCCCTACTTCCCAGGCCGCAAGGTTGTGGGAATCGATTGCCGTGCCTTGGTGGGTGGGTTGGGTGCCATTCATTGCATCACCCAGCAGATGCCGGCCATTCAGCCCTAAATCAGCTATTTCCCCACACGCAGAGGTGAAACAGTCGCGTGAAGCAGGATTGAGTGTGGGGGATTTGGTCTCTACGATTACGACTCTATGAAACCTCTCCGTATTGGGCTTCCCTCCGGAAGTCTTCAGGAAGCGACTCTTGAGCTTTTCCGAAAGGCGGGATACTCCATTGCCCGCAGTTCCCGTACCTACCGGCCGGCAATCGATGACCCGAACTTTGAGGTTCGGCTTTTACGTGCCCAGGAAATCGCCGCGTATGTACAGGATGGGTTCCTGGATTTGGGGTTAACCGGTAGCGATTGGATCCAGGAGACACGTGCCAAGGTGCATGTTGTTTCCACCCTGCGCTTCAGCAAGGCCACGGCTCAACCCGCCCGTTGGGTCGTGGCGGTGCC
Organism: uncultured Akkermansia sp.; assembly: GCA_964655385.1. Lineage (GTDB taxonomy): Bacteria > Verrucomicrobiota > Verrucomicrobiia > Methylacidiphilales > Verrucolacustridaceae > Verrucolacustris. The sequence continues at coordinate 1,110 of CAZZMY010000043.1, forward strand.
CAACCGGTCTCCGATCCGTCGCCCCTCCCAGTTGAAAGGAAAACGCATTGCCACCGAGGCGGTGGGCTTGGTCCGTCAGTATCTTGCGAAACACAAGATCAAGGCCAAGGTTGAGTTTTCTTGGGGAGCCACCGAAGTGAAGGTTCCTGAGTTGGCTGATGCGGTGGTGGACATCACCGAGACAGGATCCTCCCTGGCCGCCAACGGTCTGCGCATTTTGGACACCATCCTCGAGTCCTATCCCCAACTGATCGCCAACCGAAAAGTTTGGACGCGCCCCGCCGACAAAATCCGGATCAATACCCTGGCCATGCTGCTGGAGGGTGCGCTCCGCGCCAGGGATCTGGTCGGATTAAAGATGAATGTTCCCCGGCGTTGTCTGCACTCGGTCAGCACCGCACTATCATCCCTCCGCGATCCCACCATCTCACCCTTGGCCCGGGAGGGCTGGGTGGCGGTGGAGACCGTGATGGAGGAAAAAGTGGTCCGTACCCTGATTCCCCGTCTCAAGGTTTTGGGGGCGGAAGGAATCATCGAATACCCGCTGAATAAAGTTGTCACCTAAGTCTTGCCTCGCCACGATGCAGGCATGGGTTCCATCAAGAAAAAGCGGAAATCAAAAATCGCGAAGCACAAGCGCCGCAAGCGTAGTCGCGCGAACCGCCATAAGAAGCGTCTCCGTTACAAGACCTAAAGCCCGGGCGCTGGTCGCCCTGCTTTTCGTCTCCACGGGGGTTTTCGCCGCCGAGCCGGTCCGCAACGACCGGGTGGATGCTGCCTTGCATTTTGCTGATGGGCGACGTGCCGATGTCCTCGGTCAGAGTGAAGCCGCCTATCAGGCCTATACCAAGGCGCTCGAATCTGACCCCTCTTCCCGTCAGGCAGCCCTAGCCAAAGCGGCCACTTTGCTGGATCTAGGACGGTCCTCCGAAGCGTTGCAGGTTTTGCAGTCGCTCCCCTCTGCAGCGGCCGATGAGCCCGAACGCTGCACGCTTCTCTGTCTTGCTTGGATCGCGCAAAAGCATGGAGAAGCAGCGGTCCTTGCCCAACGGGATGCCCTGACAGCCCTGGCGGGGTGGAATGTGGAGGACCCCGAGCGGATTGCCCGGGTGGCGGAAGGACTACTGCGTTCCAGTGCACTTCTTTCCAGAAAATCACAACGCGAGGTGGCGGCCTCCATTCTTCCGGCTTTCATACGGGCGGCGGATTTAGACCCGGGCATATCGGGGGTTACCTTGCGGGCGGCGGAAATTGCCTTGGCCGCAGATGACCTACCGACGGCTTTGCGATATCTAGGGAATTTTCAGGAGGAGAAGGTGGAGGAGGGTGGGGTATTGGAACAATTGGCGGCCGTGCAACTGCTGAGTGGCCTGACCCAAGAAGCCACAGGTACTTTGCAAAAAGTGGAATCGATCAAACCAGGCCGCGCCAACCTCTATCCGGTCTTGGCCAATTTATATGAGGAATTGAATCTCTCCGCCCGCGCGGAGATTTACAGGGTGCTGGCCCTTCACGCCGCCCACCCCCCCGCTTTGACGGATTTTCTCCGTCTAGCCCTGCTGCAATTAAAGCAAAACCAGCCGCGCAGGGCCTTTCGCACGATCGAGCAAGGGGCCGCGTTTTACCCGGACTCCATTCAACTCCTCCTGGTGCAAGGCTTGGCGGAAAAAGCGCAAAGCCGAATGGCTGAGGCCGCCGCCACTTTTGCGAAGGTGGAACGGTTGGCGCAAAATCGCCCGGAAGTTCTGGATGCCGGCTTTTACTACGAATACGGTTCGGCCAGCGAGCAGGCAGGCCAACCCACACGGTCTGAAGCCGCCTTGAAACGGGCCTTACAGTTAAATCCTGGCCACCATCCCTCCCTGAACTATCTCGGTTACATGTGGGCGGAGCGGGGTCAAAATTTGCGGGAGGCCTTGGCCTTGATTGAGAAAGCCCTGGAACTCTCTCCGGGAAATCCCGCTTACCTTGATAGCCAAGCTTGGGCTCTTTACCGCTTAGGTCACCCCCAGGAGGCCAAGCCGCTTCTGGAGGAGGCGCTGCGGCTAGTTCCTGATGACCCCACCTTGTTGGAACATTCGGGGGATGTGTACGCCACCTTAGGCCAAACGCAGCAGGCCCTGGATGCCTATCATAAAGCCTTGGTGGTTGGCGGCCCGGTGGTTCCCCTGAAGGACAAAATTCAGGTCCATAGTCGAAAAATCAGCCACCGTTGATTGGCTTAATGACCAACCTTGGTCGGATCTCCACCCCAACCTGCGACTTTCGCCTTGGCCGCCATTTCCTCCGCTTCCTTGATCTTTCCCGCCCTGCCCAGTGCTAGGGAGAGACTGCTATAAGCCAGCTGATCCTTGGGACGTAGTTGGATCAGTTTCTCCAACGAGAGGATGGCTTCGTCCAGCTTTTCCAACTTCACCAGGGCCATGCCCAGGGATTGCCAGCCATCCGCACAACTCGGGTCCAGCTCAGTGGCTTTCCGATAATGTTCGGCCGCTTGCTCCATCTCGCCCATCGCCAAAGCCAGGTGACCCTCTTCCATAACTTGTTCAGACGAAAGATTCATCCCGACTTCAACATGGCGGATAAAACCGCCCGTGCCGAAAGATCTTTCGCCTTAGCCACCACCCACCAACCGGACCGGCGGGCTGTCGCTGCGGTGGATTCCCCAATCACCGCCGCCCTGATTTGACGGGCCCACCATCTGCCCATAAGGCGCAGAAACCTTTCGGCCGCTGTGCCGCTGGCAAAAACGATCCAATCCGCACCCTCTCTTTGCAGATGATCCATAACTGCCCTCGGCGGTTTAGCGGGAGTGGTATTTTGATACATGACGCATCGTTTCGCTGAAAACCCCCGCTTCTTGAGGGAACGAAGCAAAACACCCTCTTCGGCACTTCCGGTGCAGTGCAGGACTTTCTCATGTTTCGCTCCTGGCCAATGCTTGGCCAAGGAGATCGCACCTGGCCCCGGCCCGACAAAATCCACGCCCAGTCCGTGCTGTCGGCAAATCTGTGCAGTGGATGGCCCCACCACGGCAATTTTCTTTTCGGCAAGTTTACGAATATCCACCACGGCATGAATCAGCGCACGAACTCCCGCTCCACTGGTTAAGGCAATCCAATCCGCTTGCATGAGATTCTTCTCCCAACTTTTACGGATAGGGCTTTCTTGAATCCGGGTCATCGGAATCTCCCAAACTTCCGCCCCCTCCGCTTCAAACACTTCCCGCCATCCCTTGGCTAGGGCGAAGCTTACGGTCAGGATCACCCTTTTTCCGGAAAGTCTCCCCTTGGATTGTCTACCGATCTGGTGACGAAGTGAAACCACATCGCCAACCACGACGATGGCCGGTGACTGAATTCTCGGCCTTTTCGATTCTTGCAACAACTTTCCGACAGAAGAGAAAAGGGTTTTCTGACTCGGCAATGTGCCGTTTTGAATCATCGCGACGGGTGAGTTCTTGGTGAATCCACACTCGATGGCCTCCTGAAGAAAAGGTTTTAACCCCTCGACGGACATGTAGCCCACCAAGGTTTTTCCCTCAATCGAGCCCCTCGCCTTGGCGCCGATTTGAAAGGCGACTTCGGTACTGACCCCCCGATGGGTAACGGGAATCCCTACCGCCGCCGGGACGCTGACGCCTGAGGTGACGCCGGGTACCACCTCAAAGGGAATATTCTTTTGGGCCAGCCAGATGGCCTCTTCGCCACCCCGTCCGAAGACAAATGGATCCCCTCCTTTGAGTCTTACCACGGACAAACCCTTGTTGGCCTTTTGCGATAAAAGCCGACATATGGTTTCCTGCTCCGTTCTACGACCGCCGGGCACTTTACCGACATCCCATAGGTCTGCACCTTCCCGAGCCCAAAGGAGGATCGCCGGATTCACCAGCCGATCAAATAAGACGACATCAGCCTGTTGCAGCACTTGGCGTCCCCGCAATGTGATGAGACCCGGATCACCCGGGCCTGCGCCCACAATCCAAACCTTTCCCTGCCTACCCACGTTGCATTTCCTCCGCGAGACGAACGCCCAAAAGCCCGGGTTCAGTGATGGGACCTTCCATTTGCCCCCTCCTGACGCCACCGTGGGGTCCCGGAACTGCCACCTGAAGATGTAACGTTCCGTTGGATCGGATTTGGGCAAACGCACCGAGGGATTCAGAACACCCGCCACCCCATTTTTGTAAAAAGCCCTTCTCCGAGGTCACACAGGCTCTCACTTTGGGTTGATCAAGTTTTCGCAGAATCTCACGAATTGGAAGGTCATCTTTCCGGCACTCCACCGCCAAAGCTCCCTGCCCTGGTGCGGGCGTCATCCATTCCACGCCAAGACGCTCCATGGCCAACCCCGCCGTCACGCCGCCGAGCCTGTCGACTCCGGCTGCGGCCAAAAGAATACCCCACCAAGTGCCTTCACGCAGGAGCCGCTGCATCCTTCGGTCCACATTTCCCCGGATGGGATGGGATTGGCTCTCAGGCCATCGACTCTTCCAAAGCATCTCCCGTCTGGGGCTACCCGTTCCCACCACAGCACCGGATTTTGGTTGAAACGAATGGCCCGATCTCACCAGTAACACATCACGCGGATCGACTCTCTCCGGATAGGCCTCGACCACCAGTCCCTCGGGAATTTGGGTGGGAAGGTCCTTTGCGCTATGCACCACCAGATCAACCCTTTCCTGGGTAAGTTCCTTCTCCAGGGCCGAGCTAAATTCACCCACCTGCTCAGGGGCTTGGTCACCAAACTCCGACCTCTCATCCCCCGAGGTTTTCACGACGACCAGCTCCACGAGCACCCCGGGTGAGGCCTGGTGGATCATTCCCTCTACAGTCTTGGCCTGCTGCAGTGCCAGGGGGCTTCCTCGGGTCCCCAGCCGCAGTTTCATTCCTTTTCTACCAAGGTCTCTTCCCCTTCGGGGGACCGACCCCAGGCATAGAGACTTTCGTGTTTCCTTAGGATTTCCTCCGCTCGGTGAATGGATCCCAAGGCTTCAGGCTGGACTGCGCTTTGTTTGGCTAATTCCTCAAGATCCAAGGAGAAAGCATGGGGATTGGCTTGTCGTAAACGGGTCAAGGTTCGGGGAACTCCTAGGTCCACGATCAGTCGTAATTCCGGAAGGGGTTGTCGGGATTCCCAGGGAAGTTCTCCCCCGCTTAATGCCGAGACCAGCATCGTCATGGAAGGAGCCATGGAGGCCCAATGTTCCCATGCGACGCAGTCTCCCTTCAGCTCTTGGGCCAGCTGCAGTGCCCTTTCTGTCGAGCGAGACGAAATCAAACAGTTTTTCATTCCACGATCCCTGGCCGCGAGGGCAAAACTTCGCGCGGTATGGCCCGATCCCAGGATCATGATTCTGACAGACTCGGGAAACGGGAGAATTTTGGAGGTGACCTCGGCGGCACAGCGTCCCACCGAAGGATCTCCCCGCCCAAAACCCGCCATCTTTCTTGCTGCACGAGCTGCCCGAAGACATGACTGAAACAGGATATGCATCCCCTTTCTGGTTCCGCCCAACTCCCGGGAACTCTGATAAGCGGTTCGGACTTGGGCCAGAATCTCCCCCTCCCCCATGACCATGGAGCGAAGACCTGTGGCCACTTCGGCCAAATGGCGCCAGCAGGCAATCCCCTCGTGCAAGTATACACCCCGGGCCTTTTGCCAGGCGGATCCCAGATTGTGAGGCATGGCGCGCCTCAGGATTTCCACGATCTCCGGACCGCGAAATTCCGAACGTCCATAGATTTCCACCCGATTACAGGTGCTTAGAACCACCACCTCCTCCGCTCCACCGTGTTCAATCAAATGAGGGGTCAAACGGTCACCTGCCAAAGCCACCAAGGATTCACGGACAGCCAGAGGTGTGGTGTGATGATCCACCCCCACACAAAAGAGGCCTTCAGGGCTTTTCATGAGCGCCGTAAGAGAATTTTACTTTTTTTGGGGCCCGCATCAGGTGGTCTGGGAGCGGGAGGGCCAAGCAGTTCCGTTAACCTTCGAGTCACCTCGAAACTGGTGGAAAGGTCCTTGGAGGACCAGATCATCTTCCCATCTTTACCGAAAAGAGTGACTTTCATTTTGCGATCATCCGAACCCCATCCCAACGATTCTGAGGTTTTACCATCAAAGTCGGGAATGGCGCAGAGCACCTCTCGAGGATTGTTCTTATTGCCCCGGGCCCGAAACCATGGCTGTAGAGTCTCTCCCTCCTCATTTAGATCGGCTTTCATTTTTCCCACCGTCCACCCTTTAAAGAGGGTTCCGAGCGATTTCCGCAAGTCGACCACCACGATCACCCGAAAATCATCCAGCCCCTGCCAAGGATACATCGCCCGACCGAACTCACGCGTTGTCTCCGCCAAAGGCTGGCTACTGGCCATCACCACAGTGATTTTTCCTTCCGGATTCAATGTGACGATCTTTCCGTCACAATTCTTGGGCTGAATCAGATCCCCGGCGTGCAAGGACCCCACTCCAAGGAGAAGAATAAATAATATGCGCTTCACTCAACCTCCAAAAGCAGGCCCGTGAGGTATTCGCTTTCCGGAAAGAAAAGATCGATCGGGTGGTCGGAAGATTGCCCCAAAAGCGCAACCTGCCGTAATCCTCGCTTCTCCTCATGAGCCACACGTTTCACCATCTCTAACAATTCACTCCTCCCGACGCGGTGCGAGCAAGAAAACGAGGCTAGCAAACCCCCGGAGTGTAGAACCCGCAGGGCTTGTCGATGGAGTTCTCCCATCGCCCGCAATCCGGCCTCCATAGCTTCCCGACCCTTCACCATTCCCGGTGGATCCAATATCACCACGCCATACTCCCCCTTTCGAGCACCCCGAAGAAACCGAGAAACATCCTCCTCCACCCATTTCACTTTCAGGCGGTGCCGCTGTGCCGCTTGCCGCCCCAAGGCTAAAGAGGACTGGGAGCTGTCTACTGCAGTCACATCCTCCGCCCCAGCTTGGGCTGCCCTGAGGGAGAAACCGCCGTTGTGGCAAAAAAGGTCAAGCACCCTCCTTCCTTGAGTCTGAGAGGCAACGAGCTCGTAGTTCTCCTGCTGGTCCAGATAAGTTCCAGTCTTCTGCCCGCCCCGTAGGTCCACCGGAACCTCGAGACCGGCGATTTCCACCCATACAGGTTCTTCGGGAATATTTCCAATCGCATGCCCAGGCAGACTTTCCATGCCCTCCTGTTTGCGACCCGGCGCATCCCTCCGGACCCAGATGCCCTCCGGTCGAAGCACTTCCTGAATGCTCTGCGAAACCAAGCCCCAATGCTTTTCCATGCCTTCCGTGATGACTTGGGCGACAAGATGTCTGTCATACTGATCGAGGACGAGGCCTGGAAGTCCGTCCGCTTCAGACCAAACAAGCCTGGTAGCAGGTCTCTTCTTTCGGCGGGAGAATGCTGTTTTCAGAGCTTCCCGGACATACGCTTGGTCAAAATCCCCGATCTCCTGCCGAAATCTACGCCAAGCCACCCTGGCCCCCTCCCGGTAAAATCCTGTTCCGAGTAATTCCCCTTTGGGGCCGCGACCGACCACCGCCTGACCGCCCCGCTCCTTGTTGGGTGTTTTGACGATCTCATGGCTCAGGATCCATGGGTGCCCCTCCAGGGCACGGGATCGAATACCCGACCGGAGTCGGACAACGCCAAGGCTGGATTCAGTCAACCTCGCAGGTCAGACACAGTGCTGTGACTGATCTCCGGGTACTCGTACACATCGCCCCGATAATTCTTCAGGATGACGCGGTCATCTGCCATCCCCACGATATAGCTAGGACCGATCGGAATCTTGCCTCCACCTCCCGGACCATCCACCACATAGGTAGGCACCGCATATCCGGTGGTGTATCCCCGCAACCGCTCCATCAAATCCTGACCCTCCCGGATCGTTGTCCGTAGGTGGGCAGACCCCTGAATCAGGTCACACTGATAGAGATAATATGGACGCACGCGACAAAGCAGCAGCTTATGAAAAAGTTCCTTCAGGATATCCGCCTGATCATTCACCCCGCGTAGCAGCACGCTTTGATTTCCCAGCGGAATCCCGGCATCCGCCAATTGACCCAGGGCTGCCTTCACCTCTTGAGTAATCTCTTTGGGATGGTTGGAGTGAATACTGATCCAGAGAGGCTGATGTTTTCTAAAGATGGCCAGAAGCTCAGGGGTGATTCTTTGGGGCAGGAAAATAGGAATGCGCGAACCAATCCGAACGAATTCGACAGATGGAATTTCCCTCAGTCGGGAAAGAATCTGATCCAGCTTCGCATCCGAAAGAAGAAGCGGATCCCCGCCGGAAATAAGGACGTCCCGAACTTCCGGATGCTTCTTGAGGTAAGCAAAAGCCCCTTCCAAATCGATGGTCAGTTCCTGTTCTCCCGCCCCGCTGACCACCCGACTCCGGGTGCAGTAACGGCAGTAGGAGGCGCATCGGTCGGTGACCAAAAGCAGGACACGGTCCGGATAACGATGGACCAATCCGGGGACTGGCATATGGGAGTCCTCTCCGCACGGGTCCAGCATCTCATCAGGTGCCGTATTGGATTCTTCGATCCGCGGCACCACTTGCCGCCGGATAGGACAATCCGGGTCGTTTCGATCCATCAAATTGAAAAAATGCGGCGTGATTCCCAAGGCCAGCTTTTTACCGGCCAGAATTGTTCCCGCCCTCTCTTCAGGCGTTAACGGAAGTCGGGCTTCAAGCTGTTCCAGGTTTTGAATTCTGTTCCGTAACTGCCACGACCAGTCATTCCATAGATCTGCAGAAACAGATCCCCATAGGCCGGGAGGATTCGCGGGAAATTCGCGTGCACTCACTTAAGTACATCGAATAATAGAGGTTCACCTCACCAACACCATTCATTTTCTTGGCAGGCAAAAGCCGGAGCTAAGGGGCTAGGTAGGGTCCAACTTCCCGATTGCCTGCGCGACATTCAGGCCGCCCAGAGGTCGGGACTTATCTGTATTGCGCGATTCGGCTTAGGCTCGAATGTGTTATCGCCGACTTTTAGTCAGCAGAAGAATCCTCTCTTTGACAGCGGTGGTATCCTGCGCCCCCTCATCCCCCTTTTCTCTACTCCGCACGGCCACCTGTCCTGCCTCCGCCTCACGATTTCCACAGACCAACAGAAAAGGGACTTTTTCCAACTGCCCGCGCCGGATTTGGGCCCCCAGCTTGTCGCCCTTTTTGTCCACCGAGACTCGTAGCCCAACAGCTTTGAATTCTTCCGCGCATTTTTCGGCATAGGCCACCATCTGGTCGTTGACCGGCAGGAATCTGGCCTGCTCCGGGGCCAACCAAACCGGAAAGGCCCCGCGGAAATGCTCGATCAATACCCCGGTAAAACGCTCCAACGAACCAAAGGGAGCCCGATGGATCATCACGGGACGATGCTTCTGGTTGTCCGCTCCCGTGTAGGTTAGGTCAAATCGCTCAGGCAAATTGTAGTCCACCTGGACGGTTCCCAACTGCCATTCCCGTCCGATGACATCCTTGACCACAAAATCGATCTTCGGACCATAAAACGCGGCCTCGCCGGGTTCCTCGCTCGTCTGAACCCCCAGTTTCCTGGCTGCCTCCTTCACAGCCCTCTCCGCCTTGTCCCACCCCTCTTTGGAACCCACATATTTGTCCGAAGAGGGATCCCGCAAACCCACCCTCACCCGGAAATCCCCAATCCCCAAGGTATCCAGGA
>CAZZMY010000044.1:0-8407 GCA_964655385.1 uncultured Akkermansia sp.
GCGGGGGCTCCCTCCATCCGGTCGGGTTGGTTGGCGGCGTTCAAAGTGATGCGAAGGGCCGAACCGGGAGGGACGGATACATTCATGTCGGATAAAGTGAAAACCGCTGGGGCAGTGGAGGTTTTTGGTAGGCTAACCAGGATGGTTTTCTTGCCCGCAGAGTTGGAGCCGTAGCTGACGTTTAAGGATTGTCCGTCGCAATTCACGGCCTGACGAGGGGTTCCTTGTTTCACAAGGTCGGCCACGCCTCCGCTCGAATCAAAAAATACCAACGAACCATCCGATTGAATTGAAACGGCTGAGGGTGATTCAGCTAGGGATTGGCTTGCGGAAAGAGCTAATATGCAAACAGAAAGAATACCACAGGTTGTATGAGACGCCCTTTGCATCCCTATATAAAGGGTCTTGGGATGCTTACTGTCGACTCTGTCTAGCGGTGTTTGTTAGCAACAAGACAGGGTATCATGGTTTTATATATACATGCATTCCAATGATATATGCATTTTTTAAAAATCTTATTCATAAGATATTTTTGAGAAAAATAATTGGATCATCCACTTTCCAGCAAGCAACCATAGGACTGCGGCCAATGCCAGATAGGGGCCGTAGGGAATTTTTATTCCGAGCTTTCTTTTCCGGCTTTTGATTATCGCCACTCCCACAACCGTTCCCAAAAACGATGAGATCACCAGGATGAAGGGAATGCTCGGCCACCCCAAAAAAGATCCCAAGGCAGCCAAAAGCTTGGCATCGCCGATTCCCATGGCCTCCTTCTGCAAAAGCCAAGAGGCCACCCTAGCGGTGATCCAAAGGATGCCCCCCCCAACCGAGGCTCCCAAAACTGCTTGGATCATTCCGTCTGTTGGGTTCTGGGTATGGTGGAGTTCTGGCAAAAGATAGCTGGCACAAATGCCTGCGATGACACCTCCGACGGTGAGGCTGTCGGGGATGACCAGATAATCCAAATCGATTCCGGAGGCGACGATCAGGCCAGCGGTGAGACAGGCGTAGACTCCGAAAAGAGAAGGGGGATAAATCTGCCAAAGAGCGGTGAAAACTATGGCCGTCCCCAACTCCACCACCGGATAGCGCGGATCCAAATGGGCACCACAGCAGCGCGCGCGTCCGCGAAGTAGGACGTAGCCCAAGATAGGAAGGTTCAGAAAGCCGGGAATTTCCAGACCGCAAGCCGAGCAGCGGGACCAAGGGCGAACGATGGATTGGCCTAGGGGAATCCGTAAGATGCAAACGTTGAGAAAAGATCCGACGCAAGCGCCCAAAACAAAAACGGCCGCAGAAAGGATCAGGGAAAGGCTCACGGATGACGTCCCGCAGCCTGGAGAAGGGCTTTTCGCATTTTCTCAATCGGTGCCTTTTGGCCTGTCCAAATCGTGAAAGAGAGTGCTCCTTGGTGCAGAAGCATCCCCAGTCCGTCCTGCGCTTCATAGCCGAGTTTCCTCGCGGTCTTTACCAAGGGGGTAAGCTCCTTGCGATAGACGGTGTCGTAAACTTTCGTGCCTCGGGTGAGTTTGGCTGGGTCGATCGGCAGGGGGTCCTCGTCTTTCAATCCCAGACTGGTGCCTTGGACCAAAAGGTCTGTTTCCTGCAGGGCCATGTCGAGCTCTTTGGATTTCCATGCCACCGTACGAAGGGAAAACCGTCCGATGGCCAGCGGATCAAGTTCCTGCACGAGCTTTTCCGCCCGTTGGGGATCCCGGTTGACCAGAACGAGGGAACAGCATCCGATTTTGGCCAGATGTCTGGCCAGGGTTTGGCCGACTCCGCCGCAGCCCAAGATAAGAATCCGACTTTTCCCGAGGTCGATTTTCCAGGTCTCATCGATGGCGGCCCGCCAGCCCAGGGCATCGGTGCTAAAGCCGTGCAGCTGGTCTGCGTCGACGCGCACGGTGTTGACGGATTTCGCATCCGCGGCAGAAGAATCCACCCGGTCCACCAGGTGGAACATGGAATTCTTGTGGGGCAGGGTACAGTTCCATCCTTGAAAACCCGCCTTTTTCAGACGGGAAATGGCGGCAGCTAAATCCTTCGAAGCGACTTCGATGCGAAGATATTCGGCATCCAGTCCCAAGGCGGAAAATCCGGCGTGATGCAGAATAGGGGAGAGGGAGTGGGCGATGGGGTGGCCCAGAACCCCATAGCGGGCCCGACCCCGGGGAAGCGGGGGGAGGGAGTCGGGGGTAAAAACTTCCGGAATCACTCCGCCATTGAGCCATCGGAAAGCCGTTTCGCCCAACAAAAACGCTGCCGGGCCGGTTGATCCGGGGCGGGCTTTCCCATAGGATATATTCTTGAGCCAACATCACCCATTAGCCGCCGAGATGGTCCGTTCGTATGCCGAACTGGCGGCCATCAATCATTTGGGGGGTGCCCAACTCCCCTCCAAAGCTGCCGTCGCCGCGATCACGGAGGATCTGTTGCATCTTCTTTTCCCAGGCTTCTATGAGGGCGATGATTTGGAGGGCAAGGAGCTGGGGCCCGCGATCACGGCCCTGCTTGGCTCCGTGGAGAAAGCGCTCACGCGCGAGGTGAGTAAAAGCCTGACGGGGAAAACCTCTGCCGGGGAGTCCGCGGAGGGAAAAGTAAGGTCCTTTTTGGAAAGACTACCCGCTGTCCGGGCCATCCTCAAAACGGATGTGGAAGCGGTTTTGGCCGGGGATCCCGCGGCCCGAAACGTGGAGGAGATCCTTCTGGCCTATCCGGGTGTCGAGGCCATCGCGGTCCAACGCATGGCCCACGAGTTGCATCTTTTGGGTGTGCCGCTTTTTCCCCGGATGATGACCGAGTGGGCCCATAGTCGTACGGGGATCGATATCCATCCCGGGGCCATCCTGGGCCCTTCCTTTTTCATCGATCATGGAACCGGGGTGGTCATTGGAGAAACCACCCAGATCGGAAAAGAAGTTAGAATTTATCACGGGGTTACCTTGGGAGCGCGTTCGGTCACGGGAGCAGAAACCTTGCGGGGCAGAAAGAGGCATCCCACGATTGAGGATCGGGTGACGATCTATCCCGGGGCCACCATTTTGGGGGGCGAAACCGTAGTGGGAGAGGGGAGCACCATCGGTGGCGGGGTGTTTCTCACAAAAAGTGTGCCCTCTCATCACCTGGTGTTCGCCGAGCACGCTGCCTTAAAAATCGTCCCCAAATCCCAGCGTCCGCAAGGAAGCGAATACACGATCTGAATAACTCCCTCTTTTCTATTTGTCGTTGCCTGATGTTCCCTTGAAATTATTTCCATGAAAACCCACTCCTCTCTTTCGGATATGGAAAGCATGCCCTCCCTGCTGGAGCAAGAGTTGCAGGCTTTTTTCCATCGGCAAAAGGAGCGGTATGACTATGGAGATCTCTTTGAGGCGGTTTTCTTCGACATGTGCGAATATGTCGGCCGGAAGGGGAAGCGAATCCGTCCGCTCTTGTTTCTTCTGACTTATCGGGCGCTCGGAGGTCGCAAAGCTCTGAAGGATAAGTCGCTCCTGCAGGCCGCCATCTCCCTCGAGTTGCTCCATGCCTTTGTTCTGGTGCATGACGATTTGATTGATCGATCGGAAAAGCGTCGAGGGCTACCCACCTTTCATAAACTGGTGGAACAAAGACAGGGCCGGCTCAGCGATGCGGAGCGTACGGGCCAGGGGGTGGCTTTGGTGGTGGGGGATCTATTTTTTGCTTTGGCCATGGAGACCCTGCAGCAGGGGTCGTTGGGGGAGAAAGAAGAGTCGCAAGCCCTGAAAAAGTTTCTTTCCTATGTGACGGATACTGGGGTGGGAGAAATTTTCGACATTCTGTTGGGTTCGCGCGATATCAGCCGGGTGACCCGGGAGGACATTGAGCGCACCTATTTCCTGAAAACCACCCGCTACACCTTCGAGGCGCCCTGCGTCTTGGCCGCTATTTTAGCGGGAGCCACCCCGGAAAAAGCAGAGGATTTGGCTTCGGTGATGGAGCCTCTCGGTCTCGCTTTCCAGATCCAAAACGACCTTTTGGAGTTCTCCCACCTCGATGGTCGGGATCAGCTCCTGCCCACCGATCTTTTGGAAGGAAAGAAGACCCTGCTGGTCCGGGAGGCCTATGAGCGTCTGGAGGAAACGGACCGTTCGTTCCTGCAGATGTGTCTCCATGCGCCTTCTCGCAATGAGGCCTCCATCTCCAAGGTGCAGGATCTTTTGCGGAAATCCGGAGCCTTGGCGGCGATGCAGGATCGTTGTGCGCAGTTGTTTCAGGAAGCCACAGATCGTTTATTGCGTTCCCACCTAGAGGCCCACGAGCAGGAAGCGATTACCCAAGCCATTCAATGGGTGCGTCAATCCGTTCGGGTGAGCGTGTAGTCCGTTGGTTTTCCCCCGACCCGACTCTCTGGATTTCTCCTTTTCCGCTGCCCGGGAGGTGACCCGGGAACATGCCAAGACCTTTTATTTTGCCTCGCACGTCCTGCCGGATGAGGTGCGGCGGGATAGCTATGCGGTCTATGCCTGCTGCCGAACCATTGATGATGTGGTCGATCGCGCTGCAGCGCGCGGGGAGTCAGTGAGGCCCGATGTGGCGGAGGAGGTTTTGGCAAGGGCTTTTGGCAGCGGGGGGGATGCCCGGGGTGAGGAGTGGATGCCGGCGTTTCGTGATACGATCCAAAGGAAGAGGCTGCAACGCCGCTGGTTTGAGGATCTGACTGTCGGCGTGGCCGGGGATGTGGGTCCCGTAGAGTTGCAAAACTGGGAGGAGTTGGACCTTTATTGTTACCGGGTGGCGGGAACGGTCGGGTTGATGATGATGCGGGTATTTGGTTTGGAGGATCAGGCCGCCGAACCTCGTGCGGTGGATCTGGGGAGAGGTATGCAATTGACCAATATTCTTCGGGATGTGGCCGAGGATGCCCGAGCGGGAAGAATTTATCTTCCTGCCGACGAGCGGAAAGAGTTTGGGGTTCAGAGAGAGGAGATCTTGGCGGGAAGACCCTCGGGTCGCTGGCGAGAATTTATGGAGTTTCAGGTGAACCGGGCGCGAAAGCAGTATCTCTTGGCGGAGCCCGGCATTCGTCAATTGCCTCCCGGGGGACCCCAGTTGGCTACCTGGTTGATGCGGGCGCTCTACGCCGGAATTCTGGATCCGATCGAGGCTTCTGGATACGACGTGTTTGCCCGTCGCCACTCCCTGTCCTTAGGTAGCAAGCTTTGGCGTGGGCTGGGAGTCTGGTGGAACGTGCGCGCCGGTCGGGCCTAAGTTCGGCCTCCCGGCTCAGATGCCGTGGGCGATGCGTGCGGCAATAAAAAGCCCGGTCATGATTCCCAGCGTGATGGCGGGACGCGGGTCGGCTTGGCGTGCGGGGGGGGCGTAGACCGGGGTGACCCAGGCCAGCAGGGCACTGAAAATGAACCAGGAAAAATAGTTTTGTGGGGGAACCACGTGATCCGCCCAGTGCCAGTAGCCGCGAATGGCATAGGCAAAAGGCTCCATGAGAAAATCGAAGAGCAAGGCAACCACCCCGGTGGCAATTGCGACCGGAGCCCGGGAGGACTGGAGCCAATATTGGCTGAGGCTCAGGTTGGCTCCTGCCACCACAGCGAACCAAGCCAGGGGAATGGCCAAGGGAAGAATGCCGGCGATCCGTGGCCCAAACGCGTCCGTGTAGAAATAGGAGCCAAAGGGAATTCCGGTGAGCGTGCCAAAAGATTCCAAAGCGGCGGAAGAGATCAGGATGACTGCCGCCGTCCATCGGGCAAGTCGTAGGCCCAGCCGATCCACCGCAGAAAAATACACGTGGCTTGCAGCGAGGATCATGGAGACAAAATCCCCATAACGGAGGCAGAGAGAGATGAAGGAGTTGAGTGCCCGGGGCAGGGGAAGAGATTGCGCCCATGCGGGAGTCAGGCGGAAGGTGACGGCCAGCAGACCCACCCCCGCCCAGATGAGGAAAAATTTCCAGAGGGCCTCTCGCACGCGGACGGGAATCATCCCTAGAGGTAAGAGCAGGGGTTGCCTTCCGACAAGCTTGAGCGGGCGTTGACTCGGACTGCCTGGGGAACGAAAACAGGGCATGTTTGGGATTCCCACGATGGGATGGATTTGTGCCGGTTTGACCGGTCTGGGTCTGACGATGGGGTTTGCCCCTTTCAGTCAGCCTTTAGCCGGGTGGTTGGCTTTGATTCCTATGGCCTTTTACGGACAGAGACAAAAACCCGATTTGCGCGCCAGTTGCGTTCTTGGTTGGTTCGCCGGGGTGACTCACTTTTTAACCACCTTTAGTTGGCTGACTACGGTGACCGTGGCGGGTTGGATGGCCCTTTGTTGTTACATGGCGATCTACCCTGCCCTGTGGTTGGTGATCTGGGTTCGCATGGTGGGCCAGGAGTCCGGTCCGATGACCAGCGCGGGGAATATTTTTCATGCGGTGATCGGGGCCTCGGCCTGGGTGTTGACGGAATGGCTGCGGGGAACGGTTTTTAGCGGTTTTGGGTGGAACACGATCGGGGTGTCCCAGGGAAATCTCGTGGTTTTGACCCAAATCGCCGACTTGGGTGGAGCTTTGTTGGTTTCTTGGGTGGTGGTCATGGGCTCTTTAACCCTGACCCTGACCGCCCGCCGCTTTGAGTTGGAAATCCGCGGAGCCCAAAGATGGAGACCCCGCTGGGACTTTACGGCCGGTGTTTTTGTCTTGGGCATGACGATGGTCTACGGGGCTCGCGCGGTACTCCGGCCGTCCGCCCCGCCTCTTCAGTCCTTGACCTATGCGGCCATTCAGCCAGCGGTTCCCCAAGATCCATGGAAATCGGCCAAAATGATCCGGGTGGCGGAGGAGTTGACCCGGTGGTCGGAGATTGCCCTAGCAGGAAAAAATCCGGTGGACTTGCTTGTTTGGCCGGAAAGTCTGGCCGGCACGGGGTGGCGGGAGGAACCCGAATTTCAGAAAGCCATCCAAAATGCCCGGCGCATGGGTGCCCGATCGCTCCTCACGGGATCCTTGGATATTCGTGGGCCGGAAACTTTCAATTGTGCTATTTTGTTTACTGGGCCGGAGGGGCAAACGCCATCCGTGTACGACAAAAAGCATCTCGTCATCATGGGCGAGTATGTGCCGCTGGCTGGAGTTTTCCCCTGGTTGCGTAAATTGGTCCCCCCGGGAGGCGACCTGACGGCCGGAAAAAAAGTCGGGATATTGGAATTGCAGGGGAGTGCAGTAAGAATCGCGCCCTTGATCTGTTTTGAGGATTCTGTGCCTGAGGTGGTGCGCAACGCGGCTCAGCAACTGCCCCACCTTTTGGTCAATCTGACGAACGACGCATGGTTCGGAAGTTCGGCCGGTTCGAGACAACATTTGGAGAACGCACGATTGCGGGCCATTGAGGTGCGACTTCCACTCCTGCGAGCCACCAACGATGGGGTGACAGCCTTGGTCAGTCCCAAGGGAGTGATCCTGTCCGAATTACGGGATGAAAAAACGGGTTCGGTGCGGGAACCGGGATTCATTCTGGGGGAGATCGAGATGGCGAATCCACAGCCCACGTTTTTTACCCGCTGGGGCCATTGGCCGGTCTGGCTGTCCTGCGGCCTAGTCTTGGTTGGCTTGGTGGCGCGGCGGGATGTCGCTTGAGCGTGCTTTCGGAACAGGGCAGAGTTCTATTTTATGAGTTTGCCAGCTGAAACAGTCGATCTCACCTCCGTGGATTCCCGCTTGCGGGAATTACGGAGGTTTCTTTGACCCGGCCAAACTGGAAACCCAGCTGAAGGATTTCGAGGGGCGGATGTCGGCCCCCGACTTCTGGAATGATTCCACGAAGGCACAGAAAGTTGCGGCTGAGGCCAACGGCATCCGAAAAAAGCTCGATCAAATGAGGGAGCTGGAGAGAAAAATCGGCGACCTCCCGGTGCATCAGGAGTTGGCGGAAGAGGATGGAAGTCCGACGGCCCAATCGGAGTATGCCAAGGAAGTGGCCCAAGCGCTGGAGATGTTGGATCAGACGGAGGTACAATTCATCCTCTCCCAGCCCGATGACCGCCGGAATGCGATCCTCAGTTTGAATGCTGGTGCGGGAGGGACGGAAGCCTGTGATTGGGCCAATATTTTGATGAGAATGTACCAAAGGTGGGCGGAGCGGCGGGGTTTCAAATTGGAGATCCTCGATATTCTCTCGGGAGAGGAGGCGGGAATCAAAAACGCGATGCTTCGGATCATCGGGGAAAACGCCTACGGCTATCTGAAGGCGGAGCGAGGCGTGCATCGCCTGGTGCGGATTTCCCCCTTTAATGCCCAAGGGAAAAGGCAGACTTCGTTTGCCTCAGCCGAGATTGTTCCCGAGCCGGATGAGGAACAGGAGATTGAGATTCCGGAGAAGGATATCCGGGTGGATGTGTTTCGCGCGGGAGGCCACGGGGGGCAGGGGGTGAATACGACCGATTC
>CAZZMY010000044.1:8507-10716 GCA_964655385.1 uncultured Akkermansia sp.
TTTCTCAAAGGGAAAAAACGGACGGGCCCGATGGAGGAGGATGAGGAATGAGCACAGGGAGGGATAAACTGGCGGCCATTTTGGCCAACAAGCGGAAAGAGGCCGAGGCGATGGAGGGAAAAAAGAGCGAGTTGCGAAGGCAGGCGTTACAGCGTGACGAGTTTCGCGGTTTTCGCCGGAGCCTCCATCAACCGGGGGTGATCACGGTGATCGCGGAGTGCAAGGCCGCCTCCCCCACGGCGGGAACGATCGCGGGAAATTATGATCCCGTGGCTCAGGCCAAGCTCTATGAACAAGGGGGGGCGGGAGCGATTTCTGTCCTGACGGACCAGGAATATTTTAAAGGCTGTTTGGACGACTTGGTGAAGGTCAGGTCGGAGGTGAAGGTTCCGGTCTTGCGGAAGGACTTTATTCTTACGGAGGCGCAGGTTTACGAAAGTGTGGCCTCCGGAGCGGATGCCTTTTTGCTGATTGTGGCGGCGTTAACCGATGAGGAGCTTAAGAGATTGTACGAATTGGGCCGGACCCTGCAGTCGGATGTCCTGGTGGAGGTGCATGATCTGCGGGAAATGGACCGGGCGTTGGAGATTGAAGCCGAGATCATTGGTATCAACAACCGGAACCTCCACTCCTTTGAGGTCAGCCTGAAAACCACGGAGGAGCTGGCCCCGGAGATTCCGGCCGACTGTCTGGGAATCAGTGAGAGCGGGATTCGCACCAAGGAGGATGTAAAATACGTTGTGGAGCAAGGGATCCACTGTTTTCTGATCGGGGAATCCCTCATGCGGGATGGGGATCCGGCCCAAGCCCTTAAGAAGCTTAAAGCTTAAGTTACCCAAGGATAGGGGGAGGGTTTCTTTGGGCGAGTTTTTGGGGTAGTGTCAAACCCAGTGAAAACGGCTTTTTTAAGTCCTCAACCAGATGCCTCGGGTCATTTTGGGGAGTACGGGGGGAGGTATGTTCCGGAGACGCTGGTGGCCCCTTTGGAGGAGTTGGCGGCGGAATTCGCCAAAGCGCAAAAGGATCCCGCCTTCCAGCATGAGCTCAAGGAAATGCGACGGGATTTCACCGGGCGGCCGACGCCCCTTTATTTTGCCGAACGACTCACCCAACAATGCGGCGGGGCAAAGATTTATCTAAAACGGGAGGATCTGCTGCACACCGGCGCCCACAAAATCAACAACGCTCTGGGGCAGGTGATTCTGGCCCGGCGCATGGGAAAGAAGCGCATCATCGCGGAGACGGGTGCCGGTCAGCATGGAGTGGCCACGGCCACCATGGCGGCCCGCTACGGAATGGAGTGCATCATTTACATGGGGGAGGAGGACATGCGCCGTCAGGCCTTGAATGTGACGCGCATGCGATTATTGGGAGCCAAGGTGGTGGGAGTCACCGCGGGTCAAAAGACGCTCAAGGAGGCAGTCAACGAGGCGATGCGCGACTGGGTGACGAATGTTCGCACCACCCACTATGTGCTCGGAACGGCCTATGGGGCCCATCCCTACCCTTACATGGTGAGGGAGTTTCACAAGGTGATGGGTGAAGAAGCCCGGGGGCAGCTGATGGAGAGGGAGGAAAAGCTACCTGACGTGATCTGCGCCTGCGTGGGCGGCGGGAGCAATGCCATCGGTATCTTCTATGCATTTCTGAACGACCCGAAAGTTCGTCTGGTCGGTGTGGAGGCTGGCGGCGAGGGCATCAAGCCGGGCCGGCATGCCGCGCGGTTCCAAGGCGGAAAGCTGGGAGTGCTCCAGGGATCCAAGTCTTTCCTTCTGCAGAATGCGGATGGCCAGATTGAGCTGACGCATTCCGTTTCCGCCGGATTAGATTATGCCGCCGTGGGTCCGGAGCATTGTCATTTAAAGGAGATCGGTCGGGCCGAGTACACTTATGCCACCGATGACGAGGCGCTGGCGGCGTTTTCGACCTTGGGCAAAATCGAGGGGATCTTACCGGCATTGGAGACAGCGCATGCGGTGGCTTTCGCCATGAAGGAGGCTCCCAAAATGAAAAAGGATCAGATCCTTTTGGTGAATCTCTCAGGTCGGGGGGACAAAGATGTGAACGAGGCCGCCCGCTTTCTCCTCAAAGCTTAGAGCAGTCCAAACTCCCGACCGTTGCGAAAAAAGCGGCGAATCATCAGACGAGCAATTTTTTTTCCGCGCGGGGAGAGTCGGGCCAAGGTGGGGCCATTGGTGATGGGAATGGA
>CAZZMY010000045.1:0-6360 GCA_964655385.1 uncultured Akkermansia sp.
AGAGCATCTGTTTCGTAAACAGAGGGTCACGGGTTCAATCCCCGTCTCCGGCTCCCCTTTCCCCACCTTGGCAATCCGGCCATTCCCTCCGTAGGATACCCACGTGCCTAAGACGCCTCAGGCTTTGGAGACACGCCTCCTTATAGGCGGCAAACTCGTTGCCGGGGAGGGAGAGCCCCAAGCTGTCATCGACCCCCGGACCGGGGAGATTTTTGTCCGGGTCCCCGAAGCCTCGCTCAAACAGGTCGACCTGGCCGCCCACGCCGCCGAAAAGGCTTTTACCACCTGGGGACATACCACCCCCGCCGAACGCTCCTCTCTTTTGCTGAAGCTGGCGGACCGAATCGAAGCGGAAGCCGAGACCTATGCCGACCTGGAATGCCGCAACTGCGGTAAACCTCGCCACGCCTTTCTCGCCGATGAAATTCCGGCCGTATCGGACTGCTTCCGTTTTTTTGCCGGGGCCGCCCGCTGCACCACCGGCCCCTCCGCCGGAGAGTATATGGCAGGCCACACCTCCATGCTTCGACGGGATCCCGTGGGGGTGATCGGTTCCATCGCCCCGTGGAACTATCCGCTGATGATGGCAGCCTGGAAACTGGCTCCCGCCTTGGCCGCGGGGAACACCATCGTCCTGAAAGCCTCGGAATTCACTCCCCTCACGGCCCTTCATCTCGGCCGAACCCTGGCCGACCTTTTCCCCTCCGGCGTGGTCAATCTCCTCACCGGCCGCGGCTCCACCACCGGGCAGGCCTTAATCTCCCATCCCCTGATTCGCATGGTCTCTTTGACCGGTAGCATCTCCACCGGAACCAAAGTCTTGGGAGCCGCCGCGGCTAACATCAAACGCACCCATCTGGAACTTGGCGGCAAGGCACCGGTCATTGTCTTTGACGATGCTGATGTGGAGGAGCTGGTCTCCGCAGTCCGTAAATTCGGCTTCTACAACGCCGGCCAAGACTGCACCGCCGCTTGCCGTGTCTATGCTGGGCCGAAAGTGCATGATGAGTTGGTTTTGGAACTTGGAAAAGCCATCTCCTCACTCAAGTACAACAAGGCCAAGGACGAGGACAATGAACTAGGCCCGCTGATCACCTCGACCCATCGCGACCGCGTCCGGGGCTATGTGGCCCGAGCGACCGAGCACAAACACATTAAGGCCGTCGCGGGCGGATCCGTCGCCCCCGGCAAAGGCTTCTTTTTCCAACCCACGCTACTCTCTGGAGCCCATCAGGAGGACGAGATCGTCCAACAAGAGGTCTTCGGTCCAGTGGTGTCCGTCACCAAGTTTAAAACGACTGAGGAGGCCATCCGCTGGGCGAACGAATCGGAATACGGACTTTCTTCCTCCGTCTGGACGCGCGATCTGGCCAAAGGAATGAAGGTGGCCGCAGCCCTGCGTTACGGTTGCACCTGGGTGAACACCCACTTCATGCTGGTCAACGAAATGCCCCACGGCGGGCTCAAGCGTTCCGGATACGGCAAAGATCTTTCGGTCTTTGCGCTGGAGGACTACACCGTCCCCCGCCACGTCATGATCAAGTTCTAAACCATCCCCTCCAACCTCTTCCGCATTTTCTACATCCGATATCCCGGAATCAGATCCCTTCAGCCTCCAGCCTTTAGCCTCCAGCCTCTTCTCCTCCCCCATATCCCCAGACCCACCAGCATCAGGGCCACAGAGAACCACTGGCCACGGCTTAACCCCATCCAAAGGGGATCCCCGGCGTCCGGTTCCCGGAAATACTCCAACCCGATTCGGATCGTTCCATACACCACAAAGAAGGCACCGGTCACCTGTCCGCTGGGTTTCGGGTTTTTGGATCGGAGCCAAAACATGGTGAGGCCGAGAACCAAACCCTCGCCGATGGCTTCGTAGATTTGTGAGGGATGGCGGGGCTCTTTCAAAGCGGCATCCGGGAAGATCACCGCCCAGGGAACCTGACTCACCCTTCCCCATAGTTCCCCGTTGATGAAATTGGCGATTCGTCCCAAAAAGATTCCCACCGGGGCCAAAACCGCCGCATTATCAGAGACCGCCCAACCGTCGACCTTGCTCTTCCGGGCCCAAAGCAAAAAACCGATCAAGGCCCCGACGATTCCCCCATGACTCGCCATCCCCCGGATGCCCCCGTTCCAGAAGGAAACAATACTGATGGGGTTGCGTAGGGTTTCCGACCAATCATAAAGGAGGCAATAACCCAGACGGCCTCCCACCAGGACTCCCAGTACCGTATAAAAAAGAAGTTCCGAAATCTGCGTGTCAGTGAGTTGAGACCACCCCTTTCCGCGAAACCACTTGAGACCATGGTACCACGCCAGAAAACCAAGAACGTACGCTAGTCCATAGTAACGAATCCCCCACCCCTGCCCGAACTGAATCAGGAAGGGACTCAGGTCATGCGAGTAATAACCAAGCACAGGAACCACGATAGGACCCGACGTCACGGCGGGCCGATCAGAAAATACGTAAGTCCGATGCTTAAAACTTTAAAGCTGGTTCACTGGTAGGGGCCGTGGTCCCCAACAGCCCGAACTTAATACGGGCGGTTAGGGACAACCTCCCTGGTTCCATTCCTAAAAGCACAAAGGGCGATCCTTGCGGATCGCCCTTTGCATGAAACTTACGGAAATGTCAGCTTAGTCGCCGAAATCACCCAAGCTACGGACGAAGGTCCACTCACCGGGGGTCACCACGAGGGTATCCCAAGATTCGTCGACACATTCGGCCATCGCCGTGAAGGGCGAGCTCACCACAAAGGCGGCGAAGCCCAAGGCGCTACCCGCCAAGCCGATAGGGCGGACAAACAAGATGTCCGGCACAGCCAAGAGCGGATCAGCCACGGCGTCTTTGCTGCTTCCCTTGGAACCGGAATCAGCCATGGCCAGGGAGGAGGCCAAAGTGATTACTGTTAGAACCGCCATACGGAGGGTGTTTTTCATAATGTTAGGTGTAAAAAGTAACCTGATTCGTGTCAACAGATCTTTTTGATTCACCGAAATGAGGTCATGTGAGGTAGGCGAGATTTTTCGACACCCGCTTGATCTGACCTCTTTTAATCTTCCCTTGCCCCATAAACAAACCAGCCTCAGCCGGTGAATTCCAAAGCTTATCGGGCGATCACTTCATCCAAGTCCAAAAAGTATTTTTCGAGGAATAAAAACTGGTCTGGGGGAGAAACTTCTAATTCCGCTTTTATCCCCTCCCAATGCAAAACGTCAAAGAGACCACAAAAGAGCACCGCGAATTCACCATCCTCAAACAGGCCATAATCGAGCCGGCTGTCGGATTTGAACCGACGACCAGCGGTTTACAAAACCGCTGCTCTACCACTGAGCTAAGCCGGCCTTCGTGTATCTTCCCGCACTTCGCATCCTGTGCCAAGTCCCCCCGCCGGGAATCCGTCTTTCCTCCACCGCCTGATCCCCCCATCCTTGTCTTATGTCCAATATCACCATCGGTTTCTCCCTCGCCTACATTCTCCTTGGTCTGGCCGGCTTCGTTCTTACCGGTTCCACCCACCATACCGCTTTGATCCCCGCAGGGTTCGGTCTCGTCTTTCTGCTCCTTGGTTTCGCCGCCAAAAAGGAAAATCTCCGCAAGCATGTCATGCACGCCGCCGTCCTGATTGCCCTCTTGGCTTTTGCCGGAACTGCCCGCTCCTTCGGCCGCCTCCCGTCCGTTTTCAATCACACCGCCGAGCGCCCCGCCGCCATTGTCACCCAAGCCATCAATGCCGTCCTATCTCTCGCCTATATCGCTTTGGCCGTCCGCTCCTTTATTCAGGCCCGCCGCGCCCGATCTTCTTAAGCCCCGCCACCATCGCGCCGATCTTTTCGGAAAAACCCAAATCCTCCTTCACAAAGCCCGGTTTGAACCAGGGTGTCAGCCCCAACAGATCGTGGGTCACGCGAATCTGACCCGTCGTTCCCTTCCCCGCCCCAATGCCAATCGTCGGAATCGATAGCGCCTCCGTCACCTTCGCCGCCGCTTCCGGCGTGACCAACTCCAACACCATGGCACAGGCCCCTCTTTCCTCCAACTCCTTGGCCTCTTCCAAGATCTGCCTTACCTCCTCCTCGCTCTTCCCCTTTCGTTTATACCCTCCCTCCGTCTTCACATGCTGCGGCAACATCCCCAAATGTCCGATCCACGGAATGCCGGCTTTCTGCAGTGCCTCCAGTTGGGGGTAGATATCTTTCCCACCCTCGGGCTTCACCGCATCCGCTCCCGCTGCGATGAGAATCCTGGAATTCTTCACGCAACTCTCCGGAGTTTTATAACTCCCCGTCGGCAGATCCACCGAAAGCATCGCCCTTTTCCGACCCCGGGCCACCGCCTCCGTCGCTCTCACCATGTCAGCCATCGTCACCCCGGTGGTGTCCGGCAACCCCAACACCACCATCCCCAGACTGTCCCCTACGTGGATCAAATCCGTTCCCGATTCATCCAGGATCCTCGCCATCGGATAGTCATAAGCCGTCAACGCCAAGAGGAACTTTCCCTTTGGCCATTTCCGTAACTGCTCCGGGGTCAAACGATCCGACGACATGCAGTGCCCCCTTTCGCCCCCAACCACCGAGCCGACTCGCCCACCGTTCCCGGCAAACCGGGAATTTTCCGCGCCGGACAGATCTCGGCCAACGGCTCCATCACAAATCGCCTCTCGCTCATCCTCGGATGGGGAACGTCCAACCGAGTTGTCCGAACCCTCCGGTCGTCCGCGTAAAGGATATCCATATCCAGGGGTCTCGACTCGTTGATGCCCCTCACCGTTTTTCTCCCCCGCCCCCGCTCATAGTCCTGTAGCAACTGCAAAAGATTTTCCAACGAACCACCCCAACGGATCTCCGCCGCTTGATTGCGAAAGCCGGGTGTTCCGGGAGCGCACCCCACCGGGTCCGTCTCATATTCGGAGGAAAATCGGGCCCCGGGATCCAGGCTTCTCAACCGTCTCCTTGCCCCAGCCAGTTCGTTGGAACGGTCTCCCACGTTCGATCCCAGACCGATCCCCACCCGCATCAACTCAAACCAAGCACGTCGACCATCTGGTACATCTTGGCCGGCTTACCCACCAACCACCTCGCCGCCCGCAACGCCCCCACGGCAAAGACATCCCGCGTGCTCGCCCGATGTGTCAGCTCGATCCTCTCCCCCTCGCCCGCCAGCAGCACCGTGTGATCGCCCACCACGTCCCCGCCCCGGACCGCATGCACGCCAATCTCATCCTCCGTCCGCTCCCCCGGCTCCCCTGATCGCCCGTGCCGCGCCACAATCTCGGGCTTCGACCGTCGGGCCTCGGCCAAAATCTCCACCAACCGCTTGGCGGTGCCGCTGGGCGCATCCTTCTTTAATCGGTGATGAATTTCGATTACTTCCGGATCAAATCCCTCCGGCAAAGCCTTGGCCGCCTGCGCCGTCAGGTAGAAAAGCAGATTCACGCCCAGCGAGAAATTAGGCGAATGGATGAGGGGAATGTGGTGTGCCGCCTCCCCGATCAGACCCTGCTCGGCCTCGGTGTGGCCGGTGGTACCACAGACATAGGCGGCCTTCACCGCCCGCACCTGCTTGAGCACAGCCTCCGTGGCCGAACGATGGCTGAAATCCACCACCACCTGCGCCTTGGCCACCGCCTTCGCCAGGTCATCCCCGTGATCGGCCTCTCCCACCACCTCAAAATTCTTGTCGCATCGGGCCAGCTTGAGAATCGCCTGCCCCATCCGCCCCTTGGCTCCGATCATGGTGAGTTTGGTTGCCATAAATTACCCAACGCAAGATTAGGCCAATCCCGCTTCCTTCAAAGTACGGAAAAGCTTCTCCCGACTCCCTTCAGTGATCGGCACCAAAGGCAATCGTAACTCATCCGTCAACCAACCCTTGGCCGCCATCGCCGCTTTTACCGGCCCGGGATTGCTTTCAATGAAAAGATCCCGGAAGACTCCGGCATACTTCTCGCTCAACTCCTCCGCCTTTTTCCAATCCTTCCGTGCCGCCGCATCCACCAGTGCCTTCACCTCGGCCGGAATCAGGTTCGAGGCCACGCTGACCACCCCCACCGCACTCCGCTTCATGAACTCCACGGTCATGCTGTCGTCTCCGCTCAAAATCTCGAATCCCGCCGGCACCGCCTGGCGGATGGCCTCCACCCGCTCCGGCTTGCCCCCTGCCTCCTTGATCGCCCGCACGTTGGGACAGTCCTTGGCCAAGCGACCAATCGTTTCCACCGTGATCTCCACTCCGCACCTTCCTGGGACACTGTAGAGCATGATCGGGAGGTCGACCGCCGCGGCAATCGCCCGGAAATGCTGATACATGCCCTCCGGACTCGGCTTGTTGTAGTACGGCGCCACCAGAAGCAG
>CAZZMY010000045.1:6460-8346 GCA_964655385.1 uncultured Akkermansia sp.
TGCCCGTTACGGAAGGGGGTGACCAGCGCGGTGTAGGTTCCTTCAAACATGGAAGACTCCTTCATAAACGATCCGGGCCGGCCCTTGGAGCGTAACTTTCCGCGGTCGGCCGTTCTCCATGGTGAAATCGACCCGTAGAACATCCCCGCCGCGGGTCCGGACCTTCACCGGCGGCCTCATCCCCCGACGAATCGAAGCCAGAATCGAGGAGGCCACCACCCCGGTGCCGCAAGCCAGCGTCTCCCCCTCCACTCCGCGCTCATAGGTTCGCACCTCCAGACGGCTCCCGCTTCCCACCGCCACAAAGTTCACGTTGGTCCCCGCCGGGGCAAAGGCCGTGTGATAGCGGATCGCCCGGCCGTTCTTCTCCACCTCCACCCCGTCTACCGAGCGGACGAACTCCACGGCATGCGGTACCCCGGTGTTGATGAAATCCAAGTTCACCCGCCTTCCTGCTGCCGTGATCTCCTTGCCCAATCTCGGCAGACCCGGATCGGACATGGAAACGCGTACCTCCTTACCCACAATTTCTAAGACCACGGGTCCGGCCTTGGTCTCAACCCGGATCGACTTCCCTCGCCAACCTGTTGTTTCCCGCACCAATAAGGCAAAACAGCGCGCTCCATTCCCGCACATCTCCGCCTCGCCCCCATCGGCATTGTAATACCGCATCCGGAAATCCGCTCCCCGACCTCGAGGCTTCTCCACCACCAACACCCCGTCCGCCCCGGCGCCACGTTGTCGGTTGCACCAGTTGGCAATCCTTTCCCGGGTCAGACCCAGTCCCCCCCGACGGCCATCAAAACCGAGAAAGTCGTTCCCCGCTCCCTCCAGCTTCAGAAACCTTACGGCACGACTCATGACTTCGTCTCCCCGCGCCAAAGATCCGCCACGGTCTCCCGCTTGCGGATCACCTTGGCCTTGGGTCCGGACACCAAAACCTCTGCCGGACGCGGACGCGTATTGTAGCTGGAAGCCATAGAGAAACCGTACGCCCCGGCGCTGAGAATCGCCACCCGGTCCCCGCGCTCCAGCGGAGCAAGGGAGCGGTCATGACCAAACACGTCCCCGGACTCGCACACCGGACCCACCACATCGGTTGCAATCGCTCCGGGGCGCGGCCTCCCGACCGGCTCGATCTGATGGTAGGCCTCGTACATCGCAGGCCGCACCAGATCGTTCATCCCGGCATCGATCACGGTAAAATGCTTTCTGCCCGTCTGCTTGCGGTAAAGCACCTCCGCTACCAGCACGCCCGCATTTCCCACGAGGAACCGCCCCGGCTCGAGCAGAATTTCCATTTTCAGCGTGCGCAACATGGGGATGATTGAGGTGGCATACTCGGCCAAGGTCATGGCCCGCTCTCCCTTGGAACTCTTCCACCATCCGTCCCGGCCGCTGGCCAGCGCATCCTCATAGACAATCCCCACCCCGCCCCCGAGATCGAAATACCCCAACCCGTACCGATCCCGCAAACGTTCCACCAAAGGAATCATCTTGCGCACCGCAGCCCTGAAAGGAGCCGATCGGGTGATCTGGGATCCAATGTGCATCTGGATGCCGACGAGCTTCAGCCGCCGGTCCCCGGCATACCGACGGTAGACTGCCGCGACCAATTCGTACGGAATACCGAACTTATTGGCGTAAGTTCCCGTCGTGATCTTGGCATGACCACCGGCCTCGACATCGGGATTCACCCGCAAGGAAACGGGAGCCCGGCGCCCCTTCTTGCGACCCGCAACGAAGGCGATCCGCTCCAGTTCCTCCTCGCTCTCGACGTGAAAAGCCTTCACCCCATAACGCAGTCCTACCTCGATCTCCTCATCCGTCTTACCCACTCCGGCAAAGACGCACTTCGAGACCTTACCCCCCGCCTTCCGCACCCG
>CAZZMY010000045.1:8446-9802 GCA_964655385.1 uncultured Akkermansia sp.
TCCCATATCCAATATTCCATATCCGATATCCCATTTCCTCATCTTAATCTTCATCTTCCTCCTCGTTTGACCTATCAATGTCCCTTACATGAACCACTGGCTCGTAAAACAGGAACCCTCCACTTACCCCTTCTCCCGTTTTTTTCAGGAAAGGAAAGTCGTCTGGGACGGAGTGCGCAACTACCAGGCCCGGAACTTTCTTCGCCAGATGAATCTTGGGGATTCCGTTCTCTATTATCACAGCGTCGATGAGCGGGCGGTGGTCGGACTGGCCAAGGTCTTAAAAACAGCTTTTCCCGATCCCACGTCCCCGAAAGGCGAGGATTGGACCTCGGTCATGCTCGGGGCGGTGCGCGCTTTTTCCTCTCCGGTGACGCTCGATCAACTCAAAGCTGACAAAAAGTTCTCCGAACTACTGCTCCTCCGCCAATCCCGCCTTTCCGTCATGCCTGTGCCACCAAAACTTTTTTCCGCCATCGTGGCCAAGGGAAAATAATCAATCCCCCATCGGCGCAAGGGGCACTTGCGGAAGTCGGGAAAAGTGCCGGTCCATCGTCAAGAGCACCGCCTTGTGTTCATAGGAGAGCGCACCGATCCAGATGTCATTTGTCGGCAGAGGTGTTCCCTGCTTGTAGAGGTGCGCAAAAAAATCCCCATAAATCTCTGCCGTGGCCTCTCCGGGGCCGACGACCTGCACCACCTGCTCGCCCAGGAATCGAGAGAGTTTTGCCTGATTTTCGATGGAGGCCTTGCCCATACGAAAACCGGCCTGTAACTCACCCAAAACGATCGTCGGAACAAATACCATGGAGGCGAGGCGAATGGTCTCATCCCACAAACCCATTCTGCGCCACTGACTGTAGGCGCTGGTATCGAGCATGATTCTCAACGCCACATCTCCTGATCGATTCGGTTGAGATCTTTTTCCAGATAACGATCCCATTCGGGACCAAAATCAGAGTCACCAGCATAGATCTCCAAACCGTTGCTGCGTGCCACTCCGAGTCCCTTTTCCACCGCATTCCGTAAAACCTCGTTCAGGGGAAGATCTTGTTCTTTGGCTAAACGCCGCGCCAAAGCCAATCCCCGATCCGATACTTTTCGAATGGTGATCTGTTTCATGCATGCAATGTATTTGTTTTTTGCATACATTCAAATCGGAATTTATCTGCCACATTAAATACTAATTATTAGACGTTTGCGTAAACCTTCGCCCCTTGGCGGACAAACTCTTTCGACTTCTCTTTCATCCCCTTTTCCAAAGCTTCCTCCTGCTTCATCCCCTGCTCGGCGGCATATTTCCGCACGTCCTCGGTGATCTTCATCGAGCAGAACTGCGGTCCGCACATCGAGCAG